>CAVJTV010000086.1:0-7625 GCA_963652435.1 Desulfovibrionaceae bacterium | reverse complement strand
TCGAAAAACGAAGTCTATACCTCGTATATCGGTATGGGATGGTACGACACTGTTTGTCCGGCTCCCATCCAGCGCAACGTATTTGAAAACCCTGTGTGGTACACTTCCTACACGCCCTATCAAGCCGAAGTGTCGCAGGGAAGGCTCGAAGCACTGTTCAACTTTCAGACCGTCATAAGCGAGCTGACGGCTCTCCCGCTTACCAACTGCTCTCTTCTTGACGAAGCGACCGCTGCTGCCGAAGCGGCAACGATGTTCTACGGCTCTCGCAGCCGTGCGCAGGTGAAGGCAGGGGCAAACACTCTGTTTGTGGACGAGAATGTGTTCGAATCCACGCAGGCAGTCATCCATACGCGTATGATTCCGCAGGGGATACGCATTGTAACCGGTAATTACAAGACTTTCGCCTTCACTTCGGAAGTGTTTGCCGCGATAGTGCAGTTTCCCGATGCAGACGGAAAGGTGGGAGATTACAGAGAGTTTATCGCAAAGGCGCATGCAAACGGAACGCGTGTGGCAGTGGCTGCCGATTTGATGAGCCTCGTTTTGCTTACTCCTCCTGGGGAATGGGATGCCGATGTGGTGTTTGGTAGCAGTCAACGCTTCGGTATACCGATGTTCTATGGTGGTCCGTCCGCTGCTTTCTTTGCTGCCAAAGACGAATACAAGCGTGCCATCCCGGGACGTATCATCGGTATCTCAAAAGATGCCTACGGACATCCGGCATATCGCCTGGCATTGCAGACAAGGGAACAGCACATCAAGCGAGAGAAAGCCACATCCAATATATGCACTGCGCAGGCATTGCTTGCGACAATGGTAGGGTTCTATGCTGTCTATCACGGTGCGGAAGGCTTGCGCGACATAGCAGGGCGCATACATTCTTATGCCGGTTTCCTCGCCGGAGAGTTGGAGAAGCTCGGATACAAGCAGCTAAACAGTGATTACTTCGATACACTGAAGATAGAATTGCCGCATAACGTGTCTCTCAGTGCACTTCGTGAGATTGCACTTGAGTGTAAGGTCAACCTCCGCTATTTCGAAGGCGGACAGGTAGGCGTAAGCATCGACGAGACAACACAGCCTACCGACATCGGTGTGCTGCTCTATATTTTCGCCGGTGCCGTCGGGAAAGATTATATGCTAAGTGAGGCAATTCCTGCGAAGACTTATTTCTGTAATAAGTTTGCCCGCACGTCGGACTTCCTCCAGGAAGAGGTGTTCAGGAAATATCATACGGAGACCGAGCTTATGCGTTACATCACGCGCCTCGGACGCAAGGACGTGTCGCTTGCCCAGTCGATGATATCCTTGGGCTCGTGTACGATGAAGCTGAACGCAGCCTCCGAGATGCTTCCTCTCAGTCGCCCCGAGTTTATGAACATCCACCCTTATGCTCCGGAAGAACAGGTGGAAGGATATAAAGAGCTTATCGAAAACCTCTGTGGTTACTTGGCAGAGATAACAGGCTTCAAAGGCGTTACCCTGCAACCTAACTCGGGCGCGGCAGGAGAATATACCGGTCTGCGTATTATCCGCGCATATCAGGAAAGCATCGGACAGGGACACCGTAACATCGTGTTGCTTCCTGCCTCGGCTCACGGAACAAACCCTGCAAGTGCCGTCCAGTGCGGTTATACCACTGTTACCGTCAGATGTGACGAGAATGGAAACATCGACTTGGAAGATTTCCGCGCCAAGGCGGAAGCCAACAAGGAAAACTTGGCAGCAAGCATGATTACGTATCCGTCCACTCACGGCATTTTCGAGGTAGACATCAAAGAGATGTGCGACATAGTGCACGCTTGCGGCGGTCAGCTGTATATGGACGGCGCGAATATGAATGCGCAGGTGGGGTTGACCAATCCCGGAACTATCGGTGCGGACGTATGTCATCTCAACCTGCACAAGACTTTTGCTTCGCCTCACGGCGGCGGCGGTCCCGGTGTCGGTCCAATCTGCGTAGCCGAACATCTTGTGCCGTTCCTGCCTTCTCATCCTGTGGCGTGGGGTAGCGATCTGAATACTGTCTCGGCGGCTCCTTACGGAAGTGCAGGTATCCTGCCGATTACCTACGCTTATATTCGTATGTTGGGTGCGGAAGGGCTGGAGACGGTAACGAAGACTGCCATTCTGAATGCAAACTATTTGGCATCGAAATTCAAAGACACTTACGGTATTGTCTATACCGGTGCAACGGGGCGCGTGGGGCATGAACTTATTCTTGATTGCCGTGGCGTGAAAGAGGCTTCCGGCATCGATGAGGGAGACATAGCAAAACGGTTGATGGACTTTGGCTATCATGCTCCGACGCTGTCGTTCCCCGTTCATGGCACCCTGATGGTTGAACCGACCGAGAGCGAAAGCAAAGCGGAGCTCGACCGTTTCGCAGAGGTTATGGATTGTATATGGAAGGAGATAAAGGAAGTGGAAGAGGGTAAGGTTGACAAGGATGATAATGTCCTTAGGAATGCTCCCCATCCGGAATACGAAGTGACAGCCGACGAGTGGAAACACAGCTATGCCCGCAGCAAGGCGGCTTTCCCGTTGGAGTGGTTGCATGAGTGTAAGTTCTGGATCAATGTGGCACGTGTGGACAATGCTTACGGCGATCGTAATCTGATCCCGACGCTGTCGGCGTATGAAAGTAATGACAAACAAATCTGAAAGAAGAATATGAGAAGAGTATTAGTTGCCATAGCAGCCGCAGCCCTCATCGGGACGGCTTGCACGAAAGCACCGGAGACGAAAATCAAAGTGTATGGTTGGCAAGGCGAAAACGGAAACACAACCGAAGAAACCCTGCAAGCTGATTTCAGTAAATGGAAGTCGCATGGCTTGGACGGTATGTGTTACAGTGCCGGACAGGACTTGCAGAAGATCCAGCGTGCGGCGAAGATTGCTCACGCCAACGGCATGGAGTTTCATGCCTGGATACCTGCCATGTTGCAGGGTGATATGGATACAACGCTCTATGCTGTGAACCGTAATGGCGACCCAGCCTACAAGGTGCAGGCATACGTGCCGTACTACAAATGTCTTTGCCCGAATCAGGAAGGTACGGCAGAGTTCCTGACCGACCTGTATGGCAGGGTGGCAGATATTCCGGAGGTGGATTATGTGCATCTCGACTATATCCGCTACGTGGACGTAATCCTCGCAAGGGGGCTTTGGGAAAAATACGGATTGGTGATGAACGAAGAATATCCGACTGCCGACTATTGCTATTGCGATAAGTGTGTGGCGGATTTCAAGGCAGCAACCGGCGTTGACATACGCTCGTTTGAAGATCCTTCCAAATGCAAGGAATGGGCACAGTTCCGCTGCGACGTGATTACGCGCTTGGTGGACCGCATTGCCGATACTGTCCATGCCAAGGGAAAGAAGATCAGTGCAGCCGTGTTCCCCGGACCCGACTCTTACGCGAGGTGGATGGTTCGTCAGGAATGGAACAAATGGAACGTAGATGCAATCTTCCCGATGAACTACAACGATTTCTACTTGGAGGATGCTGCATGGGTAGGCGAGGTGACCCGTGAGGAGGTGAACTCCGTGAAGGGAGAAATGCCTGTTTACAGCGGCTTGTTTATCTGCCATGACTGGAAGAACAAAGCCAACATAAAAGATCCCGAGGGGCACGGACTGCTCCCGTCGGAGATCGAAGAGGCTGTTCGCGGGTCGATGGAAGCCGGAGCGGCAGGTGTGTCTTTGTTTACACCCGGAGATATGACCGACGAACACTGGAAGGCTTTCGACAAGGCAATTCATCAGACGTATAATGTGAAGAAGTAAAAGAGATATTCCTATTTGATATGAGTTTAAGAATTATTGTTTTAGCGAAGCAGGTTCCGGATACACGCAATGTGGGGAAGGATGCGATGAAAGAAGACGGGACAATCAACCGTGCCGCTCTTCCTGCCATCTTCAACCCGGAAGACCTGAACGCATTGGAGCAGGCATTGCGCCTGAAAGATACTTATCCGGGGTCTACCGTCACTCTGCTGACAATGGGACCGGGGCGTGCTGCCGAGATTATTCGCGAGGGGCTGTACCGCGGAGCCGACGGCGGCTTTCTGCTTACTGACCGTGCCTTTGCCGGAGCCGACACTTTGGCAACGTCGTACGCGCTTGCCACAGCTGTCAAAAAGATAAAGGACTACGACATCATCATCGGCGGCCGTCAGGCTATCGACGGCGATACGGCACAGGTTGGTCCTCAGGTGGCAGAGAAGTTGGGACTGACGCAGATTACCTACGCCGAAGAGATATTGAATGTGGATGAAGCTACGCGCCGTATCACTGTCCGTCGTCATATCGACGGTGGAGTGGAGACAGTGGAAGGTCCGCTGCCTATTGTCATTACCGTAAACGGCTCGGCAGCTCCCTGCCGTCCGCGCAATGCCAAGCTGGTGCAGAAATACAAACGTGCAATGGGTGCGCAGGAAAAGACGGCTTGCCACGCGGATGCCGCCGCCTCATTGCCCTATGCCGACCTCTACGAGAGGCGTCCTTACCTGAATATTCAGGAATGGAGCGTGGGCGATGTCGGCGGAGACTTGGCGCAATGCGGTCTGTCGGGTTCGCCTACGAAGGTCAAGAGTGTGGAGAATGTGGTGTTCCAAGCAAAGGAAAGCAAGACGCTTACCGGAGCGGACAAGGATATAGAAGAGTTGATTGTTGAACTGTTAGCGAACCATACCATCGGATAAGATTATGAACAACGTATTTGTATATTGTGAGATTGAAGGCACGACAGTTGCCGATGTAAGTCTCGAACTTCTGACCAAGGGACGTAAGCTGGCAGATCGGCTGGGGTGTCAGTTGGAAGCTATTGTTGCAGGCAACGCTCTCGAAGGTGTGGAGAGGCAAGTGATGCCCTATGGTGTCGACAAGGTGCATGTGTTCGATGCGCCGGGGTTGTTTCCCTACACCTCGCTGCCCCATGCTTCGATACTGATAAACCTGTTCAAGGAAGAGAAACCTCAGATATGCCTGATGGGTGCAACCGTTATAGGTCGCGACCTTGGTCCCCGCGTGTCTTCGGCATTGACCAGCGGGCTGACGGCGGACTGCACCGCGCTCGAGATCGGTTCGCACGAAGACAAAAAGGCGGGCATCAAGTATGAGAACCTGCTCTATCAGATCCGTCCGGCTTTCGGAGGCAACATTGTGGCAACCATCATCAATCCGGAGCACCGCCCGCAGATGGCAACGGTGCGCGAAGGGGTGATGAAGAAAGAAGTCTTGGATGCCGCATACAAAGGTGAAGTGGTGAGGCACGACGTGGCGAAATACGTACACGATGCCGATTACGTGGTGAAGGTTATCGACCGCCATGTGGAGAAAGCCAAGCACAATTTGAAAGGTGCGCCCATCGTCGTTGCCGGAGGGTATGGCGTAGGCTCGAAAGAGAACTTCGACATGCTGTTCGAGTTGGCAAAGGAACTTCATGCAGAGGTCGGAGCCAGCCGTGCAGCCGTCGATGCAGGGTTCTGCGACCATGACCGCCAGATCGGACAGACAGGGCTGACAGTCCGTCCCAAGCTCTACATTGCCTGCGGCATCTCCGGACAGATCCAGCACATTGCCGGCATGCGGGAGTCGGGCATTATCATCTCTGTCAACAACGACGCGAATGCGCCGATCAATGCCATTGCCGACTATGTGATTAACGGTACGGTTGAGGAAGTGATCCCGAAGATGATCAAGTATTACAAACAGAACAGTAAATAAGATATGGCAAACTTTTATTTGGATAATCCCGCTCTCAAGCACCACCTGCACCACCCGTTGATGCAGCGGATTGTTGAGCTGAAAGAACGCGGCTATGCCGATAAGGATAAATTCGATTATGCTCCCCAGGATTTCGAGGACGCAATGGACAGCTACGAAAAGGTGCTGGAGATTGTTGGTGAGATCTGCGGGGAGATTATTGCCCCGAATGCGGAGGATGTCGACCATGAAGGTCCATCGGTGGCTGACGGACGGGTGACGTATGCCCGTGGTACGCAGGTAAACCTCGATGCAGTGCGCAAGGCTGGCTTGATGGGTATTGCCATGCCTCGCCGTTATGGAGGATTGAACTTTCCGATAGTCCCTTATATCATGGCTGCCGACATGGTGTCGCGCGCGGATGCAGGGTTCGAAAACCTCTGGGGACTGCAAGACTGTGCGGAGACTTTGTATGAGTTCGGCAGCGAAGAGCAGCGGCAGCGTTACATCCCGCGTATCTGCGCCGGAGAGACGATGTCTATGGACCTTACCGAGCCGGATGCCGGCTCCGACCTCCAGTCCGTGATGCTGAAGGCAACATATTCCGAGAAAGACGGCTGTTGGCGTCTGAACGGAGTGAAACGTTTCATCACCAACGGCGATGCCGACATTCATCTTGTGCTGGCACGTTCGGAGGAAGGCACGCGCGACGGTCGCGGACTGTCGATGTTCATCTACGACAAACGGAGCGGCGGCGTGAATGTCCGCCGCATCGAGAACAAGATGGGCATAAAAGGCTCGCCAACCTGCGAGCTGGTGTTCAAGAATGCCAAAGCCGAGCTTTGCGGAGAACGCAAGCTGGGACTTATCAAATACGTGATGGCTCTTATGAACGGTGCCCGCCTGGGTATCATGGCGCAGGCTGTCGGGCTGAGCGAAGCTGCCTGCCGCGAGGGCTACGGCTATGCAACGGAGCGCAGGCAGTTCGGCAAGGCAATCATCGAGTTTCCCGCTGTCTACGAGATGCTGGCTCTTATGCGTGCCAAGGCGGATGCCTCCCGCGCGATGCTCTACGAGACGGCACGCTTCGTGGATGTCTTCAAGGCTCTCGACGACATTTCCAAGGAGCGTAAGCTGACGGCGGAAGAACGGCAGGAGATGAAGAAGTACGGCAAGCTGGCAGATGCCTTCACGCCCATGGGTAAAGGCATGACAACGGAGTTTGCCAACCAGAATGCCTACGACGCAATCCAGATACACGGCGGCTCGGGCTTCATGAAAGACTACGCCTGCGAGCGTCTCTATCGCGATGCACGTATCACCAATATCTACGAGGGTACGACGCAGCTGCAGGTCGTCGCTGCCATACGCCACGTCACCACGGGCACGTATCTCTCCCAAATCCGCGACTACGAGGCTCTCGCCTACCGTCCGGAGCTGGAAGGATTGAAAAAACGCCTGCAGAAAATGACCGACAAATACGAGAAGCTGGTCCGCATGGTCTCGGAGACGAAAGACAGCGAATATATCGACTTTCAGGCGCGTCGCCTGGTGGAGGCAGGTGCGCACTGCGTCTTCGGATACCTTCTGTTGCAGGATGCAGACAAAGACGACAGCTGCCGTCGCTCTGCCGAGGTGTATGTGAACTACGGCGAGGCGGAAGTGAACAAGATCGAATCCTTTATCGAAGGCTTCGACCGCGAAGGCCTGGCGCACTACCGGCAGGCATAATCCGTCCGTTGTACGAAGAAAATGCGAGGTGCCCCTCGGGAAAGTTGGATACAAAACTTTCCCGAGGGGTACTTTTTTGTCCGCTCTCGGGGTCGGGAAATGCTCCTGCAATTTGCAGAAGGTTCGTACCAGGGTGGTTCTTTGCTCTTGCGAGCCCGCAAAGGCTTCGCACCAGGGTGGTT
>CAVJTV010000085.1:0-10215 GCA_963652435.1 Desulfovibrionaceae bacterium | reverse complement strand
TCACCCTTGCAAACTCATTTCCGGAAGTCGGGAAACCCCTTTGCACCCTTGCAAAGCCGTTTCCGGAAGTCGGGAAACCCCTTTTCACCCTTGCAAACTCATTTCCGGAACTCGGGAAACCACTTTTCACCCTTGCAAGGCTGTTTTTATATTTCTAAGAGGTGTTTTGAGGGAGAGAAATAAGGGAAAAACAAATCGGGGCTGCGACGTGAAGCCTTTATCACGTGCAGCCCCGACCTTTGAAGTCTTTTGTCGGGCGTTTACAGTGCCTTTACGCTGAGGTTACTGTAGTTGTTGCCGTTGAAACGGATGTTTCTCTTGCCGCCGCCGTTGATTTCGTAGCGGCTGTCTCCCTCGTTTTGCGTGACGGACTGGGTCACATTGAAGCCTTTAACCTTCGTCTTGCCGTATTTCATGTCTTCGGCAATCACTTCAAACTCCGCCTCGGGTGCAATTCTGATGTCCAGGTTGCCATACCGCGCATCGACGTCCAAAGTCTCGAAGTCGGCGGCGAGCTGCCCTATGTCGAGCGAGCTGTATGCCAAATCTTCAACGACAAGCGATTTTTCCACCGTGTCGACCGTCATGTCGCCATACTTGGTGTCGACCTCACCCTCGACAATGCTTTTGACACTCACGTTGCCGTATTTGTTTTCCAGGTCCAGCCTGTCGCACTTGCCGATACTCATGTTCGAATATTTGCTGTCCAACTTGATATGCTGCGCATCGCCAATCTTCACCTCGCCGCAGTATCCCAAATCGACATCTGCCTCTTTCAGATTTTTAATGTGCACATTCCCGTACTTTGCACTCAGCTCGAGCGGCTGCGAAAAGCTGCCGGCAACGAAGTTTCCGTACTTGACCTCGATGCTGCACTTTCCGTCGTTCTGCTCGGGGAGATTTATGTTGCCGTATTTCTGTGCCAGCTTCATTGCCATCTTCGGCGGCATGCTGACGAAGTAGTTGATGGAGAAATTGCCCTTAAAGTTCGACACGCCGGACTTCTGTACGATCTGCGTGACGGCGGAGACGGTGCCTCCGTCTTTACGCATCTCGATTTGCACGCGGTCGATCATCGCCTGCGCAGCAGCGTCGTTTCTTGCCGTCGCCTCAATCTCGACACGTATGGACACTTCGTTCATGTCCCAATACGTCACCGTGGTGTTGCCATAGCGGTTGTCTGTCCGTAGCTCGTCGCCCGCCGCGACCTCAAACGATTTGCTGATTACTTTCTTCTTTACGCTCTCGGGCGTAATGCTGTAGCTGAACGTCGTGCCTGCGATGAGCATCACCGCCATGAGCAACAGCGAACGGATTTTTGTCTTTCCAATCTTCATAATGTATACCTTTTACTCGTTATTGTTTTCGTTTGCTACCTGCTTCATGCGGCGCAACATGATGTTTAGCCCCTCCACGCTCGCATTGTAGTGCTGGCTCATGGCAAGCACGCCCTCGCCGGAGCATGGCAAGGTCGGGAGCACGGTCTCTTCGAACGTGCGGCAGTCCTGCATTATCTGCCGGCTCTCCTGAAGGAGGTCGGCACTGCCTGCAGCCTGCCGTTTGCCGAGCTCTTCCATCTGCAAAAGGATCTCGTCCATCTGCATCCGGTAATACATCTGCAGTCCGTCCATCTCCTCTTTTTCCTGGGCAAGGGATGCCAAGAAATCGTCTTGCTTGCCCTCAGGCGTACCTATCAGGAAGAAGAGGGCGAGGGAAGCGGCTGCCGCAAGGGCAGAGAGACGAAAGAGAGAAAAACGTCTCTTCTGCTCGCGGGGCAGCTTCTTCTCGAAACGTTCGAAATGACCTTCCGGAAGGAAGTCGTCGTCGAAGGCTTCTATATTGTCCTGTATGAAATCCTTTAGTTTATCCATGTCTTTTCGTTTGTTATGATGTCCAACAATTTTCGTTTTGCTCTGAGATACTGGCTGCGCACGCTCGGCGGCTGGATATGGAGGATGGAGGCAATCTCTTCGGTGTCGTACCCCTCGAAGAGATAAAGAGAGAGGATTACGCGGTATCCGGCGGGCAGCTTGCCCATCGCCTCCTTGACGCGTGCCACGGAATACTGCACTTCTTCCTCGTCTGTCTCTTCCTCTTCCTCCATTTCGTAGTTTGCCGGCAGGTCGTCCCACTCGGGGGCTTTCCGGCGCACATAGTCGATGGCTGTCCGCACCGTTATCTGTGTTATCCAGGCTTCGAAGCATGTGCCGTCTTCATAGTCGCCGATACGGGTGAACGCCTTCAGCATGGCATCCTGCATCGCTTCCTCCGCGTCGCCACGGTTGCCCACGATACGCAGTGCGACGTTGAACATCCGTCGTGCGAACCTCCGGTACACAGCCAGCTGCGCGTCGCGCCTTCCTTCGCGGCATCCTTCAATCAGTTGTTGTATCTCTGTTTCGCTCATTTGCCTTTATAAACGAGTGCGTATATCCGTCCGTTGCATCTTCGCTGCGAAAATATGGCAAAAAAAGAGAGGCATCCTCGCGACGCCTCTCTCTTAGAACTAAAATGATAAAAAATAAAAGTTATGTGGGAAGGTTTAATTGGTCGGTTGAAAATTGTCTTCTCCCATCATCGGCGCATCCCCTGTGGGAGTCCCCGGCGTGTATTTAAGCTGGATGGATTTGTCTCCGTCGTAGGAACGATACTTAATTGTCAACGTCACTGTCTCATCGTCGCCCGTTGCAGCCAAGCTGTTCAGTCGGAAAGCCGTCAGCCCCCAGCCCTGTCCGCCTGCCAGGTTGCCGTATGCGTTGTGGCGAAACTCCAGAGAGTTTGGCATGTCGGTCTCCACAAGATTGATGAAGTGTTTCGTCAGTCCGTCGAAGTAGGTTTCGAACACGAAGTTGATATACCCGTCTTCGATCCATACCGACTTCATCCACACAGCATCATTGCCGTAAACGCTGTCGTTTTTCTCTCCAAGGTTCGGCGCGATTTGCTTTGTCAGCACACTGTCGATACGGTTCACGCGAATTGTGTAGTCATACCCTTTGACACCGCCATGCGCACTGTCGCCAAGCAATGTAAAGTTGATCAGCGCACGGCGTTCACGGTCTACACCGAAGTATGGCGTCACGCCGGCAGCGGGCCAGAACGTTGTCGAGTCGTCCCACTGCAGATAATACGCATCGCCACCCAGCGGCTTGACTGTCGCTATGCCGATGCTGTATTTGTCGAGTGAATAACCGTCATCATCCGAACAGGAACACAAGGCGGTGGTAAACAACATGGCTACCACAGCCGCACAAAAAGTCTTCATCGTTTTCATCATCTTCATTTCCTTTCAAATTGTTTTTGTTTGACATTCTAAAGGGGGAAGATGTTTGGGTAAAAAAGAATGTTGCAGTTGTGGCGGAATAAAAGATGTTAATGGATAAGCGATTCGTAGATCAGTTCGGCAGTGCGCCGTGACGCTCCAGGGGTGCCAAGCAGGCGGATCACCTCGTCGTAGCCACGTGTCATCTTGCGGCGATAGTCCGTATCGCAAAGCAGCCTCCCCAGCTCCGCGTGTATCTCCCGATAAGAAAAACGCTCGGCAAACAATTCCTGCACGACATCTCGCCCCGCAATGAGGTTGACTAATGAGATATAGTGCGTATGGAAGAAATGACGGAAGATGAAACCTGCCAGATGTCCGGCTGCCACACGGTAGCATACCGTCTGCGGAACGCGGAAGAGGGCTGTCTCGAGAGTGGCAGTGCCCGACGTGACAAGTGCGGCGTAGCTATGTCGGAGAAGCTCGTAGGTCTTGCCGAAGACAATCCTTGTGGCAGGATATTCTTTTATAAAATGTGCATACAGCTCCGGCTCCAGTCCAGGGGCACCGGCAACGACTGCCTGATAGTCCGGATAGGCAGCTGCGGCGCGTAGCATCGTCGGCAGGTTGGCAGCAATCTCCTGTCGGCGACTGCCGGCAAGGATGGCAAGGATGGGCTTGTCCGCAGGCAAGCTCTCGTCTGCCATGAACGTATCGGGGCGCGCGTCGGCTTCGTCGCGAAAACGACAGACAGCATCCACGGAAGGATTGCCCACATAGTCGACAGGATAGTTCAGACGGCGGAAAAACTCCGTCTCGAAGGGCAGGATGCAGAACATACGGTCCACGTAACGGCGGAAGTCGCGTATGCGGTATTGCTTCCATGCCCATATCTTCGGCGAGATGTAATAGTAGACGGGAATGTGGAGCGCGGTCTTCACGTAGCGTGCCATCTTGAGGTTAAAGCCGGGATAGTCCACCAATATGACCACATCGGGTTTGTACCTACGTATGTCTTCGCGGCAGGTTTTCATGTTTCGAAGGATGGTACGCAGGTTGCGCACCACGGCGACAACGCCCATAAAAGCCATCTCGCGATAATGTTTCACCAACACTCCGCCCATGGTCTTCATCAAGTCGCCTCCGAAGAAGCGGAAGTCTGCCTCGGGGTCTTTCTCATTCAGTGCCGCCATGAGGTTCGACGCATGCAGGTCGCCCGACGCTTCGCCGGCAATAAGATAGTATCTCATACGGTAAATCTGTCTTTATGGTTTTCCATCCACTCGTAGTCCGTAACATCAATCAGGCACGGCACGAGCGAAGCATATCCCTCGTCGAGCGCAACCGTGTCGCAGTCGGGGTAAACGGGTTGTGCGTTCTTGAAGTAACCGCCAAGGAGGAACGCGGGGTTGCCGCTATCGTCTTTCGTATGTTCGTATTCCTGCACCCAACGCCCTGCTGCCTGACGGCATACCCGTATGCCTTTCACCCGTGCCACGCACGGCACGTTGAGGTTGAGATATGTCCCTGCGGGTAGCCCTTCTTCCAATATGCGGCTTGCAACGGCATGAGCCATGCGGCAACTCTCCGCAAAGTCGGCATCCGCATCACGGCTGAGCAGCGAGACACCCATCGACGGTATGCCGAGCACACACCCTTCGGCTGTCGCTCCCAAAGTGCCGGAATAGAGCACGGCGATTGCCATGTTCCCCCCGTGGTTTATTCCCGAGACAATCAGGTCGGGCTGTCTTTCGAGCACCTCGTTTACTGCCAGCTTCACGCAGTCAGTCGGTGTCCCTGTGCAGGCATACACCTTCACGCCGTCTTCGTCTGCCACCTCTCGGTAGCTTATCGGCTTCCCCGAGGTGATGGCTCCGCTCATGCCCGAGCGAGGTCCGTCGGGGGCAAACACCACCACCTCGCCGAGGTCTTTCAAACACTCTGCCAGGCAACGTATGCCCTTTGCCTCCACCCCGTCATCGTTCGTTATCAATATCATCGCTCTGCTGTGTTTCATTCCGCTCTGTTTTCATTATTCCTCACCCCAAAAACCGTTGCTGCTCATCTCTGCCCATTTCATAAACATATCCAGATAATTGTCCTTTATGAATTTTCTGATGATTCGCAATTCCCTATCTGTCAAAACGCCCTGTTCCTTAACAACGGTATCACCGTTCCCTTTTACAAACAATTTCGCAGAACCATACTCCGTCAGTCTACGATTGCTGGCATGCACATGCATCGCTTCCACCACACAATGGGACGTGAAATAGAGGTAATACCCGCAAATCATAAAATCATAATACTTAGGCATAGGCTTCCTCCATTATTTCCTTGTTACGATTCCAATACTTCAAGACAATGGCAATCTCTATGTCGTCCATAGTCGTTTCCAATGTCTCCCCCACCTTTGTCATAACGAGGGCGTGATGGGGTGCATGCAGACCCACTACGCGAACAAAACCCTCTTCGGTTTGCGAGAAAGCATAGCCACAGACTATCATCTCTGCCTTTTCTGCTATTTCAAGGATGTCATTCGTATTCATGGTAATCTATTTTTACGGATTCTATCGGTTCAAGGAAAGTCTCCGGATTTATGTACAAGTTTTTCAGTATCGGCAGGAGGTCGATGTATTCTTCGGTAAGCCCTATTCCCTCATAATCTGCCTCCACGACAATGTAACCCTTGTCCCAATTCTTAATCTTCACGTATCGTTTGAGGCGTTTGGGCGTGCGAAACCGTATGTTACAGTTCCCGAAACGAAAGGATGTCATTTCTCCTTTGTTTGACAGCAGGGCTTGTGAAGTATCCATGATTGTTGTCTCAAATATAAGGGGTTCTTAATGCGTTTTTTTTTGCCGTGCGAAGCTACGCTTTTCTTTTGGAAGCGGCAAAAAACGCCGGAAAGTCCGCTTTCTTCCGTTTCCGAAATAAAAAAACGCTGGAAAGTCCGCTTTCTTCCGTTTTTGAAATAAAAAAACGCTGGAAAGTCCGCTTTCTTCCATTTCCGGAAGCCAGGAAACGCAGGAAAGTCCACTTTCTTCCATTTCCGGAAGTCAGGAAACGCCGGAAAGTCCGCTTTCTTCTTTCCCGAGAATTTTGCGGAGCAAGAAAGCAGACTTTCTCCTGTCATTGTTTATAGGGAAAACCTATACCCGAGGCTCAAAGAGATCAGATGCTCTCCTGGTTGTTGATGCAGTTTTGGAAACAGTTCGCACCGACAAACGGCCGGTTCTCATATCTGCGTGGCGCGGAGCAGGGATTGGGCAATGAGGAGGTCGAAGGGGGTTGTCAGCTTGATGTTCTCGCGGTTGCCTCTGACCGTATGGATGGGGTGACCCAATGCTTCGACAACGGAGGCATCGTCGGTGAACTGCGGCGTGTAGTCCTGTGCATACGCACGCATCAGGAGGTCGGCATCGAACACCTGCGGCGTCTGCACTGCCACGTAGCGACTGCGGTCCACAGGACGTGAGCCGTTTTCTGTTTTCTCGCGCAGAGAGTCCACCATCGCGACGACGGGGATGGCAGCACCGCTCACCCGTGCCTCGTCGAAACATGCCGCGATCACTTCCTGCGAGACAAACGGACGCACGCCGTCGTGCACAGCGATGAGCACCTTCTCGCCACTGTGCAGAGCTTCCCGTATCTCTTCAGAAACCATCCGTAAGCCGCTGAGGACGGAATGGAAACGCGTCTCTCCTCCACCGGCTATCCTGTGGGGCGCGCGGCATCCTATCTCGCGGCAGAGCATCTCCCAATAGCCTCGCTGCCCGTCGGGGAGGACCAGCACAAGGGAGGCTGAAGCATCCCACCTGTGGAACGCCTCTATCGTGTGCATCAGGACGGGCTTCCCTTCTATCGGGATAAACTGCTTGGGCAGGTCGCCTCCCATGCGAAGACCTTGTCCGCCGGCAACAATGATGACATACCTCCGCATCAGTCCAGTTCCTCCAGCACCTTCTTGACCTCTTCGTCTACCTTATACAGCTTCTCCTTGCATAGCTTGATCAGTCGCGTGGCTTCCTTCACCTTCTCCGAAAGGATGTCCACATCCAGTTCGCCGCCCTCTATGTCGGCAACAATCCGCCGCAGCTTGTCCACTGCCTCGTTATACGATTCCTCTTTCTTTGCCATATATCAGAATGATTTTATTTGATGATACTCTCCACTTCTCCGTCGGCGAAGCGTGTGACCAGGCTGTCGCCCTGATGCAGGTCGCCGGCATGCTTTATTATCCGTCCGTCTTTCATCGCGAGGCTGTAGCCCCGCTTCAGGACATAGTCGGGCGAAGCCATCCTGACGAACTGCTCCGTCAGCTGTATGAAACGCGTCTTCTCCTTTAGCTGTGCATCCACACTGCCGCGCAGCTTCATCTGCGCGGCATCGAGCGCAGAGCGGTGGCGAAGCAGGAGCGCGTCCACGGCTGAAGGGAGTTTGCTCCCTATGGTTTGCAGCGCAGAGCGGTGGCGTTCTATCCGGTTTGACACGACGGCGGGAAGCCGCGTGCCGATCAGCTGAAGGAAGTTGTTGTGCCTTGAGAGAGCGTCGGTGGACAGTCTGCACACTGCCTCACGGAGCGCGTCCAGCTCGCCCGCCGCAGCATCCATTCTCCCAATCAGGAACTCAGCTACGGCAGTGGGTGTCTTCATACGTGTGTGAGCCACCATGTCGAGGACCGTGTCGTCGCGCTCGTGACCAATGCCTGTTATCACCGGCAGGGGGAACTGCGCACAGTTGGCAGCCAGCAGATACGAGTCGAAACAGCTTAGGTCTGTCGTCGAGCCGCCGCCACGGATGATAACAACCACATCGAAGCAGTCCGCGTGGCGATACACGGCATCGAGCGCAGCGATGACAGACTCTTCCGTCTTTTCGCCCTGCATCGTGGCTGGGAACAGACGTGTGTAGAACGCGTAGCCGGCATTGTTGTTTGTCAGCTGGTTTAGGAAATCCTCATACCCCGCAGCCGTGGGGGAAGTGACGACGGCAATGCGGCGCGGCAGTGTGGGCAGCGGCAGCTCTTTGTTGAGCGTAAGCACACCCTCGTCTTTCAACCTCCGCAGTATCTCCATCCTGCGGCGAAGCATGTCGCCGAGAGTATATGCAGGGTCGATGTCGTGCACTGTCAGGCTGTATCCGTACAGCTCGTGAAACTCCACGGACACATTCACCAGCACCTTCAGCCCCGAGGCGAACGCCTGTCCTGTCTCGCCTTCGAAGTAAGGCTTCAGCATACGGAACGTCCTTGCCCATATAGCTCCGCGAGCTTTTGCCACCATCTGCCCGCCTTTCGGGTCTTTCTCCACGAACTCGAGGTAGCAATGCCCCGACGCGGCGTTTGTCCGCACGTCGCTCATCTCTGCGCGTACCCAGTAGGTTGCGGGAAATGTTTCCGAGACAACGGCGCGTATCATGCCGTTCAGCTCCGACAGAGAGTATTCCCTGCGTTCATTCTCCGTGTATGTGTTTCGTCCCTGCATATCGTTTTCCTTTCTTGTATGCTTTGCTGATGTTAGGAATGCCATAGCCCATCCCGTCATTGTGGCGTTTCGCCTTGGAGGCGGACTGCCACAGCAGGGCGATAATCTCGCTGCTTGTCAGATGTGGCAGTGCCTGCCAGAGGCATGCGCCCAGCCCCGCAAGTATGGGCGTTGCAAACGAGGTGCCGTTGGCATAGCTTATCTCCCCCTCGGGACTTATCACGCAGCAGCCCGAGCCCTGTGCGACGACGTCGGGCTTCATCCGCCCGTCTACGGTAGGTCCGCAGGAGCTGAAGATGCTTTTCTTCTTGTCTTCATCCACGGCTCCCACCGTCAGTATGCCCTGTGCGTCTGCCGGAAACGTTATCCTGCCCCAAGGGCTGTCTCCCTCGTTGCCGGCACTGGAGAACAGCAGCAAGCCTTTCTCTCCGGCGATATGGGCAGCGCGGCTGATGTGCGAGGTCTTCCCGTCCAAAGCCGCATGAGGGTACGACAACTCTTCTGCGTCGAAGGTGAAATAGCCCAACGAGGAAGAGATGACATCCACCCCCATGCTGTCGGCATATTCCACGGCTGCCACCCAGTAGTCTTCCTCTATGGGATACTCCGAGCGGCTGTCTTCGCTCTTTATCAAAAGGTAGGAAGCCTCGGGCGCAGTGCCGACCATCACGCCGGGAGTGTTGGCTGCAAGGCACGAGAGGACCTTCGTCCCGTGGTCGTCCGACGTGTAAACGCTCTGCCCGGGCGCGACCATGTTTCGCGTACCTATTACGTTCGTGGCGCGGAACACGCTTATGCGGTCCACGTTCCTAAAGCCTGCGTCGATCACTGCCACACGCATCCCTTCGCCCCGAAACCCTTTGCCGTGCAGCTTTTCGCCGCGCAGCATCTTTATCTGGCTCTCGGCATATCCGTATATGCTTTTCAAAGGGGAGGAGGCGGGCGTGAGTTGCGTCTGCCCCTCTTCCTTTTCTTCTGCGGGGAAAGTATTTGCGCCTTTCCAGACCCACTTCACCGAGTCGACCATCGGGAGCTCTTTCAGCAGGGAACAGACGGAGCTGTCACGGCTTACGACAACCACCGTCGAGAGCCACCGGCTCTGCGCCACCGGCTCAGTGCCGCACGCTTTCAGTGCCTCAATGTAAGATTCGGAGATTGGTAGGTCGGCAGCGGTGACAGGTATCCCTCTCTTTTCCCGCCGCAAGACGGCTTCCTTCGAAAGGAACGCCTCCGGTGCGTCCACGGAATACCCGCCGCAGCCTTTGTCTTTCAGGTAGACGCGGAAACCGTAGCTCTCTTCCGCCGCAAGAGGAAAGGAAAGGTAGCACAGCAATATCGATAGGATGATGTGTTTCGTCATACGGTCGGCAAAGGTAGTCCTTTAGCCGACAACCCGCAATTGCGGATAGTTTAGTATGAGGTTCGAACTTCTCATACTCCACGGATAGCGGCGGGAAGCTGTCGAGCCC
>CAVJTV010000084.1:5495-10260 GCA_963652435.1 Desulfovibrionaceae bacterium | reverse complement strand
GGATACCGTCTCGCCGATTTCTTACGGTCTGAACAGCCGCCTTGTAAAAGAGAACGGAAAGATTGTGGAGAAAATATGGAAAGTAGGTGGCCTTTATTCGGCTGCAATCGAAAAGATAACCGACGAGCTGCAAAAAGCCGTTTCCTTTGCCGAGAATGATACACAGAAGGCAATCATCGAGAAGCTGATTGAATATTACCGGACGGGCGATTTGAAAACTTTCGACGCATATTCCATCCTTTGGGTTGAGGATACCACCTCGGAAGTGGATTTTGTTAACGGGTTTATCGAGACTTACGGCGATCCGTTCGGAATGAAAGCAAGTTGGGAATCGACGGTCAACTTCATCAATAAAGAAGCCACTCGCCGCACGAAGATAATAAGCGACAACGCACAATGGTTTGAAGATCATTCGCCGGTGGACAAACGTTTCAAGAAAGAAAAGGTGAAGGGTGTGAGCGCGAAGGTCATCACCGTTGCCATGCTGGGCGGCGACTGCTATCCGTCGACTCCGATAGGTATCAACCTCCCGAACGCCGACTGGATTCGTCGCGACCATGGCTCGAAGTCTGTTACCATCGAGAACATCACAGAGGCATACGACAAAGCTTCGCAGGGGAACGGTTTCAGCGAAGAGTTCATTTGGAGTGATACCGAACGCGAGATGATAAAGAAATACGGTTTTATCACCGATAACCTGCATACCGACCTGCACGAATGTTTGGGTCATGGCTCCGGCAAACTTCTCCCCGATACGGAGTCGGGGGCTTTGAAAGCCTACGACTCTACGCTTGAAGAGACTCGTGCCGACCTTTTCGGACTGTATTATCTGGCAGACCCCAAATTGGTGGAGCTTGGCTTGGTGCCCGACAGCGAAGCCTACAGAGCGGAATATTACAAATACATCATGAACGGCTTGATGACGCAGCTTGTACGCATCGAAGCGGGCAAGAATGTGGAAGAAGCTCATATGCGCAACCGTCAGCTGATAGCCAAGTGGGTGTACGAAAACGGACAAGCAGACAACGTGATTGAATACAAGAAGCGCGACGGCAAGACCTACGTTGTTGTGAATGACTACGAAAAGTTGCGCGGACTCTTCGGATCGTTGCTGGCAGAAGTGCAGCGCATCAAGAGCGAAGGCGATTTTGCCGCAGGTAAGAAACTGGTGGAAGACTATGGTGTAAAGGTTGACCAGACGTTGCATGCCGAAGTGCTTGAACGTTATGCCCACCTCAACCTCGCTCCGTACAAAGGGTTTGTAAATCCGGTTATGAAGGAGGTGAAGAATGCCGCAGGAGAAGTAACCGACATCGTCCTCGACTACACCGAAGGCTATGCGGAGCAGATGCTCCGATACAGCAGGGACTATTCGTTCCTCCCGTCATACAACGACTGACCGTATGTTGCACGACCGTCTAAGGGAGATACGCACTCAGCTCCGCATGGCAATGAACGGCGTTGCGTCCGGCAGTATGCGCGAGAAGGGAATGTTGTATAAGCTCAACTTCGGTGTATCTCTGACAGAACTAAAACAGATTGCCTCTCAGCACGAACCGTGTGCAGGGCTTGCCGCTACGCTGTGGAAGGAGGATGTCCGTGAATTCAAGATACTGGCTTCCATGCTGCAACCCGCAGACAGTTTTCCCATAGAGCAGGCAAGAAGGTGGGTTCGCGAGATACCTTATCCGGAGATTGCGGAGCAGTGTTGCCGTAACTTGTTTGCCCGTTTGCCTTATGTGGAAGAGTTCCTTCGTGAGCTTGTTGCCGATAAAAAGAACGGATATTCCCATACGGTGGCATATCTGACCGTGGCGGAGCTGTTCAAAGTGGGAAAGATGGTGGATGCCTCTCTCTCGGCAGTTCTTCTTACGGAGTGTATGCATTCTGTGGCTCTTCCCGATGCAGACGTCATATGGAAAGAACGGCAGGCGGCCGTGACGGCAATGAAGTTTTACGGTCACCGGTCCGAAGGCTATGCCCGCGAGGTGCTAAGCGGCTTCGACAGGTATCCGGAGTTTATGAAAACGCCGGAGGGGCAAGAGACATACAACGATTTGAAGTTTGAATTTGAGTATTACCGCTAAGACTTTGCATTTATTTTGCGTTTAGAATAAATACATAACTTTGCTGACCGCGAAAAGAAAAACACAGCACGCATGGACGAAAAGAGATATAAAGAAATGTGGCAATCGTTTACGGACTATATGTCGGTAAAAAAGATGCGCAAGACGGAGGAGAGATATGCAATATTCGAGTGTATCTGCCATTCGTCGGGTCATTTCGATGTAAACTCTATCAGCGAGAAGCTGGAGGAGACAAACTTCCATGTGAGCAAGGCTACGCTCTACAATACGTTAGACGTGCTGCTGGATGCCGGCTTGGTTGTGAGGCATCAGTTCGGCTCATCGGTTGAGTACGAGCTTCGGTCTTTGGCAGACACACATCTCCATTTGGTATGCACAAGGTGCGGAGCAATACGCGAGATGAAAGACAGCACGCTGAGAAAAGAAATCGGCAGGTTAAGGACACCCCGTTTCACGCCGGAGTTTCATGCGTTGTATATCTACGGTATATGTAGTAAGTGTACGTTCAAGATGCGGGCTCAGAATGAAGAGAAGAATATTAACAAGCCTATTATAAAGACAAAATGAAAGTAGATGTTTTATTGGGATTGCAGTGGGGCGACGAAGGCAAGGGTAAGGTTGTCGACGTGCTGACTCCGAATTACGATGTAATTACCCGTTTTCAGGGAGGTCCTAATGCAGGACACACATTGGAGTTTAATGGTGAGAAATATGTCCTTCGTTCCATTCCGTCGGGCATTTTCCAAGGCGGGAAAGTGAATGTTATCGGCAACGGTGTCGTGCTCGACCCGCTGTTGTTCAAGCAGGAAGCCGAGGCACTTGCCGCGAGCGGGCACGACCTGACGAAGCAGCTCTATATATCGAAGAAGGCGCACCTCATCCTGCCTACCCACCGTATGCTCGACGCTGCCTACGAGGCTGCCAAAGGCTCGGGCAAGATCGGCACGACGGGTAAAGGTATCGGTCCGACATACACGGACAAGGTCAGCCGCAACGGTCTGCGTGTGGGCGACCTGCTTCACGGCTTCGAGGAGAAGTACGCAGCAGCCAAGGCTCGCCACGAGAGGATACTGCGGTCGCTGAACTATTCCTACGACATCAAGGAGCTGGAAGCCGAATGGTTTGACGCGTTGGATTACTTGAAGAGGTTTAAGCTAATCGACAGCGAGCACGTAATCAACAATTACCTCAAGGCGGGCAAGTCGGTCCTGGCAGAAGGTGCGCAGGGTACGATGTTGGATATTGACTTCGGTTCGTATCCGTTCGTCACTTCTTCGAATACCATCTGTGCAGGTTGCTGCACGGGACTGGGCGTTTCGCCGCGCAACATCGGTGAGGTGTACGGCATATTCAAAGCCTATTGCACGCGTGTCGGCAGCGGTCCGTTCCCTACGGAACTGTTCGACGAGACGGGTGACAAGATATGCAACTTGGGGTATGAGTTCGGCTCCGTCACGGGGCGCAAGCGTCGCTGCGGATGGATCGACCTTGTCGCGCTGAAATATGCCATTATGATCAACGGTGTCAGCCAGCTTATCATGATGAAGAGCGATGTGCTCGACAGCTTCGATGAGATTAAGGCTTGCGTAGCATACAAGATAGGCGGCGAAGAGGTGACGGAGTTCCCGTTTGCCATCGACGACACTGTCGAGCCGATATACGTCGAGCTGCCGGGATGGAAGACCGACATGACAAAGATGCAGAGCGAGGACGAGTTCCCCGAAGAGTTCAACGCCTATCTCTCTTTCCTCGAAGAAGAGCTTGGCGTGCCCGTCAAGATTGTCTCCGTCGGACCGGACCGCGAGCAGACAATCGTCCGTTATACGGAAGAGTAAGACGGAGTCCGGAAAGATGGCAGACTTTTTGTAAAAGGTCTTCCGTATACAACACTTAATTTAATTCGGAAAGAATATGTATTGGATAATATTTATCGGTATAGCTCTGTTGAGCTGGTTGGTCTCTTCGAGTTTGAAGAGCAAGTTTGAAAAGTATTCCATGATACCCATGCCCGGAGGAATGACGGGAAAGGATGTTGCGGAGAAGATGTTGCACGACAACGGCATCTACGACGTTAGGGTAACTTGCACCCCCGGGTATCTGACCGACCACTACAATCCGGCGAACCAGACGGTGAACCTCAGCGAGTCGGTGTATTACAGCAGCAGCATTGCAGCGGCAGCCGTCGCAGCACATGAGTGCGGTCATGCCGTGCAGCACGCCACGGCGTATGCCCCGCTGCGCATAAGGTCGGCATTGGTGCCGGTGGTCAGCTTCGCCTCCAACATCGTGATGTGGGTGTTGCTGGGCGGTATGCTGATGCTTCAGACGTTCCCGCAGCTGATGCTGTTCGGCATCATCCTGTTTGCTTCCACTACCCTGTTCAGCTTCGTCACCCTGCCGGTTGAGATCAATGCCAGCCGCCGTGCATTGGTATGGCTGAGCGGCGCAGGCATAACAAACATACAGACGCATTCCATGGCTGAGGACGCGCTTCGCTCGGCTGCCTACACGTATGTGGTGGCTGCCTTGGGTTCGCTTGCAACGTTGCTCTACTACGTGATGATTTTCCTCGGCGGAAGAAGCCGCGACTAAGAGTCATGCTTTTGATTTTATAGAATGGGGCTGTGTCGTAAGATTTGCGATGCAGCCCCTTCTTCGTTCCCGCCACTCCGGAAATG
>CAVJTV010000084.1:0-5164 GCA_963652435.1 Desulfovibrionaceae bacterium | reverse complement strand
AGCTTTGCGGGGATGGGGGTGTCGCAGCCGAGAATGCCGTCGACCGTCCCCTTGAACTTGGCAGGATGCGCCGTCTCGAGGAACAGCCCAGTCTCGCCTTCCCCAAGAGGATACTTTTCCAACGCCCCGAAGCCGCAGGCTCCATGCGGGTCGAGCAGGTAGCCGTCCCTTTCGTAGACGCGGCGTATGGTCTGCCCTATTACCTCGTCGGTGAAGCTATAGCCGCTGACCTCGCGGCAAATCTCCTCGTGGCTGCCATCAAAGAGGTCAAGGATACGGGCAAAATTGCTCGGATTGCCCACATCCATAGCGTTGGCAATGGTTGCCACGGAGGGGCGCGGCGTGTAGACGGAGGTCTTGAGGTAGTCGAGGAACACGTCGTTGCGGTTGTTGGCTGCGATGAAATGTTTCACCGGCAGTCCCATCCTGTGGGCAAAAAGTCCGGCGGTGATGTTCCCGAAGTTCCCGCTGGGAACGGAAACGACAAGGCTGTCCGCCTTTCCCATGCGGTCGAGTTGGGCATAGGCGTTGAAATAGTAGAACGACTGCGGGAGGAAACGGGCAACATTGATGGAGTTGGCAGAGGTGAGCTTCATGTGGCGGTTGAGCTCCTCGTCCATGAACGCCGCCTTCACCAGTGCCTGGCAGTCGTCGAAAGTGCCGTCGATCTCCAGCGCGGTAATGTTTTGCCCGAGAGTGGTGAACTGACATTCCTGTATCGGGCTTACCTTCCCTTTGGGATAGAGCACGTAGACGTGAATGCCCTCGACACCGAGAAATCCGTTGGCAACGGCGCTGCCCGTGTCGCCCGAGGTGGCAACAAGCACATTCACCTGCCTTAGCCCTTCCTTGCGTATGAAATAGCCCAGCAGCCGCGCCATGAACCTTCCGCCGACATCCTTGAACGCAAGCGTCGGACCGTGAAACAGCTCAAGACTGTAGATGTTGTCATGCACATGGACCACCGGCGTGTCGAACGACAGCGTGTCGCACACTATCTCCCTTAACGTCCCCTCGTCTATGTCCTCGCCGAAGAACGCCTGCGCCACGGTGAAGGCTATCTCGTGAAACGTGCGGTTCTTCATGTCGCGGATGACACTGTCGTCGATGCGCACGATGCGCTCGGGCATATATAGACCCTTGTCTGCGGCAAGACCTCTCACCACGGCTTCTTCGAGAGACACCTTCGGGGTTTGCCTGTTTGTGCTGTAATATCTCATAGGAATGCTTTTATAAATTCGTCTTTCTCGAGTATGCCGTACTTTCCGCAGGCGACGCTGAACTCGTCGAAACGCTCGACGGCATCCGGCGTTTGTCCGGGCTTATATATAAGGAAAGGAACGGGCGCGGCAGTATGCGTGCGTATTGCGCAGGGCGTGGGATGGTCTGGGAGGACAGCAATGGCAACCTCCTCGCTCCACGAGCTGAGCTCTTCGCAGATGATGCGTATTGCCCGCCGGTCGAGGTTCTCGATGGTCTTCACCTTCAGATCCACGTCGCCCTCGTGCCCAGCCTCGTCGCTTGCCTCCACATGAAGGTAGACGAAGTCGTGCGTCTTCAGTGCCTCCACGGCAGCGCGGGCTTTCCCCTCGTAGTTCGTGTCGTAAAGCCCCGTAGCTCCCTCCACGGGGATGACCTCCAACCCTGCATACACGCCGATGCCCCGTATGAGATCCACGGCAGAAATAACGGCACCCCTTTCGAAGCCATACATCTCCTGCATTGTCTTCATTGCAGGGCGGTAGCCCGGCGACCACGGCCAGATGCTGTTCGCAGGGTCTTTCCCCTCTGCCATGCGGCGGAGATTGACGGGATGCTCGCGCAACAGTTCCTGCGACTTTATGATAAGACCATTCAGCAGGTCGGCAGTCCCGCGGGCTTCGGGAACTTCCGGCTTTATCATCAGCGGACGGAAAGGGTGAAGCGGGACATCGTGAGGCGGCGTGCAGTCTATCCGCTTGTCGCCCCCGCGGACAACAAGAAGGTGACGATACGACACGCCGGTGTAGAACTTGATGTTTTCAGAGCCTAACCTTTCGTTGAGGAAGCGGATAAGAGCGTCTGCCTCCTCCGTCGTGATATGTCCGGCGGAATGGTTCTTCAGTATCTCCCCCTCCACGCAGACGAGGTTGCAGCGCATTGCCATCTCTCCCTCCTTGAGGTCGACGCCCATACTTGCAGCCTCCAACACGCCGCGTCCTTCGTAGACTGTCGGCAGGTCGTATCCGAGCACTGCCATGTTTGCCACCTCGCTCCCGGGATGAAACCCGTCGGCAACGGTCTTCATTCTTCCGGTGACACCACGCGCAGCCAGAGAGTCCATATAAGGAGTGTCGGCATACTGCAGCGGCGTCTTTCCGCCGAGCTGCTCGAGAGGCTCGTCAGCCATCCCGTCGCCCAAAATGATGATATGTTTCATGATTTACGGGATTATCGGATGTTGGCAATGGAAATTATGTCGGCAAAGACACCTGCCGCCGTCACGTCGGCTCCGGCACCGTAGCCTTTTATGATCATCGGATACTCGTGGTATCTCTCCGTGGAAATCATAATGATGTTGTTGCTGCCCTCCAGCTCGTAGAACGGATGGTGGCTGTCCACTTCCTGCAAGCCCACCTCGCATGCGCCGTTGTCCATCCTGGCAACGAAGCGCAGGCGTTTCCCTTCGGCTTCCAGCTGCCGGCGTTTGCTCTCGAAGCCGGCATCAAGTGTCTTCACATCGCGCCAGAAGTCGTCGAGCGAACCTTCGAAATACTTATCCGGAACAAACAGGTTGCGCTTCACGTCTTCCTGCTCCACCTTATATCCTGCTTCGCGGGCAAGGATCACCAGCTTGCGCAGAACATCCTTGCCGCTAAGGTCGATGCGCGGGTCGGGCTCGGAGTAGCCCTCTTCCTTTGCCATCATGATTGCACGGCTGAAGGGTATGTCCGCACTCAGGGTGTTGAAGATATAATTCAGCGTGCCCGAAAGCACCGCCTCGAGCTTCAGTATGTGGTCGCCGCTGTTGATGAGGTCGTTCATCGTATTGATGATGGGCAGCCCCGCGCCCACGTTCGTCTCGAAGAGGAACTTGATGCCGCGATGGCGGGCAGTTTCCTTCAGCTTGATATAGTTGCTGTACGAAGAGGAGGCTGCGATTTTGTTGGCTGCGACAACCGAGACGTTGTTCGAGAGCAATGTCTCGTAAAGGTCGGCAATCGCCGTGTTCGCCGTGCAGTCCACAAACACGGAGTTGAAGATGTTCATCTTCAGTATCTCTTCCTTGAGATGCTCGGGCGAGCTTTCCTCGCCGCGGCATTTAAGCTCTTCCACGCAGTTCTCAAGGTTCAGCCCCTCGCGAAGGAACAGTGCGCGCTTGCTGTTGGCAACACCCACGACATTCAGCTTCAGTCCGTTTTGCTCCATCAGCTTGGGCTGCTGCACGCGTATCTGTTCGAGGAGATTGCCTCCGACTGTCCCGACACCTGCGATAAAAAGGTTCAGCACCTTGTATTCCGACAGAAAAAACGAGTCGTGGATGGAGTTGAGGGCTTTGCGGAGGTATTTGAGCTTGATGACAAACGATATGTTCGTTTCCGAGGCTCCCTGCGCACAGGCAATCACGCTTATTCCCGCGCGTCCCAGTGTGCCGAACAGCTTGCCGGCAATGCCAGGCGTGCGTTTCATGTTCTCACCCACGATGGCAACCGTCGCGAGGTCTTTCTCCGCAACAGTGTCGTTCATGTCGCCCTGCGCACGTTCGAGGGCAAACTCTTCGTTGAGCACTGCCACTGCCAGGTCGGCATCCGCATTGCGGACGGCAAACGTCGTATTGTTCTCCGAGCTTGCCTGCGACACCATAAACACGCTAATGCCGTTTTTCGCCAGCGTCTTGAAGATGCGGTAGTTTACGCCAATCACGCCGACCATGCCCAAGCCCTGCACCGTGATAAGGCAGGTGTCGTTGATCGAAGAGATGCCTTTGATGATGGCTTTTCCCTCGTCTTTCACCTTTTCCTTCGAGATGTACGTACCCGGAGCTTCGGGGTTGAAGGTGTTGAGTATGCGGATGGGGATGTTCTTGTGGTAGACGGGATAGATCGTCGGCGGATAGATCACCTTAGCTCCGAAGTTGCACAGCTCCATTGCTTCGGTGAACGACAGACGGTCTATCACGTAAGCCGAGCTGATAACGCGCGGGTCGGCAGTCATAAAGCCGTCCACGTCCGTCCATATCTCCAGTATGGAAGCTCCGAGAGCCGTTGCAAGGATGGATGCCGTATAATCCGAGCCGCCGCGCCCGAGGTTCGTCACCTCCCCGTTCTCCGTGCTCGACGATATAAACCCGGGCACGAGCGCGACCTTCGGCAGTGGAGAGAATGTCTCCCTTATCAAATGGTTCGTCTTCTCGAAGTCCACGATATGTTTGTTGAACTGCTTTATCGTCTTGATGAATTTGCGCGAATCGAACAGCGTTGCCCCGTCGATCACGTTCGACACGATAAGCGAGGAGATGCGCTCGCCATAGCTCACAATCGCGTCGGAAGTCTTCGGCGAAAGGTCGTTGATGAGATACACGCCTCTGAAGATGTTTCCAAGCTCGTCGAGCAGAGCCATGACCCGCTTCTGCACCTCGATGCGGAGCATCTTGTCGGGGATTACCCCTTGTATCACGTCCAGATGGCGCGTTATGATTTCGGAAAATTCTCTCTCGTATCCGACATCCCCTTTGGCAGCCATCGCCGAGGTGGTCAGCAGCTTGTCGGTAATGCCTCCCAGGGCGGATACGACAACGATTACGGGCTCGTCGATAGCCTCTACTATTTTCTTTACACTCAGAATGCTATTCACGGAACCTACGGATGTCCCGCCGAACTTCAAAACTTTCATCTTCCTTTAGTTGATATTTGATGATGGTCAAACACTGTGGTTTACCGCCCGCAAAGGTGCTGTTTTCTGCACTATCCTGCAAGACTTTCAATAATTATTCCGCTTCCACGCACCCCTCCCGAGGTAGTTCCCGCCTCCCCGAAACTTGCAGAAGCCGTTCTTGGGGTCAAGAATTGCTTTCTGCAAAATGTTTAAGCTCCGCACCAGGGTGGTTTTTTGCTCTTGCGAGCCCGCAGAAGCTCCGCACCAGGGTGGTTTTTTGCTCTTGCGGGCACGCAGGAGCTCCGCACCA
>CAVJTV010000083.1:0-10395 GCA_963652435.1 Desulfovibrionaceae bacterium | reverse complement strand
GGCTCTGGGTACTAAAAGCGGTTGGAAATCGGACGATTTCCAACCGCTTTTGTTTTGTCCTGTTGATATAGGAGTTATCGAGACTCCTTCGGGGCTCAGTACTCTTCGCGGTACTTGCTCTCTTCCTTGTCTTCCAAGATGCTGAGGTAGCTCTTGTAGCGAGATTCGCTAATGAGATTTTCCTTCAATGCGCTGAGGACGGCGCAACCCGGTTCGTGGCGGTGGGTGCAGTCGTTGAAACGGCAACCCTCGGCGTACTTGAATATCTCGGGGAAATAGTGCGAGATCTCTGCCGTTTCCATCTCTATCGTCCCGAACCCCTTGATGCCCGGAGTGTCGATGAGATAGCCGCCTTCGGAGAGGGAAATCATCTCGGAGAAGGTCGTGGTGTGCATTCCCTTGTTGTGATATTCGGAGATGTCGCCGGTGCGGAGATTGATGCCGGGGACAAGACGGTTTATTATGGTGGATTTGCCGACGCCCGAATGACCGGACAGGAGGGTCACCTTCCCTTTCAGATCCTCACGGAGCGCGTCCACCCCCTCCCCTGTCTTGGCGCAAAGGGTGGAGCACGGATAGCCTATCTCCGTGTATAGCTTGGCCAGAGTGTTCATTGCTGCCATGTCGTCTCTCTTGTAGCGGTCGATCTTGTTGAATACTATCTTGACGGGCACGCGGTATGCCTCTGCCGTAGCCAGAAAGCGGTCGATAAAGATGGTGGTGGTGACAGGATAGTTGACCGTTACGATAAGCATAGCCTGATCAAGGTTGGAAGCTATGATATGGGACTGTTTGGAAAGATTGGAAGAGCGGCGGATGATATAGTTCGTGCGGTCTTCAATGGCGGTGACGAATGCAGTGCCTTCGCTGTTGAGCTCTATTTCGACCCGGTCGCCGACCGACACCGGATTGGTGCTACGGATTTCTTTCAGGCGGAAATTACCCTTTATCTTACTCTCCACATCACGTCCGTCGTCGGTGCGTACGGTATACCAGCTTCCGGTATTCTTTATAACTAGCCCCTTCATCAGATTTTGCGAGTTACACGGTCATTATCTCTTTCTCCTTTGCCGCATAAAGCTCGTCCACTTTCTTGATGAACTTGTCGTGTATCTTCTGGATTTCTGCCTCGGTATCTTTTCCCACATCTTCGGGAGTGCCTTCTGTCTTCACACTCTTCTTCACCGCCTCAATGGCATCGCGGCGGGCGTTGCGGATGCTGATCTTGGCCGTCTCCGCTTCTTGTTTGGACTGCTTCGCAAGACCACGACGGCGTTCTTCCGTCAGCGGGGGGATACCAAGGCGAATGATTTCCCCGTTGTTCTCAGGCGTAATGCCAACCTCGGAGTTGAGGATTGCCTTCTCTATTTCCTTGATGAGAGGTTTTTCCCATGGCGTGATGATGATTGTCTTCGCGTCGGGGGTTGTCACCGTTGCCACGTTCGAGAGTGGAACAAGACTACCGTAGTAAGGAACTTTCACTCCGTCGAGGATCTTCGGGTTTGCTTTTCCGGCACGGATATGTGCCAACTGTTCGTCGAGATAGTCGATTGCAAACGACATCTTCTCTTCTGCTGAATTTACATACTGCTTAACGTCTGCCATAACTGATTGATATTTGTTTTCGATAAACAAAAGTACTGCGGTTTTTGAACCGGACAAATAAAAAACACGGACCATCTTACTTACCTGTGATAATCCTGCGTATCCCGTTGAGTTTGTTGAGGGCTTCGACAGGAGTGAGGTTGTTGATGTCGAGGTTCTTTATCTCGTCGCGCACCTGACTGAGCACGGGGTCGTCCAACTGGAAGAAGCTGAGCTGATACCCTTCGGCGGCAGAGACAATCCTATTGACAGGCTTCGATTTGTCCGCCTCCAGCTGCTTCAATATCTCGCCGGAACGCTTTACGATGCTTTTGGGCATGCCTGCCATCTTTGCCACATGGATACCGAAGCTGTGTTCGCTGCCGCCCGGGATCAGCTTACGCAGGAATATCACCTTGTTGGAAACCTCCTTCACCGACACATTGTAGTTCTTAATCCGTTTGAAGGTGCGTTCCATCTCGTTCAGCTCGTGATAATGGGTGGCGAATAGTGTTTTGGCACGGGCATTCGGATGTTCGTGAATATATTCGACAATTGCCCAGGCGATGGATATACCATCATAGGTGCTTGTTCCTCGTCCCAGCTCGTCGAAGAGGACAAGGCTGCGCGAAGTCATGTTGTTCAGGATGTTTGCCGCCTCGTTCATCTCCACCATAAAAGTGGATTCGCCGACAGATATGTTGTCCGAAGCCCCGACACGGGTGAAGATCTTGTCCACCGCGCCTATACGGGCTGACTCGGCTGGAACGAAACAGCCGATCTGTGCCATCAGAGTTATCAATGCCGTCTGACGCAAAAGTGCCGACTTACCCGCCATATTCGGACCTGTGATAATCATAATCTGCTGCCTCTCATTGTCGAGGTATACATCGTTGGCAATATATGCCTCGTCGGAGGGAAGCTGCTTCTCTATTACCGGATGACGACCCGCCTTTATGTCAATCACATCCCCCCCATCCACTATCGGGCGGATATAACGGTTCGTCTCCGCAACTTTTGCAAACGATAGCAGGCAGTCTATGCGGCCGATGAGATTGGCATCAGTCTGGATAGGTGTTATGTATTCGGCAAGCGAGGTCACCAGTTCGGTAAATAGCCTGACTTCGAGGGAAAGGATCTTCTCCTCTGCTCCCAATATCTTCTCTTCATACTCCTTCAGTTCCTCGGTGATGTAACGTTCGGCATTTACCAGAGTCTGCTTACGTATCCATTCAACAGGGACTTTATCCTTATATGCGTTGCGCACTTCTATGTAATATCCGAACACATTGTTGAAAGCCACCTTCAGACTTGGGATACCGGTCTTCTCTATCTCCCGTTGCTGTAACTGTATCAGATAATCCTTGCCGGAATATGCAATCTCCCGCAATTCGTCCAACTCAGCGTTGACACCCTTGGCTATGATACCGCCCTTATTGAGCAGTGCAGGCGGATCATTGTTTATCTCTCTCTCAATCCTGTCGCGTATCTCCGTGCAGGCATCCAGATGTTCGCCGATACGGGAAAGAGATGGCTCGTCGCTTACCATACAGACATCTTTGACGGGTTCGATTGCACGGAGAGCAACCTTCAGCTGCACTACCTCGCGGGGGGAGATTCGCCCTACTGCCACCTTGGAAATGATACGTTCAAGGTCGCCTATCTGTTCCATCTGTTCGTCGAGCGTCTCTTTCACTTCCGGATGACGGAAGAAATAGTCCACCACATTCTGTCGTTCCTGTATCCCTTTAACCTCTTTCAAAGGGAACAACACCCAACGGCGCAACATACGCGAGCCCATAGGGGAAACTGTCTTGTCAATCACGTCGAGCAGACTTGTACCCCCGTCGTTCATCGTGCCGACAAGCTCCAAGCTACGCACCGTAAACCTGTCGAGCCTGACATAACGCTCTTCCTCGATGCGTGACAAGGTTGTGATGTGCGATATATGCTTGTGCTCCGTCTGGTCCAGATAATAAAGGATTGCCCCCGAAGCAATCACCCCCAACGTCAGATGCTCCACACCGAAACCCTTCAGGTTCTTCGTCTCGAAATGTTTCAGCAGCCTGTCGGTGGCGGCATCCGAAGAGAACACCCAGTCTTCCATCTCGTAGGTAAAGAAACGTGTGCCGAACGCTTCCTCGAACCTCTTGCGGTTGCCACGTTCGACAAGCACCTCTTTGGGCGAAAAGTTGTTGAGAAGTTTGTCGATATAGTCGTCTGCTCCCTCGGCGGTCAGGAACTCTCCGGTCGAGATATCCAAGAAAGCAATGCCGCAAACGTTCTTTCCGAAATGAACGGCAGCGAGGAAATTGTTTTCCTTATGATTAAGGATATTGTCGTTGATGGATACGCCCGGCGTGACAAGCTCCGTAACCCCGCGCTTCACCAGCTTCTTGGTAGCCTTCGGGTCTTCAAGCTGATCGCATATTGCCACACGCCTTCCGGCGCGAACCAGCTTAGGTAAGTATGTGTCGAGCGCATGATGCGGAAACCCAGCCATCTCTATGGATTCTCCCGTGCCGCCAGTTCTCTTAGTCTGCACGATTCCCAATATATCGGCACCAGCCACGGCATCTTCGCCATACATCTCGTAAAAGTCTCCTACACGAAACAGAAGGATAGCATCCGGGTGTTTTGCCTTGATGTCGAAATACTGCTTCATCAACGGGGTTTCAACTATTCTTGCCACAGAAAATATGCTTTTATCGTTGTTTTTAGACCACACAAAAGTACACAAAAACCTTAAACCTTAGTCCCGCTTTGAGATAGGGGCGACATCTGTATATTACGAAAATGTCGTACTTTTGCGCGCAAAATTGGTTTTTTAGATGCAGAAACTTAGGAACATCGCGATTATCGCGCACGTAGACCACGGCAAAACGACGCTTGTGGATAAGATGTTATTAGCCGGAAAGCTTTTCCGTGAAGGACAGGCAGAGCCGGATCAGTTTATGGACAACAACGATTTGGAGCGCGAACGAGGGATTACGATCCTTGCCAAGAATGTCTCAATCAACTATAAGGGTTATAAGATTAACATAATAGACACTCCGGGGCACGCCGACTTCGGCGGCGAGGTGGAACGTGTGTTGAACATGGCAGACGGTTGCCTGCTGCTGGTCGATGCTTTTGAGGGACCGATGCCGCAGACGCGCTTCGTACTTCAGAAAGCCATTCAGATAGGGCTGAAACCCATTGTGGTTATAAATAAGGTGGACAAGCTGAACTGTCGCCCGTCGGAGGTTCAGGAGATGGTCTTCGACTTGATGTTCAGTCTCGATGCCACGGAGGAGCAGCTCGATTTCCCGACGATCTACGGTTCAGCCAAGCAAGGGTGGATGTCGACAGACTGGAAGAAGCCGACGGAAGACATTCAGGCGTTGCTCGACGCAATCATAGAATACATTCCCGAGCCGAAAGTGCTGGAAGGATCAACCCAAATGCTGATTACCTCGCTCGATTATTCGAAATATGTAGGGCGTATTGCTGTCGGACGTGTTCACCGCGGCGAGGTTAGGGAAGGACAGGAGGTCATGCTGTGTAAGCGCGACGGTTCGATGGTGAAATCCAAAATCAAGGAAGTCGATATTTTCGAGGGCTTGGGGCGCACGAAGGTGTCTTCGGTCTCTTCCGGAGAGATATGTGCCTTGATTGGTATCGAGGGATTCGAGATCGGCGAGACGATTGCCGATGTAAACAAACCGGAGGCTCTGCCGACGATAGCCATCGACGAGCCGACAATGTCGATGCTCTTCACAATAAACAACTCGCCGTTCTTCGGCAAAGACGGAAAGTACGTGACCTCGCGTCATATCCACGACCGTCTGATAAAGGAGCTGGACAAGAACCTTGCCATGCGCGTCGTGCCGACAGACTCTGCCGACTCGTGGTTGGTGTATGGTCGCGGCGTGCTTCATCTCTCGGTGTTGATCGAGACAATGCGCCGTGAGGGATACGAGCTGCAGGTTGGGCAGCCTCAGGTTATCATCAAGGAGATAGACGGTGTGAAATGCGAGCCCGTCGAGCAGCTGACCATCAACCTGCCGGAAGAATCGTCGAGCCGCATCATCGACATGGTGACCAAACGCAAGGGTGAGATGACTATGATGGAGAGCAAGAACGATCGTGTGCATCTTGAGTTCACCATTCCTTCACGCGGCATCATAGGACTGAACAATGCCGTCCTTACGGCTTCTGCCGGCGAAGCAATCATGGCGCACCGCTTTCTGGAATACCAGCCGTGGAAAGGCGAGATAGAACGCCGCAACAACGGCTCCATCATTGCCATGGAGACAGGCACGGCGTTTGCCTATGCACTGAACAACCTGCAGTCGCGCGGACGGTTTTTCATTTCGCCGCAGGAAGATGTCTATGCAGGGCAGGTCGTTGGCGAGCATACCAAAGAGGGCGACTTGGTGGTGAATGTCACGAAATCGAAGAAACTTACCAATATGCGAGCATCCGGCTCCGACGAGAAGGTGTCGCTGGCTCCTCCCGTGGTGTTCAGCTTAGAAGATGCGTTGGAATACATCAAGGCGGACGAATACGTGGAGATAACTCCGAACCACATGCGTATGCGCAAGATCATTCTCGACGAAACGGAGCGCAAGCGTCAGGGTAGATAAAACATTACTTGGAAAAGACAGGGTTGGAGGAAAATGAATGCTGCGATATATGGAAGCCTTCGTCCGATACGTGTGCGTATGTCTCATACTGATGACTTTTGTGCCCGGTTCTTTTCTGAATGCCCAGACGAGGAACTTCTACTCCACCGAAAACGGACTATCCAGTAGTCTGATAAACCATCTCTTTCAAGACAGCCGAGGGTTTATATGGATTGCCACCGAATACGGACTGAACCGTTTCGACGGCTCCGGCTTTACCAACTATCAGCACGTCTCGGGCGACACAACTTCCCTGACGACCGACTACACCTGTGTGATTTTCGAAGACAGCCGCCGCAATCTGTTTGTCGGATGTGTGAACGGCTTGATGGTGTACGACCGTGAGACCGACACTTTCCGCGAGATCCCGATGATACGTGCCAGCAAGCAGGTGATGCCACACGTCACGCATCTGCAAGAGTCGCGCAGCGGCGAGGTATGGTTGAGCACCAGCGGGCAAGGGATGTTTCGTTTGGACAGTATGATGCGTCGGGCTGTGTCTGTCGACGACTTGTTTCAGCAGGCAAACTATATCTATCAGTCGACATTCTATGTGGATTCCCTGTCGGATATTTGGATAGGGACATTCGGCGACGGCTTGGCGCGTTATGTCTCGGCGTCGAAACAGCTGCAGTCTTTCGAACTTTTGGGATATAAAACCAACGAGATTACGTCGATAGTGGGATATGGGTCGAGAAACATCTTTATCGGCACACGAAAGCATGGCGTGTCCCGCTACGACAAGGAGAGCGACCGGATAGAGCCGGTTGCTTACGTCGGCGAAGACGGGTATATATCGGTCTATTGTATGGCAGTTGTCGACGGCAGGCTTTGGGTCGGGACCGACGGTCAGGGAATGAAGGTCTACAATCCGCAGGAAGACCGTTTGGAAGACTATAAGATAGACAACGCTTCGGTGGATTTCTCGAGAGGGAAGGTGCACGCCATTATGGAAGACAGAGACGGCAACCTGTGGATAGGGCTATATCAGAGAGGCGTCGTGCTGATACCGAAGCAGGAGAACCCGTTCGAGTATTACGGCAACAAATCCATTTACTACAATCCGATAGGGCAGGGATGCGTGATGTCGGTCTTTCAAGACAGCGACAAGCATCTGTGGGTCGGCATCGACACCGAAGGGCTTTACGAGCTGGATGAAGACGGGAAGCGTCTGCGCCATTATGTGCCGGGCAACGGGGAACATTCCGTGCCGAACACGATCATGTGTATATACGAAGACTCGGAGCGCAACCTGTGGTTAGGCTCTTTCGGGCAGGGGTTGGTCCGGCTGAACAGGGAGACGGGGCGGTGCGAGCCTTTCGACAGGGTGCATATTCCTATCGTGTATTCCGTCGCCGAAGACAAGGAGAAGAACCTATATATCGGAGCCTTCGGCACAGGCTTCTACCAATACAACCTGCTCACCCGCAATCTGACGCACTATGAATCGTCGAAAGACGAGAAGAACGACCTAAGGCGCGACGAGCTGCTCAACGACTGGATAAACTACATCTTTTGCGACAGCGAAGGGCTTGTGTGGCTGGGGCATTACAGGGGCGTGAGCTGCTTCAACCCGAAGACGAAGAGCTTCCTCGACAGCCGGCAGAAACAAAACTCCCTGATAACAGACTGCATAGGGTATGCTTTTGCGGAAGACCGTAGCGGGAATATCTGGGCGGGCACCTCGACGGGGCTCTACTGCTTCTCGAAGAAGACCGGCGGGCTACGGTGGTTTACCACTCAGGACGGGCTGCCCAACAACGTGATATGCGGCATTTGTGAAGACGAGGAAGGCAACATTTGGGTGAGCACCTATCACGGACTTAGCAAGTATGACGTGAAGAAGGATGTCTTCGTGAACTACTATTCCGCCGACGGACTGCAGGGGAACGAGTTCACTCACGGCGCATACTACAAAAGTAGGGAGGGTAGGATTTATTTTGGCGGCGTAAACGGCATAACGCACTTCTCGCCCAAGAGAATCAATGCGGATGCGCGGGAGCTGAACGTCTGCATCACGGACTTCTACGTGTACAACCGCCCGATACACAAGAACACCCTTTCCGACGGGAAGCCCATCATCTCTTCCTCGGTGCAGGATGCGAAGGTCTTCCGCCTCTCGCACCACGACAACACGTTCAGCATAGTCTTCTCGACACTGCAATACAACAATTCCGAGCAGATTGCCTATCAATACAGGATAAAGGAGCTGGACGACGAGTGGTCTGCGACGAAGCCGGGGGTAAACCGCGTTACATACAACAATCTGCGCCCTGGCAAATACACTTTCCTCGTGCGCAGCTTCTGCTCCGGCAACTATTCGAAGACGCATACCGTCGGGATATGGATTGCCTCGCCTTGGTTCAAGACGTGGTGGGCATATTGCCTGTACGCCTGCCTTGCGGTGCTGGTGGTGACGGGATGCGTATACATAGTGATGTCGCGGATGAGGTATCGCCGTGAGATTATGAAGCGCGAGCACGACGAGCAGCTGAGCGAAGCCAAGCTGCAGTTCTTCATGAACATCTCGCACGAGATACGCACGCCGATGACCCTTATCATCAATCCGCTGGAGAAGCTCCTGGCAGACGAGAGTAAGGGCGAGCTGCACAAGACCTACCTCATGATTTACCGTAACGCGCAGCGGATACTCCGGCTGATAAACCAGCTGATGGACATACGTAAGATAGACAAGGGGCAGATGTTCCTCAAGTTCCGCAAGACGGACATGGTCGGCTTCGTTGCCGATGTCATGCAGCCGTTCGAATACACGTCGCACAAGCGGGGCATCACGTTCACCTTCGTGCACGACATGCCTCACTTGGATGTGTGGATAGACCTGAACAACTTCGACAAGGTGCTGATGAACGTCCTTTCGAACGCCTTCAAATACACGCCCGACGGCGGAGAGATAGAGGTGGCTCTCTCTCTCGGCAGGGATGCCGCGTGGAAAGAGGGGACGGAGTATTTCGAGGTTACGGTGACCGACAGCGGCGTGGGTATCGACGAGGACAAGATAGAACGCATCTTCGAACGTTTCTACCAGATAGACAACGAGGCGACGAAGTCGAGCTTAGGCACGGGCATAGGGCTTCACCTCTCGCGCTCGTTGGTTGAGCTGCATCATGGCAGCATACATGCCGAGAGGCGGACGGAAGCACAGGGCAGCCGCTTTGTCATTCGTCTCCCGATGGGCTCGGCGCATCTGACAGCCGACGAGATGGAGACGTCGCCAGCCGTGGCTATAAATCATGCGAAAAGGATAAACCCCGAGAGCCGTTTCGAGGAAGAGACCGCCACGAAGGGCAACGCGGTGCGCCCCAAGACGCGCCAGCGGATAGTGGTGGCAGAAGACGATGCCGAGATACGCTCTTTCTTGAAGGCGGAGCTGTCGGACGAGTATAAGGTGACGGTCTGCAGCAACGGCAAGGAGGCATACGACCTCGTGCTGAAGGAAGTCCCCGACCTCGTCGTCAGCGACGTTATGATGCCTGAGATGGACGGCTTGACGCTTTGCCACAAGCTGAAGCAAAACACCGTCGTGAACCATATCCCCGTTGTCCTGCTGACTGCCAAGACAAGGATGGAAGATACGCTCGAGGGCATGGAGGCAGGTGCCGATGCCTACATCGTGAAGCCTTTCAACACGGAGCATCTGAAGCATACCATCTCAAACCTTATCTCGAACCGGAGGTTGCTGCGCAGTAAGTTCAGCGGCGCACAGCAGCAGGAAGACAAGGTGGAGAAGATCTCCATGAAGTCGAACGACGAGCAGTTTATGGAGCGTATCATGAGGGTGATAAACAAACACCTCGACGACCCCGAGCTGAGCGTCGAGATGCTTGCCTCGGAGGTGGGCTTCAGCCGCGTGCATATCCACCGCCGACTGAAGGAGCTCACCAACCTCTCCACGCGCGACTTCATCAAGAACATCCGCCTCCAGCAGGCAGCTTCGCTCCTGAAACAAAACCTCAAGCTCACCGTCTCGGAGGTCGCGTATGCCGTCGGATACACCAATCTGTCGCATTTCTCGAACTCTTTCAAGGAAAAATTTGGCGTATCACCGAAGGAATATATGAACAGAGGGTAGAAATTATACCGCGCATATACGCAATGTATAATTGCGCGGCGATTATTATACCGC
>CAVJTV010000082.1:6831-10432 GCA_963652435.1 Desulfovibrionaceae bacterium | reverse complement strand
TGGTCTACTACATAATTAAAATCTCCTGTCTGCCCTTTCTCTTCTTTCGGACCGGCGCAAGCAGTCAATACCATTGCTGTCATAAGCGATACTACAGTTTTTCTCATATTTGATAATTATTCTTTTCCTACCCAATACCTTCTGATGCGAAGACGGTTTTCCCTCGGCAAAGGTAGCGATTAAATCGAAGCCACAGGGATATGCTCGATATTTTGTACCTTCGCCGCCGATATGTCAAGAGAGAGAAAATGGAAATCGCAGCATTAGTGTCGGGAGGTGTAGATAGCTCTGTCGTTGTTCATCAGTTGAAAGAAGCGGGCTTCAATCCGACCATCTTCTATATACGCATCGGCATGGAAGACAAAGATGGGTATATCGATTGCCCTGCCGAGGAAGACATAGAAATAACATCTTACATCGCACGCAAATATGGTTGCCGGCTTGAGGTCGTGTCGCTTCATGATGAGTATTGGGACAAAGTGGTCAGCTACACTATCGACTCGGTGAAGCGGGGGCTCACCCCCAATCCGGATATGATGTGCAACAAATTCATCAAGTTTGGCTGCTTTGAGGAGAAATGGGGGAAAGATTTCGGTAGGATTGCCACCGGTCATTATGCCACGACAACAGAGATAAACGGGAAAGTATGGCTCTCCACGGCTAAAGACCCCGTGAAAGACCAGACCGATTTCCTCGGACAGATCACACGCTTGCAAATAAGGAAGCTGATGTTCCCGATAGGACATTTGATGAAGTCCGAAGTGCGAGCTATTGCTGCAGAGCAGAAACTGCCCAGTGCTATGCGTAAGGATAGTCAAGGGATATGTTTCCTTGGCAAGATCAACTACAACGACTTTATCGAACGTTACCTTGGCAAACGCCCCGGAAAGATTATTGAACTGGAGACGGGTAAGGTCCTGGGCAAGCACAACGGTTATTGGTTTCATACCATTGGGCAGCGCAAAGGCCTCGGGCTAAGCGGCGGTCCGTGGTTTGTCATCAAGAAAGACATCAAATGCAATATCATATACGTATCCAACGGCTACGACCCAGAAACGCAATACGGCAAAACCATCAACCTGCATGGATTCGACTTCATTACCGAAGACCCGTGGGGTGAGTTTACAGACGAGAAAGAGATCACTTTTAAGATACGCCACACACCGGACTTTACGTCGGGGCGCATCCGCCGCATAGGCGACATCTATCGCATTGAGTCTGACGACAAGATACAGGGAATTGCCCCCGGGCAGTTTGGCGTGGTCTACGACAAAGATCATCATCTCTGCCTTGGTAGCGGTATGATTACCGAATGACGCGCTCCGGTTTCCTCGGGAGATTATATGTGGGGCAGGGATATGCGTATGTATAAATAATCTGTACTTTTGCCTCGCTAACAAAATCAAAAACACAAAAGACAATGGGTGGTTTTTTTGGAACTATTTCTAACTCGGCATGTGCTACCGATCTTTTTTATGGCACAGATTACAATTCACATTTAGGAACCCGTCGAGGCGGTATGGTAACTCTGCACGAAGGCGTATTCAAACGTTCGATTCATAATCTCGAGAATTCATATTTCCGTACCCGCTTTGAAGGAGACTTGGATAAATTTCAAGGAAACTCAGGTATAGGTATCATAAGCGACACAGATCCTCAGCCTATTTTTATCAATTCCCATCTCGGGAAATACGCCGTAGTGACGGTCGCAAAGGTGAACAACCTCGGAGAGCTGCAGGAAGAATTGCTTCAGAAAGGTTGCCACTTCTCCGAGATGAGCTCGGGCGAAACGAACCAAACGGAGCTGATTTCTTTGCTTATCTCTCAGGGGCAGACTTTCGTGGAGGGCATCGAGATTGTATTCGAGAAGATAAAAGGCTCCTGTTCGATGCTAATACTTACGGAAGATGGCATCATTGCTGCACGCGACAAATGGGGGCGTACTCCTGTAATGGTAGGTAAGAAGGAGGGGGCTTACGCTGCATCGAGCGAGCCTTGTAGTTTTCCGAACCTTGGTTTCGAGCTGGAATATAACGTAGGACCTGGGGAGATTGTGCTACTCACGGCAGACAAGATGACGCAGTTGCGCAAGCCGAACGAGAGGATGCAGGTGTGTTCGTTCCTGTGGGTGTACTACGGTTATCCGGTGTCGGAATATGAGGGCGTGAATGTGGATGCCTCCCGTTATGCAAGCGGTATGGCTATGGCAAAGAAAGACAAAGTGGAAGCTGATTTTGTTTCCGGTATCCCTGACTCGGGCATTGGCATGGCTCTTGGGTATGCCGAAGGAAAGGGGATTCCTTACCGCCGTGCGATTGTGAAGTACACGCCTACATGGCCGCGCAGTTTTACTCCATCCAACCAGGCGGTGCGCGACCTCGTTGCCAAGATGAAGCTCATCCCGAACCGTCATCTTCTGAAGGGCAAGCGCGTTATTTTTTGCGACGACTCCATTGTCCGCGGGACACAACTTCGTGACAACGTAAACATACTTTATGGCTATGGGGCTAAGGAAGTACACATGCGCATCGGGTGTCCGCCCATCCTGCATGCCTGTCCGTTTATCGGCTTCTCTGCTTCCAAATCGCATCTCGAACTGATTGCCCGCAGGATTGTCAAGGAGATAGAAGGCGACGACACAAAGGACCTGAATAAATATGCAACCACCGGAACAGAGCAATACAATCGACTGGTGGAGCGTATCCGCGAGAAATTGAACATTACGACACTGAAGTTTAACACGGTGGAAGACCTGCTCGCTTCTATCGGTCTCCCGAAGGAATGTGTCTGTACGCATTGCTACAACGGCAACGGTTGTTTCTGATTTTATCACAAGACATAAACGTATAACTTATATGACAGTATTGGATAGATTTCTGCGGTATGTCACGTTCGAAACGCAGTCGAGCGAAGAGACTCATACCACACCGAGTACGCCGGGGCAAAGGATTTTTGCCGAGGCACTGGTAAAAGAACTGGAGGAGTTGGGACTGGAGGATATTTCTCTTGACGATAACTGCTACCTGATGGCAACGCTCCCTGCCAACACCGGAAGGAAGCTGCCGACAATCGGTTTCATAGCGCATCTCGACACCAGCCCTGATATGTCGGGGAAAGATGTCGCTCCGCGCATCGTCAGCTATAAAGGTGGCGACGTTGTGCTCTGCTCGAAGGAGAACATTGTACTTTCTCCGAAGATGTTTCCCGAGCTGAACGATTATGTTGGTGAGGACATTGTTGTGACTGATGGGCGAACACTCTTGGGTGCCGACGACAAGGCGGGCATTGCTGCCATTATCGGAGCTGCCCAGTACATGAAGGAGCATCCGGAGATCGAGCACGGGAAGATTCGCATCGGTTTCACTCCCGACGAAGAAATTGGTGAGGGAGCAGACCATTTCGATGTGGAAAAGTTTGATGCCGAATGGGCTTATACCATCGACGGCGGACAGGTAGGCGAGCTGGAATACGAGAACTTCAACGCTGCAGCTGCCAAGATAACCTTCAAGGGGCTTAATGTTCATCCAGGATATGCAAAGAACAAGATGCTGAACGCCTCACTGCTGGCGGCGGAGTTCGCTTCATGGCTGCCGGCTTCGCA
>CAVJTV010000082.1:0-6078 GCA_963652435.1 Desulfovibrionaceae bacterium | reverse complement strand
GGCGGGATTGTGGACGATCTGTTGGTCTACCACTACGAGCCGGAGAAATACATGTTGGTTGTCAACGCCGGCAACATTGCCAAGGACTGGGACTGGTGCGTGAGTCATAACACCGTGGGTGCGGAGCTTGAGAACGCCTCCGACCACACCGCACAGCTTGCTATTCAGGGACCGAAAGCAACGGAAGTGCTCCAGTGCCTTACATCGGTAGACCTTTCTGCCATTCCTTACTATGCATTTACGACAGGCGAGTTTGCGGGCTGCAAGAATGTCATCATTTCCAACACGGGCTATACTGGTGCGGGGGGCTTCGAGCTTTATTTCTATCCGGAAGATGCCAAGACTATTTGGGATGCCATCTTCAAGGCAGGAGAACCTGAAGGCATAAAGCCGATTGGCTTGGGAGCACGCGACACGCTCCGTCTCGAGATGGGTTTCTGCCTTTATGGCAACGACCTCGACGACACGACATCGCCCATCGAAGCAGGGTTGGGTTGGATAACCAAGTTTGTGGACGGAAAAGATTTTACCAACCGCGCCGCGCTGGAGCGTCAGAAAAAGGAAGGCGTTTCGCGCCGCCTGTGTGCCTTCGAGCTTGATGACAAGGGTATTCCCCGTCACGGTTATGAGATAGTGGATGCCGAGGACAATGTTATCGGCACGGTAACCTCCGGCACTATGTCGCCCGTACTGAAGAAAGGTATCGGCATGGGATATGTGAAGCCGGAGTATGCAAAGGTAGGAACGGAGATATTCGTAAAGGTGCGCGGGCGCAATCTGAAGGCGCAGGTTGTGAAGGCTCCGTTCCGTAGGTGATATATATTAATGAAGGAAAAGAGAACGAGGGGGAACGTGCCGACGGTGTATGTTCCCCTTTGTTCGGAATGAAAGTCGTCATGCTGAAATTTCTGAAGAACTGGACCTTGCCGGTGGCAATGCTTGTCGGGGTGGTGGGTTATCTCGCGTTTGCCAACATCTCCTTTCTTGAGCCGACGAAGCCTTTTGTGCGTACACTTGTTGCCTATCTCACCCCGTCTCTCATCTTTGCGCAGCTGCTGCTGACGTTTTGCAAGGTGGATTGGCGCGAGCTGATGCCTTCGCCGTGGCACGGTTGGCTATTGTTGTTCCAGTTCGCCACGACTGCATCACTGGCGACATTCCTTATCATCGTCCCGATGGCGGATGCCTACAAGGAGGTGTTCGAGGCAGTTATGGTATGCCTCGTTTGCCCTACGGCAACGGCAGCTGCTGTCATAACGCACAAATTAGGCGGGAGTGCTTCGCATCTCACCACCTACACACTGCTTTCCAACCTCCTGGCGGCAGTCATCGTCCCGTTGGTGTTCCCGCTTGTGGAGCCGCATGCCGACATTTCTTTTTGGGTGGCATTCCTCAAGATATTAAGCAAGGTGTTCCCTTTGCTGTTGCTACCGTTTCTGCTTGCTTTGTTTCTCAGGTACTTCGTCCCGAAAGTTCACAGGTTTCTGCTGGGATTTCACGACCTGGCGTTCTACCTCTGGGGCATTGCGCTGGCAATCGTCACGGGGCAGACACTACGCTCACTACTAAACAGCACGGTAGCGGGCGATGTATTGCTGCTGATAGCCATTGCGGGCCTTGCCACTTGTGCCGTTCAGTTTTTCCTCGGCAAGCAGGTCGGCAGGATTTACAACGACCGTATCAGTGCAGGTCAGGCTCTCGGGCAGAAAAACACGGTGCTTGCCATATGGATGGCATACACCTATCTCGACCCTGTTTCCTCGGTAGGTCCAGGGTCGTACGTGTTGTGGCAAAACATCTTCAACAGCTGGCAGCTTTGGAAGAAACGTAAGAAAGAAAACAAAACAAATACGATATGAGACTAAGCAACGAATGGTTTACAGCCCTCTCGGAAGACGAGGCGGGGCATCTCGTCACCGTCTGCGGGCGCGACGGCATTATGGAGTTTGTCCGCTCGGGTAAATTCAAGGAACGGGTGGAGATAACATGGAAGTACGAAGGGGATGAGGGCGGCATGCCCTCGGAAGCTCTTGCCGAAAAGATGGAAGCTGTGCAGGAGACATTGCGAAAGGCTATGGAGAAAGACAAGCTGTCTATCCTCACGGAGGTTTCGACCGGAGCCGGAGAGAAGATGTGGATATACTACACCCGTACGGCGCGTGTCTTCGGAGAGCGTTTGAACGAGGTTTTAATGCCGTTCGAACTCCTTCCCATAACCATCTACACCGAGCTTGACCCCGAGTGGGAGGAATACCTTGATATGTACGAGATGAAGCAGTGGGCTGCGGACTGAACGAAGTAAATCACAAACTGCGGGAGGGCTTTGCATGTGCACTCCGAACGTATAGAGAGGGGCAAAACCCCGATTGGGGCAAATTATCTACCTTTGCGCCTCGAACGATTATTTTTAACATATAGAAGTCGGTTGGCTCCGACGGTAAAGAAGAGCGAACAATATATGCAGAAGCCATCTATACCAAAAGGTACAAGAGATTTCTCGCCTGAAGAAATGGCGAAACGTAATTACATATTCAACACCATCCGCGATGTGTATCATCTGTACGGGTTTCAGCAGATAGAGACGCCGGCGATGGAAAACCTGTCGACCCTGATGGGAAAGTACGGCGAAGAGGGCGACAAGCTGCTTTTCAAGATACTGAACTCGGGCGATTGTTTTTCGGGAGTGACCGACGAGGAATTGCTGGAGCGAAACCCTGTGCGCTTCGGCGTGAAGGCTTGCGAGAAGGGGTTGCGCTACGATCTGACCGTCCCGTTTGCCCGTTATGTGGTGCAACACCGAGGTGAGATAACATTCCCGTTCAAACGTTATCAGATACAGCCAGTCTGGCGTGCCGACCGTCCGCAGAAGGGACGTTACCGCGAGTTCTACCAATGTGATGCCGATGTTGTCGGCTCCGATTCGCTGACAAACGAGGTGGAGCTTGTGCAGATTATGGACGAGGTGTTCCGCCGCTTCGGCATACGCGTCTGCATCAAGATGAACAACCGCAAGATACTCGCCGGCATCGCTGAAACCATTGGCGAGGCAGACAAGATTGTCGACATCACCGTGGCAATCGACAAGTTGGACAAGATAGGGCTGGAGAACGTGAACGAAGAGCTCCGCTCGAAAGGTCTCAGTGAAGACTCCATCGCCCGCCTGCAACCTATCATTATGCTGAAGGGGACAAACTGCGAGAAGCTCTCTGTGCTGAAAGAGCAGCTTGCCGCATCCGAGACTGCCATGAAGGGGATTGAGGAGATGACCTTCATACTCGACCGCACGGACCTGCTGCCTATGCATGCCGATTTGGAGCTCGACCTCACGCTGGCACGCGGACTGAACTACTACACCGGAGCTATCTTCGAAGTGAAGGCTCTTGATGTGCAGATAGGAAGTATAACCGGTGGCGGACGGTATGACAACCTGACGGGCGTGTTTGGCTTGGACGGCGTGTCGGGCGTAGGTATCTCTTTCGGTGCGGACCGTATCTTCGACGTGTTGAACCAGCTGGAGCTTTACCCTGCCGACTCGCTGAAGACGACGCAGCTATTGTTTGTCAACTTCGGTGCCAGGGAAGAAAGCTATCTTCTGCCCATAATCGCGAAAGTGCGTGCCGCAGGAATACGCACGGAGCTGTTCCCCGAGGCAGCGAAGATGAAGAAGCAGATGGGCTATGCCGACACGAAGAAAATCCCGTTCGTTGCCATCGTCGGCGAGACGGAGATGAACGAAGGCAAAATCAACCTGAAGAATATGCAGACGGGTGAGCAGAAACTCGTCACCCTGGAAGAGCTGATAGATAGTTTCCGGTAGGGATATGTAGACATAGTGTCAGTTGCCGGCACTGCGTTTCACGGCGTGCTTGCGCAAAAATGTCAGTCCCCATTCCCTCCTTATGCCTTTGGCACAGATTTCGCAAACGGGAGGGTGTGAATGGAAATTCATGGTAGTATTATTAACATTAAAAACATATCGAAGATGAACATTAGACCATTAGCAGACAGAGTGCTTGTAAAGCCGGCTGCAGCAGAGGAGAAGACAGTGGGCGGTATTATTATCCCCGACTCAGCAAAAGAGAAACCTTTGAAGGGTGAAGTTGTTGCCATAGGTAACGGAACGAAAGACGAAGAGATGGTTGTGAAGAAGGGTGATAAGGTGCTGTACGGAAAGTATGCTGGTACGGAGATCGAGCTCGACGGCGAGAAATACCTCATCATGCGTCAGAGCGATATTCTGGCAATAATCTAAACATTACATAGACGAACAACATAAAAAACAGAAATAATCATGGCAAAAGAGATTAAGTATGATATGGATGCCCGCGACCTTCTGAAGAAAGGTGTGGACGAGTTGGCAAACGCAGTTAAGGTGACATTAGGTCCGAAGGGGCGCAACGTCATTATCGAAAAGAAATTCGGTGCTCCTCACATCACGAAAGACGGTGTGACGGTTGCCAAGGAAGTGGAGCTTGCTTGCCCGTTCGAGAACATGGGTGCGCAGCTGGTTAAGGAAGTTGCTTCGAAAACGAACGACAACGCAGGTGACGGTACGACCACCGCAACGGTGTTGGCACAGTCCATCATCGGCGTGGGTCTGAAGAACGTTACGGCAGGTGCCAACCCGATGGATCTCAAGCGTGGTATCGACAAAGCCGTCGCTAAGGTTGTGAAGAGCATCGCAGACCAGGCTGAGGAAGTGGGCGACAAGTTCGAGAAGATCGAGCACGTTGCCAAGATCTCTGCCAACGGCGACGAGACTATCGGCAAGCTGATTGCCGAGGCTATGCAGAAGGTAAAGAAAGAAGGCGTTATCACCGTGGAGGAAGCCAAAGGCACAGAGACTACGGTAGACGTTGTGGAAGGTATGCAGTTCGACCGCGGTTACATCTCTCCCTACTTCGTGACGAATGCCGAGAAGATGGAGTGTGAGATGGAAAATCCGTACGTATTGATTTACGACAAGAAAATATCTGTCTTGAAAGACCTGCTTCCTATCCTCGAGCCGGCTGTTCAGAGCGGACGTCCGTTGCTGATTATCGCAGAAGACATCGACAGTGAAGCATTGGCAACGTTGGTTGTGAACCGTCTGCGTGGCTCTTTGAAGATTTGCGCAGTGAAGGCTCCGGGCTTCGGCGACCGTCGTAAGGCCATGTTGGAAGATATTGCTGTGCTGACCGGCGGTATCGTCATCTCCGAAGAGAAAGGCTTGAAGCTGGAAGGTGCTACGATGGATATGCTGGGTACGGCAGAGAAGATTACGGTGGACAAAGACACTACCACCATCGTCAACGGTGCCGGTGACAAGGAGGCCATCAAGGCTCGTATATCTCAGATCAAGACACAGATCGAGAACACCACTTCGGACTACGACAAAGAGAAGCTGCAGGAGCGTCTGGCTAAGATGGCAGGCGGCGTGGCAGTGCTCTACGTTGGTGCTCCGTCGGAGGTTGAGATGAAGGAAAAGAAAGACCGCGTCGACGATGCCCTCCACGCAACCCGTGCCGCTATCGAAGAGGGTACGGTGCCCGGCGGTGGCGTGGCTTACATCCGTGCTATCGACGCTCTGGAAGGCATGAAGGGCGACAACGAAGACGAGACGACAGGTATCGAGATTGTGAAACGTGCAATCGAAGAGCCGCTTCGCCAGATTGTTGCCAACGCAGGTAAGGAAGGTGCCGTTGTTGTTCAGAAGGTGAAGGAAGGCAAGGGCGACTTCGGTTACAATGCTCGTACCGACAAATACGAGAAGCTCTGTGCCGTAGGCGTTATCGACCCGGCTAAGGTTACCCGTGTCGCTTTGGAGAACGCCGCTTCTATCGCCGGCATGTTCCTGACAACGGAATGCGTGATTGCCGACAAGAAGGAAGAAACGCCTGCCGCACCGATGAACCCTGGTATGGGCGGTGGAATGGGTGGAATGATGTAATTCCCGCCCGTCATAGGATAAGAAAAGAGCGGACAGCCGATGAGGCTGCCCGCTCTTTTCTTACCGTTCCGCACACACCCAACTGTCATCCCGCACACGACGGCGGAATCCCCCAATCGTAAGCGCAACGCCCCCACCTCATGCAAAAC
>CAVJTV010000081.1:0-10534 GCA_963652435.1 Desulfovibrionaceae bacterium | reverse complement strand
GTACAGATAATGTTCACCATAAGGTTTCCCGACTTCATATATGTAACTTCCATAAGAAGGTGCTCTCAACTCCAAGGTCTTGTTTTTATTGATAGAAGCCATGAAACCTACTCCGTAGGAAACTTCACCAATCTTGTTTTTATGCCCCAATTCAAACTCAAAACCACGGTTTCTCAACTTTCCGTAATTGATTGTCGGAGCACCCATTCCAACGCTCGCAGGTATAGCGGCTTTGGATAGTATTCTGTCTGTTATCTTATTGTACCAATCGACCGTAGCCGAGAACAATCCATTACCCAACGAGAGATCCAGTCCGACATCTGTTACCGCAGTCACTTCCCATTTCAGCGACGGATCTTTCAGATCTGTTTGGATCACACCCTGCTGGATAGCACCGTCAAAAATATATCCGGTACTCGTATAAACTTCCTGATACGGATAATTACCGATTTCCGAATTTCCTAACTTACCCCAAGACAAACGGAGCTTCATGTTATCAATCCACTTTACATTATCCTTAACGAAAGCCTCTTCCGAAACTCTCCATGCTCCCGAGAAAGACGGGAAAATTCCCCAACGATTATCGGGATGAATCCTGCTCGTCCCATCGTAACGGAAATTGGCTTCCACCAAATACTTCCCTTTATAAGCGTAGTTCAAACGTCCGAAAAGTGATCGGATTGCATATTCGGAAATATTTCCTTTCAATTTCTGCCCAGATGTCGATCCGCCATCTATCTCCGTCATCGAATCCGACGGATAATTTTCACGTTTACCATACAATGTCCGCGTACTTTGCGACTCTTCCTGATATCCAAGCAACGCTCCGAGGCTATGATCGTCTGTTATATCCCAAGAATAGTCTAATGTCGTATAAAACATACGATAGAAAACCCTCTGATCCTCATTCTCCACTCTCTTTTCAGGGAAGAAATCGACAGCATACATGTATTCATCGGCTCCTCCGACTTTATACTCCGATTCCTTCAAGTAGTAGTACCCTTCCGGATGTGCAGGGTAATGCGTATTCTGGAACTGGTCGTTGTAACGGAAACCGGCTTTCGTTGTCCAGTCTAATTTCATGTTTTCCTTCTTGATAAAGTCGACAATCGCATAGGCTTGTGCGTTGGCAGCCCAGTTTTCCACCTTGCGGGAAGTCTCGTTCATTGCCCATATCGGATTTCGGTTTTGCCATTCGCCACCGTAGCTTTCCGGCATATTCAAGTACGAATACCGCCCGCTTCCGTCCGGCAAATAAGGTTTCGTCATAGGACGCGACTGAACAATCATCAAGACCAAATCTGCATTCGTATAATACGGTTCATCCAGTTTTCCGTTGTAAAAATTACTTGTTGCCCCTATCTTGATACGTTCATGCACCTGGGCTTCCAGATTCATCAACCCGGTATATCTCTTGTAATCATGATTTGGCAACAAACCATCCTGTTTCAAATACCCCAATGACACGTTATATGTAATCTTTTCCGTACCACCGCTCACGTTAAGGTTGTGTGTCATCTCTGAACCGGTCTTGAAAGTCTCTTCCATCCAGTTATAATCCGGATACAAATTCTTGTCACGGTTCGGGTCACTATACTTGTCTATCATCTCCTGTGAATACTTCACTTTCCCCGGTATACGATCTGCCATCTGATTGTACAGCTTCATATATGTGGCGGATTCCCAAATCTGATCGCTCAGAGCCGTTGCCTGCTGAAAGCCATAGTTAAAGCTATAGGAAACCTGTGCCTTACCGGACTTTCCTTTTTTCGTGGTCACAAGGATAACGCCATTGGCAGCACGGGCACCATATATGGCAGCAGAGGCAGCATCTTTCAAAACGCTGATAGACTCGATGTCGTCAGGTGCCAACGTACTTAAAGACCCGACAATACCATCGATCAGCACCAAGGGGTCCGAGCTGGAACCGAAAGAGCCTTTACCACGAATGGTTACGCTTCCGCCATCACGCCCCGGCTGACCTGTGTTGCTGACAATCTGCAATCCGGGGACCTTTCCCTGAATCATATTCTGCACATTAGGTTGCGGACGGCTTTCCAATTCTTTTGAACTGACAGACGATACGGAACCCGTCAGGTTCACCTTCTTTTGCGTACCGAAACCAACAACTACAACTTCGTCCAGTCTTTGTGTATCTTCCCTCAGAACAATGCTGAACGACTCTTTGCCTTTAACCCGGACCTCCGCTTTCAGATAGCCTATATAGGAGACCTCCAGCACGGCGTCGGGGGAGACGGTCAGGGTGAAGTGGCCGTCTATGTCTGTGATGGAGCCGTTGGTCGTGCCTTTCTCAACGACGTTCGCCCCTATCACCGGCAGACCTGCCTCATCCGTGATCGTGCCGGTTATCACCTTCCTGTCCGCTTGGGCAATGCCTTCCACGGCAGCTTTCGCCTTGTAAATAATGATATGTCGGTCCTTGATTTCATACTGTAAGCCCTGCTTTTTCAAGACTTGATCCAGGATTACATCCACCGTCTGCTGATGGACCGACACTGATACCTTCTCATCCAGATCGACCTCCCCGCTTTTCAGGATGATGGAGTATTCCGAATTCTTTTCTATCTCACTGAAAACCTCCCTCAAGGTTTCATTCTTTATTTTCAGGTCGAAGCGGGCAGTCTGCGAATACACAGAGGCTGCAAACGCGTTGTATGAAACGACCAGAAAAAGAACAATTATGTTTCTCATGACTTTGATTGTCTTTCGATACCAGGGATTACCCATCCCTGTATCCGTGTTGTTTTTCATCATATCGAACAATTTAAATTAGCAATGAATTTGTGTAACAAAAATATCTCCGGTTCCGTCTGTCTTGCCGGAACCTCCGGCTTCCTGCCCGTCCGCCGTCTGAGCGGCGAAGCGGCGCACAATGATTTTCTCAGTTTTCCATAGGCAATATCATTTTATCGTTAGTGTTTTTACTTTATCACAATGGTACCATTCTTATTCTCATATTTCCAGTGGCGTTTGTGGGATAGCAGGGTCAGGATTTTATCCAGTCCCTCGTCGCTCCCGAAGTGGGCGAAGTAACGGTCGTCCTTCAGTGTCCGGGTTGTTATCGTTATCGACACGTTGAACCTGCGCTCCAGAACCCGGGCTATCTCATCCAGCGTGTTATCACGGAAATACAGCTCGCCGTCTTTCCACGCCAGAAGCTCGGCGGCATCCACAAAGCGACATTGAAACTCGCCGGTGCGGTTGTCGAGCGTCAGCTGCTGGTTTGGCTTGAGGACGAGGGCTTCCACCGTCTCGGCATTCAGCGGGAGAGCCTTCACCGCGCCCTCTTTCAGCGTTACGACCGTATTCATATCTTCCTTGTACGACCTGAAGCCAAACTTCGTGCCCAGCACTTCCACGGTCAGGTTCTCTCCGCGCACCAAGAAGGGATGCGCGGCATCTTTTGCCACATCGAAGAAGCCCTCTCCTACCAAAGTCACCGCCCTTTCGTCTCCCACGAACACGGCAGGGTAGGTCAGCTTCGACCCGCCGTTGAGGGTGACCGCCGTACCGTCCGCCAAAACCACCCTCGAAGTCATGCCGAGCGGGGCGACCGTCTCTACCAAGGCGGCAGAGAGCTGCTTTGCCGCGCCTTTACGACCCATGTGGTATGCCGCCGACGCCGTCAGTGCCAACAGCAGCGCAACGCCGGCTGCCATCAGGTATCTGAAACCCGAAGTCACGCGCAGAGCGGCGTCTGCCTCTATCTTCCCGTTCACACGGCGGAAGACAGCTTCCTTACCGTCAGCCATCTGCGCTGAGACATCCGGATGACCCACGGCATCCAACACCCGCAGAGCCTCCTTGCATATTTCGTCTACCGCCATACCATTCGTATCGTCTTCGTATAAATTCATACCCGTCCGTTTTTCTTCATTCCACTTCATTTTACCCCCCCCATGTTTGAGCAGAAGGTTCTGCCTACCGTTCCGCCTCACGTCAAGGCTCGGAAAGGGATAATACCTTCTCACCGTATCCACAATCTTGCGGATGGCAATGTTCATCTGCTGCTCGACCGTACCCTCGGCTATCTGCAGTATCTGCGCGACCTCTTTATGCTTCAGGCGTTCTTCCCGCACCATCAGGAAGACCAGTTTACACCGCTCCGGCAGCTCCCTCACGGCCTTATTGTAGATCTCGAGCATCTCCTCTTCGATCATTGCCCCGTCCACGGTGCTTCTCTCGACCATCAGCTCCACCGGCATATCGTCGATGGAGACATTCACTGCCCTTTCCATTTGTCTTATGTAGTGGTACGCCTCGTTTCGGCAGACGGTGTATATCCATGCCTTCAGGTCTTTCTTGTCCGTGAGCGAACGACGTTCCTTCCAGAAGATGAAGAAGACCTCACTCACGACCTCTTCGCAGTCCGCGGGGTTGGGCAGGAAGTAATGGATAAAACGGTACGCGAGGGGATACACCGCGTCGTAGAAAGAGCGGAAGGCACGACGGTCGCCCGCTGCAACTTTCCTTATCACCTCATCCGACACGAAACAAAAGTTCACCATTCCTCCTACCCGTTTCTCCATATTGAGTACGTTTTTTTCATTTACCTATAAAAGACGGCGGTTTTTTAACATTACAAGGTTGATGTTTGCCTCGGGAGAGCGTGAAAAGCCCCCCGGCAAGACACAGCGAAGTCCCGAGGGGACTTCGCTCGGGACTTCGCTCACATCGGGCATAACAGGCACCGTTGGTATGTTACGCCAAATCACATTTTCACATCAACTCGGGGACGTCATCTCCGCTGCCTTCGTCCGTCGTGCCGTCGTCAATCACGGGAGCATCGCTGTCCGGCGTGGGGACAGGGGCATCTTCGGGCGTCGTGGTGCTTGAGGAGCCTCCCTTGGCTGCGATGAGGTCTTTGTACTTGCGGAAGATCTGGTTCACCGTGTCGATGAACGTATCCACCGTGTCGCTCGGCTCGAGCACGGCAACGGCGTTGACTCTCTGCGCAATTTCAGCCCAAATGTCGTCCACCACCTTGCGGGCAGAAAGGGTGTCGATCTTCACGCGGGAGGCATACTCGTCGGTTCTGCCTGCGTCCATCGCCTTGTACTCATCGTTCAAGGTTTTCAGCCGGGTAAAATACGCCGTGAGGTTGAGCGTCTCGGCAGCAGCCTTCACAGCTTCGCCCTCCATGTCGCGCAGCAGCCCGTCGATAAAGGCGGTCTCTTCGCTGAACGACTTCCAGGGCGTGTCAGCGTAGGCACTCATCAACGCCTCGAGCTCCGCGGCAGCTTGCTTCGTCGCCTTGTCCGGGCAGGTCATAAACGAGTTTACCTGCGAATTGATAAATGAAAAAACGGCATCCCGTTCGGCATCTTTTTCCACCATGGGCTGCGTCGCGGCACTCTTCGTGATACGATTGACGCACAGCCCTTCGGTGTCGAGAGCCTCGCGATAGAGGGGAGCTTGCTTTTCGATCTTCAGCACTGCCGGCGTGGCAGCCACAATGCGTTCGTACAGCTCCGTGTTCATGTTCAGGTGAGCGGAATTCGTCAAATAACTCTTTGTAATGTTCCCAATCTGTTTCTCTACACTCATGGCCTTAAAATTTTGATGTTAGACAATATGAAAATAAAAACGTATGTCTTCTTTAATCTTTCCGTATGCCCTGAAACCATCGCGGAGCACTTTGTAACGGTTTCCGTATGCCCTGAAACCTTCGCGGAGCACTTTGTAACGGTTTCCGTATGCCCTGAAACCTTCGCGGAGCACTTTGTAACGGTTTCCGTATGCCCTGAAACCTTCGCGGAGCACTTTGTAACGGTTTCCGTATGCCCTGAAACCTTCGCGGAGCACTTTGTAACGGTTTCCGTATGCCCTGAAACCTTCGCGGAGCACTTTGTAACGGTTTCCGTACGCCCTGAAACCATCGCGGAGCACTTTGTAACGGTTTCCGTACGCCCTGAAACCATCGCGGAGCTCTCCGCGGCTCTTCCATCCGATGCCAAAGATAGAAAAAAATACTCCGTGATAGTTTCTTCTTTGGTTGAAACTACCACGGAGGGATTTTTGATTATCCGAAAGCGGGTGTCAGGGCTTACATTTTATCTCCACCCACTCTCCGCTGCGCGTTTCGAAAGAAAGGACATCGCCCTCGCGCGTGACGCTGCCGGCATTGCCTGTCACGACGGCTTCCTTATCGCCGAAAGGCGAGGCAATCCTAAGCAAGCCGCCCTTTTCGGGGAAGATACGCACGCCGGTGACCTCACCGCCTTTCTTCTCAGCCGAAACAAGGAAAGCTCCCATCGCACGAAGCCCATCGAACGCGACATCAGCCCAGCCGGCAGGTATCGCCGGAAAGACGCGGACAACGCCGGTGTGGCTCTGAAGCAGCATCTCCTGTATGCCGGCGGCAAAAGCGAAGTTGCCCTCGAGGGTGAACGGGCGGTACGTATAGTTCGACTTGCCGCTCTTCGTCTGGTCGCCGTTCACGTGGAATGTGTTGGGGAGGCAGAAGCACTCGGCGAACGTGCGCAGCTCGTCGGCAGCCCCCTCGCCGTCGAAAGCGCGAGCCTTCATGTTGGCAAGCCAGGTGTAGGTGTAGCCCGTCCACCAGGCGGGACCGTAATCCTCGATTTTCTTGATGGTGGCGCAGATAACGCGTTGTGCCTCCTCGCCCTGGCTCCAGTCCAGCAGCCCCAGCGGGTGTATCGCCATGGCATGCGACAGATGACGGTGCGACTGGTCGTAGGGATAGTTCACTGCAATGGAGAGCGACCCGTCTTTGTCCACCTCCAAGGCGGGCAGCTGCTCGCCGACAGCCGCCCAGTGGGCTGCCTCGTCCGCCTTGTCAAGCTCCGCAGCCAGCTCCGCAGCGGCAGAGAAGGCGAACTGCATCAGCGAGAGGTCGTAGTTGGTCATTTCCTTGAACCATGCACGTATCGAGTTCTCGTTTTTCTCCGGACTTGAGCTCATGGTAAGTTTACGCACCCCCTTGGCATCCACAACCGAGATCTGCTCGAGGTACGTGGCAACCTCTTTGATGAAAGGATAGGCGCGGTCGCGCAGGAACTCGCGGTCCATGGAGTATTTCCAGTGGAGATAGAAGTGCTGCGCAAGCCATGCGCCGGCAGTCTGCGACATGGCGTACTGTATCCATCCGCCCATAGGCTCTCCCGACAGGGTGCAGACACCCGGGACGTTCATGCCGTCCGTCTCGAAGTAGGCGCGGGTGTATCGCTTGTAGACATCCATCTGGCTCCACAGCGTGTTAAGGAAGCCGAGCCCCTCCTTCAGATGGTTGCCCGTGTACGTAGGCCAGTAGCTGAGCTGGGTGTTCAGATCATGGTGGTAATCACCTTTCCAGGGCGGCAGCTTACCGTTGTCTGCCGTCCATACAGCCTGGAGCGAGATGGGATACGAATCTTCTCGGGTGGCAGAGCCGAACTTATACATGTCGTTGTCGTATTGTTTCTGCAAGACAGCGTCGGGGAGCGTCACGGTGGACTGCGCCCAGTAGTTCGTCCAAAAGTCGAGATGCGTCCGGTAGTCTTCACTCACTCCGCGCATCATCGCCGCCTCGGTCTTCTCCGCCGCATCGTCGTCGGTCAGCGACGAGGTCACGCTCCACACGCCGCAGAGCGTCTTCCCTCTCTGCTCCCAGCGCAAATCCACGTCATACGAGAAGCCGCCCCATCCCTCTTGGTGGTACGTCACGTGGTTGGCATCCTCGCGGACCGTGCCCTGCTCGTAGCCGAGGCGGATAAGGTCCTGACCTTCGACAACGGTGCTGTTGTCGTCGCTTCTGCCTGCCTTGTAATTGGGCGGCATCAGCCGCGGGACAACCTCCGAGGGTAGGTTTTCGAACACAAACCAGCCGATGGGCTCGGTGGCATGGACAAACGCCTTCAGCCGCGCGCCGCCATCCCACGACACTTCGCAAAGAGCATCCTTAAGATACAGATGCACCGCGGAAGGCTCGCCCAGCCCCGCCAGAGAGAACTCCAGCGCAGCTCCCGGTATCTTGGAAGGTGCCGGCTCACGGTCGTAGGGCCAGTCGTACTTCTTGTTCACCGGCAGGTAGTCGCCCTTCATCACCTGCTCCCTCACCCAAGCAAAGCGGTTGTGGTCCCCCGCGATGCTGTCCATCGGACGAAGATCCCAAAGGTCTGTCCTGTCCAAAGAGAGGCGCAGCGCAGAGTCGCGCTGCCACACCAGGGAGCCTACCGTCGCGTTCCCGAGCGGCACGCCCTCGTCCCACGTCTTCGACAACGCCGCGAACTGCATGTCGCTATCCGACGGCGTCACGGGCAGGTCGACAGATGCGTTGCATGCCGTCAGCAGCCACACGCCCGCTATCATAAATATGTTCCTGTTCATATCACTATACCTTTATATATTATCCATTCGGTGCGTTACTCTCCAAACAGAGACTTGGCAATGCCCATCTCCAGCCCCCGCAGCTCTGCCAACCCTCTCAGACGACCGATGCACGAATAGCCAGGGTTGGTTTTCTTCCTCAGGTCGTCAATCATCTGATGCCCGTGGTCGGGGCGCACGGCAATGGAGCAGCCGCGCCTCTGCTGCAGGCTGAGCAATGCTTTCATCACGCCATACATATCCACATCGCCCTCCAGGTGGTTCGCCTCGTAGAAATTACCCTCCGCGTCGCGCTTCGTGCTGCGTAAATGAACAAAGTCGATACGGTCGCCAAACCTCTCCATCATTCCGGCAAGGTCGTTGTCGGCGCGAACGCCGAAAGAGCCGGTGCACAGACACAGTCCGTTGCTCTCGTTCGGCACCGCCTCGATAAGTCGGCGGAAGTCGTCTTCCGTGCTCATGATGCGCGGCAATCCGAGGATGGAGAAAGGAGGGTCGTCGGGGTGGATCACCAGTTTGACCCCCACCTCATCAGCCACCGGAGCAATCTCCCTAAGGAAATATATCAGGTTCTCGCGCAGTTTCTCGGCATCGATGTCCTTATAGCGGTCCAATGCCTCCTGAAACTGCTCCACGGTGAAGCTCTCTTCCGAGCCCGGGAGCCCGGCAATCATATTGCGCGTAAGCAGCTGCCGGTCGTCGTCCGTCATAACGTCGAAGCGAGCTTTCGCCTTTGCCTTTTCTTCTTCCGAATAGTCCTTCTCAGCCCCTGGACGCTTCAAGATGAAGAGGTCGAAAGCCACGAAAGCCGCCCGCTCGAAGCGGAGAGCCTTCGATCCGTCCGGCATGACGTATGCCAGGTCCGTGCGGGTCCAGTCGAGCACAGGCATGAAGTTGTAGGTGACAATGCGGATGCCGCAGCGGCTCAGGTTGCGCAAGCTCTCCTTATAATTGTCGATGTACGTCTGAAAGTCGCCTGTCTGCGTCTTTATATGTTCATGAACGGGGACGCTCTCCACCACCGACCACCGCAAGCCGACCTCTTCGATCATCCTCTTGCGCTTCATTATCTCTTCTTCGGTCCATACCTCCCCGTTGGGAATGTGATGCAGGGCATTCACTATTCCGGTTGCACCCGCCTGCTTGATGTCCCATAGGCTGACGGGATCATTAGGCCCGTACCAGCGCCAAGTTTGTTCGCATAAATACATAACGTGTCGTGTTTTTTAGATTGAGAATGCATCGAACCCGCCATCTACAACCGCGATAGTCCCGGTCACAAATTTGGATGCGTCGCTGATTAGATACTGTATCGTCCCGAACAGTTCGTCGGGAGTACCCAAACGCCTGAAGGGTGTATGGGCAATGACCGATTTGGCACGGTCGGTGTAGGAGCCGTCAGGGTTCGTCATCAACGTCCTGTTTTGCTCCGTAAGGAAGAATCCCGGCGCGATGGCATTGACGCGCAGCCCCTCGCCGAACTTGATTGCCAGCTCACCGGCCATGTATTTCGTGAGGTTCGAAATGGCTGCCTTGGCGGCACTATACCCAACGACGCGCGTCAGCGGACGGAATGCCGATTCGGATGAGAAGTTCACGATAGCACCTTCCTTTTGCTCTGCCATCACCTCGGCAAACACCATCGTCGGCAGCACTGTCCCGAACAGATTCAAGTCCACCACCTTCTTGAATGCATCGACCTGCAAACTGAAGATGTTGCTGTCCGGTGCGATTGTTGCTCCTGCCATATTTCCTCCGGCAGCATTCAGCAAGGCATCGATACGGCCGTACTTCGCAAGAATATCTTTCTTGTTCCCTTCCAGCGTCTCCCTGTTCAGCACATCCGTCTGAAAGAAACATGCCTCGCCTCCTTTTGCCTTGATTTCCGCTACCACTTTCTCGCCGGCTTCCACTGCACGGTCGAGGATTACAACCTTTGCGCCTTCTTCTGCCAGATGACCGGCAATCCCGCTTCCCAAAATACCGGCTCCACCGGTAATGACGACAACTCTGTCTTTTACACTAAATAAGTTAGCCATTTTATCTGTAGTTTTTATGTTATGGATTATTTCCGCGCCGTAAGCCCTTCCTGTGTTTTCCATGCCCAAACCGCACGCGGAACGCAAAAGTATGCGATATTATCTGCCGAAAGAAATATCCGTGGAGTAAAATCGGGTAGGAGGTA
>CAVJTV010000080.1:0-10548 GCA_963652435.1 Desulfovibrionaceae bacterium | reverse complement strand
ATATCGCTCCCGGCGACGCCATCTTTTTTGATTGGGATTTAGACGGCAGCGCAGACCATGTAGGTATCGTAATCGGCACAGACGGAAGCCGCGTTTACACCGTGGAGGGTAATTCCGGCGACGCCTGCAAAATCAGAAGCTATCCTCTTGATTACGCCTGTATCAAGGGCTACGGGCTGATGAATTGGAATTAAAATTTGAAAGGAGTTTTGACAGTATGACAAACAGCAAAATTGACCGCATTGAAAAGGAAATGCAGAAAACACGGGAGAAAATCACCGAGTATCAGAACAGGCTGAAAGAGCTTGCAATGCAGAAAACCGAAGCGGAAAACCTGCAAATCATCGCTCTTGTGCGCTCCATGCGCCTGACCCCCGCAGAGCTTACCGCCCTGCTTTCCGGCGAGCCGATCCCCGGCATTGCTGCCGTTCCCGCAGACTACACCGAACAGGAGGAAACCGAAGATGAAGAATAAACGATTTTTCCACAGTTTTACCGTACTGCTTGCCGCCCTTGTATGCTTGGGCGGCTTTTCCGTTACCGCCTATGCAGGCGGCGGCGAGGACATACCCACCAACGACAGCGGCGTGATCGTAGAAACCGAGCCGCAGCCCCTTACGCCGGACGGTAATCTTTCGCTGATTGACGACATTGAGGGAGAAGCAGCCGAGGACAAGCAGTTTATCATTGTGCAGAGCAAAAACGGCAACTACTTTTACATCATCGTTGACCGCGCCGCAGAGGGAGAAAACAGCGTCCATTTTCTCAATCAGGTGGACGAAGCCGACCTTATGGCGCTTATGGAGGACGGAAAAAGCGAAGCAGCCACGCCCGCCGTTTGCACCTGTAAGGATAAATGCGAGGCGAGCGCAGTCAATACCGCCTGCCCGGTATGCTCTGTCAATATGACCGAATGTGTAGGTAAGGAAGCCGTGCCGGAGCCGGACGATGCGCCGCCGGAGAAAGAAAAAAGCAATGCGGGCGGGCTTGTGATCTTCCTTGTGGTGGCAGCCCTTGGAGGTGGCGGTGCGTTCTACTACTTTAAGATTTTGAAGCCGAAGCAGAACGTAAAGGGCGGCACAGACCTTGACGATTTTGATTTTGACGAATACGACGAGGACGAGCCGGAAGCAGGCAACGAGGAACAGGAGGACGAGGAATGAGGTTAGTCATTGCAGAGAAGCCGAGTGTGGCGGCGGCACTTGCCGCCGCCCTTGGCGTAAAAAACAAAAAGGACGGATATATGGAGGGCGGCGGCTACCTCATTTCATGGTGCGTGGGGCATTTGGTGGAGCTTGCGGAAGCCGCCGCCTATGGGGAGCAGTACAAAAAGTGGAGCTATGACAGCCTGCCGATCCTGCCGCAGCCGTGGCAATATACCGTATTCAAAGACAGGCAAAAGCAGTTCAAAATCCTAAAAGACCTCATGCGCCGCAGCGACGTTTCCGAGGTTGTCAACGCCTGCGACGCAGGGCGCGAGGGCGAGCTGATTTTTCGCCTTGTCTACCATGCGGCAGGGTGCGATAAGCCCTTTTCCCGCCTTTGGATTTCCTCTATGGAGAAAAGCGCGATCAAAAAGGGCTTTGCGGAGCTGAAACCCGGCGAAGCGTATGATGCGCTCTATGCGTCTGCGTTATGCCGCGCAAAAGCGGACTGGATCATCGGCATCAACGCCACCCGCCTTTTCTCCGTCCTACACGGCAAAACCCTAAACGTGGGGCGCGTTCAGACGCCGACCTTAAAAATGCTTGCAGACCGGGACGCGGCGATCACCTCTTTCAAGAAAGAAACCTACCATATCGTCCGTCTTGATGTGGGCGGCGCGGAAGCGGTAAGCGCAAGGATCTCCGACGCCGCAAAAGCGGAAGCAGTAAAAACGGCTTGCGAAGCGTCGCAGGCCATTTGCATTTCGGTGAGGCGTGAGAGGAAAACCGAGCAGCCGCCCCGCCTGTTTGACCTTACGGGCTTGCAGCGGGAAGCCAACCGCATTTACGGTTACACCGCAAAGCAGACCCTTGACCTTGCACAAGCCCTTTATGAAAAGCGGCTGCTTACCTACCCGCGAACGGACAGCAATTATCTGACCGACGACATGGGCGATACGGCGGTGCATATCGCCGCGCTGCTTGTCGGCAAGCTGCCCTTTATGAAAGGCGCGGCGTTTACGCCGGACATAGCCCGGACGCTTGACAGCAAAAAGGTGTCCGACCACCACGCCATTATTCCGACAATGGAGCTTGCGAAAGCAGACCTCGCCGCGCTGCCGGAAAGCGAAAGAAATATCCTCACCCTTGCCGGGGCGCGTCTGCTGTTCGCTGCCGCCGAGCCGCACGTTTTTGATGCGGTAACGGCGGTGTTTTCCTGTGCCGATACCGAGTTTACGGCAAAGGGAAAGACGGTTCTTTGCGACGGGTGGAAAGAGCTTGAACGACGCTACCGGGCGACGCTGAAAGGAAAGCCCGACGCCGAGGGCGACGAGGAAAACGAGCGTATTTTAGATGTGCCGACCTTTACCGAGGGACAGAGCTTTGACAGTCCAGCCGCAAGAGTTACGGCGCACGACACGCAGCCCCCGAAGCCGCACACGGAAGCAAGCCTGCTTTCGGCTATGGAACGCGCCGGAAGCGCGGACACCGACCCGGACGCAGAACGTAAGGGGCTTGGCACTCCCGCTACCCGCGCCGCTGTGATTGAAAAGCTGGTCAAATCCGGCTTTGTGCAGCGCAAGGGCAAACAGCTTATCCAAACCCAAAACGGCAACAACCTTGTTTGCGTTCTGCCCGACACGCTGACCTCACCGCAGCTTACCGCCGAATGGGAAAACGCTCTGACGCAGATTGCAAGGGGCGCAGCCGAGCCGGAGGACTTCATGCGGGGCATTGAAGAAATGGCGCGGGAGCTGGTGAAAGCCTATCCGTTTCTTTCCGAAAATCAGAAAGGCCTGTTCAAAGAGGAAAAGGCGGTGATCGGCAAATGCCCCCGCTGCGGCGGGAACGTCTGCGAGGGCAGGAAAAGCTACTACTGCGAAAAGAAGGACTGCGCCTTTGTCATGTGGAAAAACGACCGCTTTTTCGAGGAACGCAAAACCGCCTTTACCCCAAAAATCGCCGCCGCGTTGCTTGCGGGCGGCAGGGCGAAGGTCAAAAGGCTGTATTCCCCGAAAACGGGTAAAACCTATGACGGAAGCATTGTATTAGCCGATACGGGCGGGAAATACGTCAACTACCGTATCGAGCTTGCGAGGGACAAAGAACTTACGCAGCAAGCATAGGAAAGGGGTACCCTTTCCGTAAAATCCCCGTTCTGACGCTACGCGCAGAATGGGGATTTTGCTTGTTGGGAAGTGTCCCAAACCCTCTGTAACGATGAAAGGAGGCGTAAGCCATGCAGAACAAGCCGAAAGCAGAGCTGTCCGCCGCCCTGATGCTTCTTGATACCCGCAGTATGTCATTTGATATGCAGGAAATCGACAATCGCCGCGTTATGTTCTCCCCGCAGACGGGGGAGCTGATTTTAGGCAGACAGTATAGGGGCGGGCAGCTATACAAAAGCCATGCCGAGGAACACTTTGACAGCGGGGCGAAAGCCCCTTTCGACAGCTTTATCCGGGGCTGGATCGGCACAGGCAGGGACTACCCGGACGGGGTTATCCACTTCGCCCCGAATATTGGCACAGACAATATCACCGCCTTTGACAATGCGTTTTCCACCCTGCAAATGTTCAGCGAAAACGGCGCGGCGGGAGATACCGTCGTGCGCGGCTTTGGGCGCAAGTGGGAGCAGCCGCTAAAAGACATCATCACACCGACAAAAGAAAGGAGCAAAACCGTGAGCGAACAGGAAAAGAACTATTCCAGCTATGATTTTGACAGGCTGGAAGTAGCAAAAAAGCTGGTAATTGAGCGAAGCATCTATTTTGAAAGTGAGAAAGCGGATATTTCCGCGCTGACCGGGCTTTCTCTTGCGGAGCTGACACGGCTGCGGCAGGAGAGCGCGGCGGCGGAGCAGGCTGTATTTGACAGGCTGAAAACGGAGGCAGCCGCATGGGAGCAGCAGGCAGGCAACACCCGCTTTCTTGAAAAAGCCATCGAGTATGTGCAGACGCCGCCCGTCAAGCACACATCCAACAAATGGGAGAAAACAGATTACGAATGGCAGCTCCGCAGTAACGCAGTCTATCAGATGCGCTATCACGTTTATGAAAACACCCGCTATGACAGACAGGCGCAAAAATCCGTGCCGTATTCATGGAGCCTGACATGGAGTGTCTACACCAACGGACCGAACCATGGACAAAACGTAAAAATCGCCGGACAGGAGCGCAAGACCTTTTCAGACAAGGCGGCAATGGAAAAATACCTTGCCGGACGCATCAAGGCATACGACCGCCTGTTTACCGAGCCCGCGCCGCCCGTTCCGAAAGAATACGCGGAGCCGTTCAAGGTGAATGGGCTGCTGCTTCCGGGTTATGCCATTGAGGGCGAGCCGCCGCAGCACACCGCGCCCCAACAGGCAGCGCAGCCGACGCACATTGACCCGGAAAAGGTTGAAATGGATGCCGCCGCGATGCAGGCAGCGCCCCTTACTGTCGAGCCGCCGCAGCCGCAGCCCGTTATCCCTATCAACCTTATCGCAGAAAAGCCCGCCGAAAAGCTCAAGGAGATTACCGACCGTTTGGAGCAAGGTATTACGGAGCTGTTCGACAGCGAACGCTACAAAGAGTATCTGCGCGTCATGTCAAAGTTTCATAATTACAGCTTCAACAACACCCTCCTGATCGCCATGCAGAAGCCCGACGCTTCCCTGATCGCGGGCTTTACCGCTTGGAAAAACCAGTTTCAGCGTAACGTCAAAAAAGGCGAAAAAGGCATTAAGATTATCGCCCCGTCGCCGTTCAAAATCAAGCAGGAAACGGAGAAAATCGACCCGCAGACCCAAAAGCCCGTGATCGGCAGGGACGGAAAGCCCGTCACCGAGGAAAAGGAGATCACCATACCCGCCTACAAGGTGGTGTCCGTCTTTGACGTGTCCCAAACCGAGGGAAAGGAATTGCCGGATATTACCGTGGACGCGCTGACGGGCGATGTGGAGCAGTACAGTGATTTTTTCGCAGCCCTTGAAAAGACCTCTCCCGTCCCCATCGGCTTTGAGAAAATCGAGGGCGGCGCACACGGCTATTATCACTTGGAGGACAAGCGTATTGCGCTTGACGAGGGCATGAGCGAGCTGCAAACGCTCAAAACCGCCATTCACGAAATCGCCCACGCAAAGCTGCACGATATTGACCTGAACGCTCCCAAAGACGAGCAGCAGCCCCGCGTAGACCGCCGCACCCGCGAGGTGGAAGCGGAAAGCGTCGCCTACACCGTTTGCCAGCATTATGGGCTTGATACGTCGGACTACTCTTTCGGCTATGTTGCCGGGTGGAGCAGCGGACGGGAGCTTGCGGAGCTGAAAAGCTCCCTTGAAACGATCCGCTCTGCCGCCGCAGACATCATCAACAGCATTGACGGACATATCGCAGAGCTGCAAAAGCAGCACGAAGCCGAGAAAGCCGCGCCCGATCTTGCCGCCGCGCAGGAGCAGCAGAGCGAAAAAGCCGCCCCGCCCCTTACGGACTTGCAGAAAAAAGCCGCCGCAATCGCAGAGAAATACGAGGCGCTTTCCACACAGGAGAAAATCGGAGTGATTGCGCAGGCGTTCGGCGGTACTGCGGGCAGGATTGAAACGTCGCCCTGCACGGGAAAATGGCGCGGCACAAGCGATATATCCATCCGCTTTGATAATGGCGCGTCCCTGTTTCTCGGTAACCGCCTTACGCCGAAAGCCAAGACCGCAGCGGTACAGCGGGAGCTTGTCAACGATACCCTGCTGCGGTACAACCCGGAGATCGTCAGCGCGACAAAGGAAGCAGCTCTCGCTTCCCTCATGGAGCGCGAAGCAAAGGACAATGCCCTTGCCGCGCAGAAGGGCTTGAAGCCCTACACCCTGCTCAATGTCGAGTTCAACGACGGTGCGGACGGTCAAAGCAGCGGATATATGGGCTGGTACTATGTGACGCTGGCGGTGGACGGGAAAATCCGCTCCCATATCGAAACCGGGCTGAATTACGACATCGCGGATGGCAAGGTGAGTGCAGAACCCACGCGGGAGAAGTATTTTGCGGCGGGCGCATTAAAAGATAGTGAAGTGGACTATGTTTTCAACAACGTCGGCTTTTCCTCTACTTCCGGGCTGTATGCGCTCCCCGTCAGCGATGCCGTTTTGCAACGTGCCGAAAAGACGCTTGCGGAACGCACACAGGCGCAGGCGGCGCAGCGTACAGAAAAAGACGTGATTTATACCATGCACACCAATCCCCGCAGCGAAAGCCTTGCCGACCGCTCTTTCCTGCAAGCCTATGGGCAGCAGCCGGACGGGAAAGCCATACCGGGTGACTTGCTGTTTGTCGGGACGCCGGAGAAATGCCGGGAGCTGTTGCAGAGCTTGAACGCCGGGGAGCTGACGCAGGGCGAGGTCAAGGCACTTTATGCAAAGGCGCAGGAGCCGGACAGGGACAGCTTTTCCATTTACCAGCTCAAACGCGGCGACGAAACGCGGGACTTGCGCTTTGAGCCTTACGACCGTCTGACCGCAGCGGGACACGCGGTTGATCCGGCGAACTATGACCTGATTTATTCCGCGCCCCTTGCACCGGGTACGAGCCTTGAAGATATTTTTACCCGCTTTAATATCGACCACCCGAAAGACTTTAAGGGACACAGCCTTTCCGTTTCCGATGTGGTGGTGCTGCATCAGAACGGGCAGGACACGGCGCATTACGTTGACAGCATCGGCTATCGACAGACGCCGGAGTTTTTGCAGCCGCAGAATTATCTAAAGCACGTTGAGGATCTTGTGGAGCAGAACGACAACAATTTTGACGGTATCATCAACAACACGCCGCAGACGCCCACCGTCGGGGAATTGGAGCAGAAAGCAAAGGCGGGTGAGCCGATTTCCCTGATCGACCTTACGAACGCCATCCAAGCCGATAAGGAGCGCGGCAAAGAGGAAAAGCCCTCGATCCGGGCGCAGCTTCGGGCGGCAAAGGAGCAGACCGCCCAAAGAAAGGCGCAAAGGAGCAAAACACAGGATTTGGAAAGGAACTGATCGTATGCAGAAGTTTGAAAACGTGGATATACTGGCTTGCCTTGATGCGGTGATGAAGCAGAACACCGGCTTTTACCAAAGCGATTTTGAATTTGACAAGAAGATCATTCACGAGGCTGCTGCAAGCCCCGACCGTGAGGACAAAACCCTTTTGTGGCTCTCCCGCCCGTCCGGGACACATTGCTTCCGGGAGCGCGACGTTTTTCTCAAAGACACCCGCCCATACAACACATGGAAGTTCCACGGGGAGCAGACACGCGACCGTATTCTTGCCTACGCCGTGGAGCTGATAGGCAGGGAGCGCGGCAAAATCCGGGGAAACCTCTATGAGCTGGACTATGCCGCCCATTTCCGGCACGTTCGGGAGCAGGCGCTTCCCGCAGACACCGTAACGCTTTTCTATGAGCGCGGCGAGCGCAGCCAGCCGACAGGCAAATACTTTAGCGGTTCACCCGATCCGCAGTATGGCGCGTTTCTTCGCTTTGAGGTGCAGCCAAACGCCCCCGGAGCCTTGCGCGATCTTCTGCAAGAGGAACGGCGCAGCCGTGAGCAGCTTTCGCCGGGGGACTTCAAGGCGCATATCGCCGCCTTGTGCGACGGGCTGATTGAAGCCGAAGCGCGGCGCATTGTTGCCGAAATGAAACGTCAGTACAGCCCCAACAGCCCGAACAAAACCCACTACATGACAGAGCTTGCCCCGGCGTTTATGATGCTTGCCTCGAGCCGGGACGTTGACCGTCTTTTCTCGCTGCTTCCCTACAAGACGCTGACCTTTTCCAAAATCGAGGGCAGGCACGGCATCTATGCGCTGATCGACAAGAACGAAAACCGCGACCGGGATATTCGCAAGCCCCGCCCCTCTATCCGGGCGCAGCTTGCCGCCGACAAGAAGAAAGCCGCTCCGAAGCGGGCGGCGAAAACAAAACATCACGAAATGGAGGTATGAGCATGAACCGATTTACCGTTGAGGAAACAAATCTTATCAGCATCTACATCGCCGATACGCGCAGGGAGCTTATCGGGGAAATGACGGGTGCGCTGCCCTATATGGACGGTGAAATGCGCGAGCTTGCCTTGCGTACCCTTGCAAAGCTCCGCGCCATGAGCGACGCCGACTTTGCCGCTCTCGCCGTATCTGCCGCCGACGAAGTATGAGCGGGCTGAAACGGCTGACGCCGCAGCAGAGCCGCAAAGCGAACGCCCTTATCAAGAAAACCTGCTGCAACTGTATGGGCGGGAACTGCATTTTGCTGGACGATGGGGACGAGTGCGTTTGTCCGCAGCTAATTTCCTATTCGCTTCTTTGCAGATGGTTTCAAAACGCCGTACTTCCCGCCGACAAGCTGCTTTACGCGGAGCTTTACCAAGCCGAGGACAGGCGGCGGTGCGCCGAGTGCGGCGCGGCGTTTGCGTCTACTTCAAACAGCGTCAAATACTGCCCGGACTGCCGCAAGCGGATCACCCGCAGGCAAGCCGCCGAGCGGATGCGGAAACGACGCGCCCGCGTTACGCAGTAGGCGCGAAAAAGCCCTTGCGCCATGCCGCTTTTCAGACACGACTTGAGCATGACAAGAGATTTATACCTAAACCCGCAAAAACAGTGTTCTACTGCGTAACAGACACTTAAAGCAGCCCCCACGAAAAGACGGGGCGCGGTGGCCATCATCGGCTGTCGCGCCCCGTTCTCTTTTTTTGCTTATTCCTCGCCGATTTCTGCTACGCCGACCCTGCCGACGTTTAGAAGCCGATACATCGTCAGTGGGATATACCATACCGCGACCGCAAGCCGCCATATCAGAATGACGCCGCCAATCAAGCCGCCCACAATGAAGTTAAGTGCAACGACGCCCACCGTGCCGGAAAGGGCGAAGCCGCGTGGGATAAGCCACACGAACATACGGCGTATGCCAAAGGGGATGCCGCAGCACAGCCACACATAAAAGTAGTTCGTTGCCCCGTCCTTTGTGAATACCAGCGCAGCCCAATAGAACAGCGCCCCGGCAATCAGAACGGTCAAAACCGTTTTCTTAAAAAAGTCCTTCCAAATCTCACCCCGCGTCATAGCTTCACCCCCTGTCAAACAGAAAAAGCGGGATAACGTTCCATAACCCTGCTATGAGGTATTTTCATCATACCATGCTTTCAGAAAGATTTCCACACAATCCGCATTTATCCGCGCACATTTTCCTTACCCCGCTCCGGCTCACTTTCACGCCGCAAAATACTGTCGATGTTCCGCTTGATAACGTCGTACTCCTTGACCTGCTTTTTCAGCCTGCCATAGTCGGCGTAGAGCGTTTCTTTCTGTTCTTGGAGCTTTACATATTCCGCTTGCAGCGCGGAGACGTTGGGGAGCTTGCCGCCGACCAACGCGGGCTTGACCGCTTTTGCGGCGGCTTCAAACAATATGATACTGCTCTCATGGGCGGCGTGGTATGCCGCCTTATCCTTTGCTCTGCGGTATGCGTCATACACGGGCTTTGTCTTTTGATATGTCGTGATATGCTTGATCTGCACCGCCATATCCGCAAGCCGCCGTTCGACGCCCTTTAATGCGTCTGACGCCTGTTCGCTTGCCGCGTTCACTTCCGCGATTTTCGATTGAAGCTGCCCGTATTGCTCTATGCGGTTTTCGGTGAGGAAGTTCAACGTCTTTGCCGCCTGTTTGAGATTATGGATTTTCGCCCAATGCTCATAGCCCTGGCTTTCCTGCGCCTTGATGCTGTTCTGAATGTCGATAACAAGGGAGATACCGCCGCGCTCCTGCTTCGGGGCTTTGGCGGCGCGGGTGCGCCTGCCCTTGATACGCTCCGTTATGGCTTCCTCTGTATAATCCGCGCCGAGAGTTTTCAGACGGGTAAAGCGTTCCTGCCCCGGTGCGCGGCAAGATATGTATTTACCGGGCTTTATCTCATAACCCGCAGCTTGCAGCAGTCGCAGAAAATCGGCAAAGTCTGACGCTTGCGGGATAAGCGTATCAACGGCAATTTTCAGCTTGCCTTTCCAGCTTGTACCCGTCTTTTCCGCTTGGTACTCCGCATAGCTCTTTCCCTTGCTGCCCCTGCCGGGGACAACGACGGACAAGCCGTTTTCCCGGCACAGCCTGTCGCTGATGTTGCGTATGCCGTAATAGCTTCGCTTGTTGGAATTGTATTTGCGGTGGTCGATGAAATTGACCGCACAAAAAATCACATGGTTATGGATATGCCCCTTGTCTATGTGGGTAGTCAAAACATATTCGTGTTGCCCCTTTGTTACCGCGTCGGCAAGCTGACGACCTATCTCATGTGCCTTTTCATAGCTGACTTCCCCCGGCTCAAAGGATTGTATGAGGTGGTGGGCTAAATTGTTGCCTTTCTCCAACGCTTGCGACAGGGTATATGCAAACTCAATATC
>CAVJTV010000079.1:0-10586 GCA_963652435.1 Desulfovibrionaceae bacterium | reverse complement strand
GCGATACTTTCCGTACACCCTGAAACCGTTACGGAGCCCTCCGCGATACTTTCCGGGCACCCTGAAATCATTACGGAGCCCTCGCGATGGTTTCTCAGTGCTGAATTTTCATTACGGAGCTCTCCGCGACGGTTTCTCAGTGCTGAATAATCACTGCGGAGCTCTCCGCGGTGGTTTCTCAGTACTGAATTTTCATTACGGAGCTCTCCGCGGTGGTTTCTCAGTGCTGAATTTTCATTACGGAGCCCTCCGCGGTGGTTTCTCAGTGCTGAATTTTCATTACTGAGCACTCCGCGATACTTTCCGGGCACCCGGAAATCGTTACGGAGCACTCCGCGGTGGTTTCTCAGTGCTGAATAATCGTTACGGAGCTCTCCGCGACGGTTTCTCAGTACTGAATTTTCATTACTGAGCACTCCGCAGTGGTTTCTCAGTGCTGAATTTTCATTACGGAGCTCTCCGCGGTGGTTTCTCAGTGCTGAATAATCGTTACGGAGCCCTCCGTGATGGTTTCTGAGCACTGAAATTTTCTTTTTATCCGTTTCGGCGTTTATTATGGGAAAAGAATAACTTTGCCGGCGTTTAATGCCAACAGAAAAACAAACTAATCATACACACATAGAGACATGGATACAAAGATTCAGGAACTGACTGACAAGATCTACAAAGAAGGCGTAGAGAAAGGGAACGAAGAAGCAGGACGAATCATTGCCGACGCTAATGCCCGCAAGCAGGCTGTTGTCAGCGCGGCTGAAGCAGAAGCAAAGCAGATCGTGGAGACGGCGAAGAAAGAGGCGGAAGAACTGAAGAAGAACACGGAAGCCGAGCTGAAGCTGTTTGCCTCCCAAGCCGTGGAAGCTCTGAAGAGCGAGGTGACGAACCTTATAACCGGCAAGATTGTTTCCTCGAATGTGAAGGCGGTCGTTACCGATGCGGCTTTCATGCAGAAGGTCATCCTCGAAATGGCAAAGGAATGGGCAGCGAAAGAGAGCCTCACTATCCAGAGCGCTCATGCCGATGAGCTGAAGAAGTATTTCGTGGCAAACGCCAAGTCGCTTCTCGACGGTGGTGTGAAGATTGAGAAGGTGAGCGGAAAGAAGGCGGGTTTTACCATTGTCCCTGCCGACGGCTCGTATAAGGTGAGCTTCGGGGAAGATGAGTTCGCTTCGTTCTTTAAGGAATTCCTGCGCCCCGCGCTGGTAGAAATGCTGTTCTGATATGGGGAAATATTACTGTCTGATTGCCGGACTTCCTAATCTGTCGTTGGAAGACAGCAAGCTGACCTACTCCGTCTCCGAGTTCAGATGCGAATTGGACGGTTTGCTTACGCGTGGCGACAAGAAGTTGGTGGATTTGTTTTTTCTCAAGTTCGAAAACAAGAACCTGCTGAGCTTCCTGCGGCAACAAGGCGAAGAGCCGGATGAGAGGGGACGTATACCTGGCGATGCGCTCAAAAGTCTGTATGACGCTTTGAAAGACGGCGAAAAGCCGATGAAGAACAAACAGATCCCTCCTTATTTCGCAGAGTTTATTGGGCAGTATATAGAGAGTGAGAAGAACGGTGTGCAGGAGAAGGTCGCTTGGGAAGACCGCCTGTCGGCACTCTACTACGACTATGCGATGAAGTGTAGCAACGGGTTTGTCCGCGACTGGTTCGAGCTGAACCTCAACATCGGCAATATGCTGACCGCCATCACTTGCAGGAAATATGGTTTCGACAAATCGGAATATGTCGTGGGCAATAACGAGGTGGCAGAGGCTATCCGCACATCTAATGCCCGCGATTTCGGACTTGGCGATGAGGCGGACTACCTCCCCGAGCTGGGGCGTATAGCTGAGGAGCCGGATCTGATGGTGCGCGAAAAGAAGGTGGACTCGCTGAAATGGAAATGGCTCGACGACGCCACGTTCTTCAAGACATTTGATATAGAGAGCGTGTTTGCCTACCTGCTGAAACTGGAGATGATCGAACGCTGGGTCACGTTGGACAAGGCGACGGGCGAGAAGACGTTCCGCGAGATAGTGGGAGCTATGAAGAAGGGAAGCGGCAGCGCGTTGGATGAATTCAAAAGAAACAATAACAAATAATTTATGGCTACTAAAGGAATAGTGAAGGGGATCGTGTCCAATCTTGTCACCGTCGAGGTGGATGGACCGGTTTCTCAGAATGAGATCTGTTACATTTCCGTGGGAGGCGTAAAGCTGATGGCGGAGGTCATTAAGGTAATAGGGAAAGAAGCCTTTGTGCAGGTGTTTGAGAGTACGCGCGGAATGCGTGTGGGCGATGAAGCCACGTTTGAAGGACACATGCTTGAGGTGACGCTCGGTCCGGGTATGCTGTCGCGCAACTACGACGGTTTGCAGAACGACCTGGACAAGATGGAGGGCGTGTTCCTCAGACGCGGGGAATATACCTTTGCTCTCGACAACGACAGGTTGTGGGACTACAAGCCGCTGGCAAAGGTTGGCGACAAGGTGACGGCAGGCGACTGGTTGGGTGAGGTGGACGAAAACTCGCAGCCGCATAAGATCATGGTCCCGTTCTCATTCAAAGGTACGTACAGGATAAAGAGCCTGACAGAGGCGGGCAAGCACAACATCCATCAGACAGTTGCTGTGCTGACCGACGAGGAGGGTAAGGATATCGAAGTGAATATGGTGCAGCGTTGGCCTGTGAAGAAAGCCATCACCTGCTACAAAGAGAAGCCGCGCCCCTATAAGCTGTTGGAGACAGGCGTGCGTACCATCGATACGGTGAACCCGATTGTGGAAGGCGGTACGGGATTTATCCCCGGTCCGTTCGGAACGGGTAAGACAGTGCTCCAGCATGCCATCTCAAAGCAAGCGGAAGCGGACATAGTGATTATCGCTGCCTGTGGTGAGCGTGCGAATGAGGTTGTGGAAATCTTTACCGAGTTTCCCGAGTTGGTCGACCCGCATACGGGACGCAAGCTGATGGAACGTACCATTATTATTGCCAACACGTCGAACATGCCGGTGGCTGCCCGTGAAGCCTCCGTATATACAGCCATGACACTGGCGGAGTATTATCGCAGTATGGGGCTGAAGGTGCTGATGATGGCAGACTCCACTTCGCGCTGGGCACAGGCATTGCGTGAGATGTCGAACCGTTTGGAAGAGCTCCCCGGTCCGGATGCTTTCCCTATGGACTTGTCTGCAATTGTGGCAAACTTCTACGCGCGTGCAGGGTTTGTCCGCTTGAACAACGGTGCGACAGGTTCGGTGACCTTCATCGGTACGGTGTCGCCTGCCGGAGGTAACTTGAAGGAGCCGGTGACGGAAAACACGAAGAAGGTTGCCCGCTGCTTCTATGCCTTGGAGCAGGAACGTGCAGACCGCAAACGTTATCCGGCGGTAAACCCGATCGACAGCTATTCGAAATACTTGGAATATCCCGAGTTTCAGCAATACATCGCGGGACATATCTCTCCGGAATGGATTGATAAGGTGAACGAGATAAAGACGCGTATGTTGCGCGGTAAGGAGATTGCCGAACAGATCAATATTCTTGGCGACGACGGTGTCCCCGTGGAATACCATGTCACCTTCTGGAAATCGGAACTCATCGACTTCGTGATATTGCAGCAGGATGCGTTCGACCCGATCGACGCAGTGACACCTTTGGCTCGTCAGGAGTTTATGCTCGATAAGGTGGTGAAGATATGTCATGCGGAATTCCGCTTCGACACCTTCCTCGAGGTAATGGAATATTTCAAGCAGATGATCAATATCTTCAAGCAGATGAACTATTCCGAATACGAAAGCGATCAGTTCAAGAAGTTCAACGACCAACTCGATGCCCTGCTTGCAGAGCGTATGGATAAATAACAGGAACGTATTATGGCAAAAGCATTTCAAAAGATATACACGAAGATTACCCAGATCACGAAAGCTACCTGTTCGCTAAAGGCAACGGGCGTTGGGTATGACGAACTGGCTTCCGTAGACGGCAAGCTGGCACAGGTGGTAAAGATTATCGGCGACGAGGTGACGTTACAGGTGTTTTCCGGCACGGAGGGCATACGCACGAATGCTGAGGTGGTGTTTATGGGCAAGGCACCGACGTTGAAGGTCGGCGACCAATTGGCAGGGCGTTTCTTCAATGCCTATGGCGACCCTATCGATGGCGGTCCTGTTCCGGAGGGGACAGAGGTAGAGATTGGCGGACCGTCGGTAAATCCCGTCCGTCGTAAGCAGCCCTCGGAACTTATTGCCACAGGTATTGCCGGTATCGACCTCAACAATACGCTGGTGACAGGTCAGAAGATCCCGTTCTTTGCCGACCCCGACCAGCCGTTCAACCAGGTGATGGCAATGGTTGCCCTGCGTGCACAGTCGGATAAGATTATCCTTGGGGGAATGGGTATGACCAACGACGACTATCTCTTCTTCAAGAACACATTCAGCAACGCTGGTGCGCTCGACCGTATCGTGAGCTTCATCAACACGACAGAAGACCCGTCGGTGGAACGTATTCTTATTCCGGATATGGCACTTTGCGCAGCCGAATACTTCGCTGTGCAGAAAAACGAAAAGGTGTTGGTGCTCTTGACAGACATGACCAACTATGCGGATGCTTTGGCTATTGTGTCGAACCGTATGGATCAGATACCGTCGAAAGACTCCATGCCCGGTTCGCTTTATTCCGACCTTGCAAAGATCTACGAAAAGGCGGTGCAGTTTCCTGCCGGTGGTTCCATCACTATCATTGCTGTGACAACACTTTCGGGCGGCGACATCACACACGCCGTGCCCGACAATACGGGTTATATCACGGAAGGTCAGCTCTACCTGCGTCGCGACAGCGATGTGGGTAAGGTTATTGTCGACCCGTTCCGAAGCCTGTCCCGTCTGAAACAGTTGGTAACGGGCAAGAAGACACGCGAAGACCATCCGCAGGTGATGAACGCTGCCGTGCGTCTGTATGCCGACGCTGCCAATGCAAAGACGAAGATGGAGAACGGTTTCGACCTGACAGACTACGACAACCGTGCGCTCGCCTTTGCAAAAGACTATTCGAAGAAGCTGTTGGCAATTGATGTAAACCTCGACACCACAGAGATGCTCGACGTTGCGTGGAGTCTGTTCGGCGAATACTTCAAGCCGGCGGAAGTGAATATCAAGCAGGAACTGGTAGACAAATACTGGAAGAAATAGGGAAGGTATGGCAATAAAGTTTCAATACAACAAGACCTCTCTTCAGCAATTGGAAAAGCAGCTGAAGATACGTGAGCGTTCCCTGCCGACAATCAAGAGCAAGGAGAGTGCGCTGCGTATCGAAGTGAAGCGCACCAAGGATGAGGTGAGAGATTTGGAACTTCAGCTGGAAAAAGAGATTCAGAGTTACGAGGGTATGGTGGCTTTGTGGAACGAGTTTTCTCCCGAACTGATAGCGGTCAGGGACGTGACGCTTTCTGCGAAGAAGATTGCCGGTGTGATTGTCCCTATACTTGGCGAGATAGAGTTTGAGATAGGGCATTACAGTCTCTTTAATTCCCCTGCCTGGTTTGCCGATGGCGTCGAGTTGCTGAAGAAGCTGGCGCGCACGGGTATTGAGGCAGAGTTTTCGGGGATGAAGCTGGAGCTGTTGGAGCATGCACGGAAGAAGACCACTCAGAAGGTGAACCTCTTTGAGAAGGTGCAGATTCCCGGTTACAAGGATGCTATCCGCAAGGTGAAGCGGTTTATGGAAGACGAGGAGAGCCTTTCCAAGTCGTCGCAGAAGATCATGCGGGCAAATCAGGAGAAGCGTAATGCCAAGGCACAGAAAGAGGAGGCAGGCGTATGATAGTAAAGATGAGCAAATATGCCTTTATGGTATATCACAGGGAATACGAGGCGTTTCTCATGCAGTTGCGTGAGCTTGGTGTGGTGCACGTGAAAGAAAACAAATCGATTCTCGACAACGCGGAGCTTCAGGATCTTTTGGCTTTGCGAAGGCGCGTGGCTCAGCTGATGCGTTACTTCAAGAGCTTGAATGTAGAGGCGAAAGACTATGCTCCCGCCCGTGAGCTGACGAAAGACGCGGGGATAGCACTGCTGCAGCAGATCGAGGATTTGCGCGACAAGAAGGCGCAGCTTCAGACATCGAAGGCATCTCTTGAAAAGGATATTGCCTACATGGAATTTTGGGGCGATTTCAGCAGGAAAGACGTCGACAGACTGAAGAAAGCGGGATACGAAATAACATTCTGGACCTGCCCGACTGCCAAGTACGAACCCAAGTGGGGCGACGAATACAATGCCGTGCTCGTAAACAACGTGCAGTCGGTAACCTATTTCCTCACAATCACGAAGACAGGCACGACGGTCGAGATAGATGCCGAACGCCAGAAGATGCCGGACGGCGGATTGCAGGAGCTGAACCATAGTCTCGCGCAGTTGGAACAAGAGATGGCGGCGTTGGACGCAGAGCTTAAAGCGTTGGCAGCGTCGCAATACAATACGCTCGACAGGTTCGACAAGGATTTGCAGAACGAGTTCAATCTCTCGAACGTGCTTGTGCAGACCGACCGCGAGGCGGGCGACAAGCTGATGTTGCTTGAGGGATGGGTGCCGACGGAAAAGGCGCAGACCTTGGAGCATACGCTTGAAGGAAAGGGATATTTCTACAAGGCACTGGAGATAGAGGATGGGGACAAGGTTCCGATACTGCTACGCAACAACAGGTTTGCGAAGCTGTTCGAGCCTATCACCCGTATGTTCTCCCTGCCTAACTACGGCGAGTTCGACCCGACGCCGTTCTTCGCGCCGTTCTTTATGCTCTTCTTCGGACTTTGTTTCGGAGACGGCGGATACGGACTGTTGGTGATGCTCGTCTGCACGCTCTTGAAGCGGAAGGTCAGTGCCGACTACAAGCCGTTCCTCAGCTTGTTCCAGTATCTTGGACTGGCAGCGTTGATTGTGGGCACTTGCACGGGGACGTTCTTCGGTATCGCCTTTGTCGACATAAAGGCGTTCGAAGAGGTGAAGGACTATTTCGTGTCGAGCGATAACCTCATGACGTTTTCCATCATCATCGGATTGGTGCAGATACTGTTCGGTAAGACTGTCGCTGCCCTGAAGACAATGTCGCAGAAAGGCACGAAGTATGGCATTGCATCGCTGGCATGGGTGTTCATCATCCTTGCGATGTGTGTTGTGTTCGGTCTTCCGGCGCTCGACGTGCAGTTGCCCGAGACGGTGGAGACGATAGCTCTTGTTGTAGCCGGATTGGGATTGCTTGTTGCGTTCCTCTACAATACCCCCGGGAAGAACATCTTCCTCAACTTCGGCACGGGGCTGTGGAATACATACAACGTTGTTTCCGGATTGCTTGGCGATACGCTGTCTTACATACGTCTGTTTGCCATCGGTCTGACGGGAGGAATTCTGGGCGGCGTGTTCAACTCGTTAGCAGTGGATATGACGGCGGGAATGAACGCGGGGCTGCGTGTGGTGTGTATGCTGCTTATTCTTTTGTTGGGGCATGCCATCAACATCGGTCTGTGCACCATCAGCTCGCTTGTTCATCCGCTCCGTCTGATATTCGTGGAGTATTACAAGAACGCGGAGTTTGAAGGAGGCGGCAAAGACTATCAGCCTTTCAAGAAGGCATAACAGACAAAACACGATTCAAATAATAACAGAGAAATAATTAAAACACAAATTCATTATGGAACCAATTTTATTAGCTTATCTTGGTGTTGCGCTGATGACAGGTCTAACCTTTATCGGCAGTAGTTATGGTGTGACGATTTGCGGTAACGCAGTGATCGGAGCGATGAAGAAGAATCCGGATGCGCTGGGTGCGTACATTGCCTTGAGTGCCCTTCCGTCTTCGCAGGGACTGTACGGGTTCGTGGGATACTTTATGATGAAGGACTTCCTTGTTGCCGACATCACGATGCTGAACGCGACAGCAGTGTTCGGTGCGGGCTTGGTGCTGGGCTTTGCCGGTCTTTTGTCCGCTATCCGTCAGGCAGACGTTTGCGCGAACGGTGTTGCAGGCATCGGTGCCGGACATAATGTGTTCGGTGCGACGATGGTGATGGCTGTGTTCCCTGAGCTGTATGCTATCCTTGCATTGCTGGTGACAATCCTTATCGGCAGTGCCTTGGCTTAACCGCCGACTTTCAGAGTTAAATCGAGTAGGAGGAAAACGAAAGTAGGAAGAAAACTACTTCGTTTTCCTCCTACTCGATTAAAATACAGCTGGCATTGAAACCGTCTATCGCGACGGGCGGCTCACCTGATATGATAAAGCCCCGAAGAAGCAATTTCCTCGGGGCTTTGTTTACTGATGTATCGGGCATAATATGCCCCAAACCTTACATCAATTCGGGCACATTCTCTTCGCCGCCGGTGCCGCCACCCTCGTCGGTACTTTCGTCTGTGCCGCCTTCATCAACCACAGGAGCATCATCCTCCGTGGTCGTGATGTCGCCGATCGACGTGGAAGATGAAGCCGTCGCTTTCTTGCCGATTCCACGGCGCGAAAGAGTTTCCAAAAACTGCATGATCTCTGCATTCACGGCATTGACTACCGCAACAATCTCTGCCTCCTTCGTTTCGTCTTTCTCAACCAATACCGCCACCGAATAAACGGCACTGATAGCATTGAGAAGATCAAGCAACGCAGCGTCGACATTGCGACGCGCCTTCCGAAGGTCTCCTTTCTCGGATTTTATCCGCTTGCTATCCGCGCGATGCGAATAAAGTTCGTCGAATCCTTCGTTAGATGCCTTCAGAGTAGCCACTGCATCAGTCAACCCCAAGGTCTCGACATACGAGCTGTTCTCCGAGCTTTGCAGCTTTTTCACGAGATCGCTCACCTCTGCAGTGTTTTCAGCATACGGTTTCGAAACCGTTGGATTGTATAGTTTCACCACATATGTCAACGCTTCTGCCGCCGCGACCTCCGCCTCCACCGGACTCAGCTTCTTACTCTGGATTGTCTTTTTGACAAAGCGAAACAGATTGATACGTTCGGCATCCTTTGCTTTCATTGCCTTCGTTTCGGCATAGCTACGCCCTCGCAGGTAGATTGAATCTTCCTTTTCGAACGCATTACTATACGCTTCGCGTAAGGCAGAGATGCCATACTTGGTTGAAAACTCTGCAGTGATGGCTTTAAGAAGTGCCTCCTGCAACCTGTAATGCTCGGCATTCCGAGCGCGTCCTGTATAGGACGGGTTTAAAATGTAAATCATAATACAAAATTTAAAGTTGGTACTATACCACACATCCTCTCTTAGGTGGCTTTTCGGAAGCAAATATATTATACATTTTAATCACGAGCAAGACTTCTTCAAAAAAATATTGCTTATGCGCTGTTTTTTGCCCTACCATAAAAAATATCAGTGATATTGTCTTGCTGCGGCTACTTATACGTATAAAAACTTTGTGGAGTATCTGTGCACCCGTGCGCAAACACAAAAACATTTTGTGGAGTATCTGTGCACCCGTGCGCAAACACAAAAACATTTGGTGGATTATCTGTGCACCCGTGCACAAACACAAAAATATTTAGTGGCATATCTGTGTACACGTACACAAACACAAAAATATTTAGTGGCGTATCTGTGTACACGTACACAAACACGAAAATATTTTGTGGAATGTCTGTGTACACGTGCACAAACACGAAAATGTTTTGTGGAATGTCTGTGCACCCGTGCACAAACTCAAGCAAGCACTGCCGCCTTGCCGCTGTCACCTCGTCGCGTATTTCATATATATATATGGTATAAGTTTTCACATAAATACACTTATATGTCGGTGATACAAAATAATGACTAAGTCTACAACGTTTTCCTTGTGCTGAAAGCCCGTTGGGGTGGTTGCAGCAATTGGGAGAACATACATATTAGAGGCGTTTTTGTACGCTTTGGTTTTGACATTCTGAGAATCTCGCAAATTCGAACTATTGGTCAGAAGCAAAGCAACGGGAACGCACCTTGGGTGTGTACTAAGCGTGTTCTATTTATAATATTCGCACTTTACGTATATCGACGTGGGGCTTTAGCGTTGCTCGGTTTGATCAATTAGGGCAATGCGAGAGCCTTCAGAATGTGGACCGGGCAAAGAACTGGCTCCACGCTTTTTATATGTATACATTCGTGAAAACATTATTAACCGCCAATCAAGGAGCCGTTGGCCCAATGTGAAATTGATATGAGCAACATCAATATTCCTGTAGTTAAGACTGACAAAGGAGGCTTTCAAATAGCTGTTGACTTAACGTTGTATAATAAGAAGGCTATTGTAACATCAATGTATAAATATACGGGCAAGTATTACGTATATCAAGAAACATCATCTGAAAATGAAAATATTGTGCTTGTAACTTTCGAGGCTAAAGAACTGCCCATTGAAGAAAATATTGTAAAGCAGTTTTGCAATGACTTGACAGACCAACAACTTCGCGAAATAACCGTGGAGAAATTTGGTCATATTCGTGACATGATAGTTGAGGAAGCATTTAAGCTCATATCAAAATGAAAAGATTAATTATCTTAATATTGTCCATCAATATGACGAAATCCCTGCTGCTTCCCATCGCCTTTCTTCTCGCAACAGTCTCC
>CAVJTV010000078.1:0-10711 GCA_963652435.1 Desulfovibrionaceae bacterium | reverse complement strand
TTTATCCGTTCCAGTCGGATTGGATAAATCTACGGGTGAGTTTTATCCGTTCCAGCCGGATTGGATAAATCTACGCGGATTTTTTATCCGTTTCAATCCGTTTTGTTAAATATCGCGTCCGAGATTTAGGGTTTGTACTTGGATTGAGTGAGGATGTCTTGCGCATCCTCGTTTTGCATGAGGGTTTCGATGCTCGCGCCGCTCTCGCTCATGTATCTCCGGACGATTTGCAGCCCTATCCATACACCGATGTTGCTTGGAGCATTGTCGGAAAGGAAAATTGCGGGCGTATCGTCGAAATATCTCTCCGTCATCATCTGATCGGGTGTGAGGAGATGCTTTCGCTCGATGATTGCTTTCCATATCTCTGCCTCATTTTCTTCGCACCACTTCAGATCCTCGCCCGTATATCCCATCAGCGAGGCATCAGGAAGATCGGGTAGGGCAGAGAGCACCACGTACTTTATCTTGCCTTCGTAGACCATCCTTTCGAGCAGTACATTCTCTTTACCCGAGAAAGGATATTCCGACATCAGCCATCCGGAGGCATAGTCAGGCACAACCATCGCCGGCTCCATCCGGCGTCTTTGGTGTTCGTAGAAGAAATCCCAGTACAGCGGGTAGTCGCTTCCCATATACTTGTCGATGGATAGGGAGAGGAGGCTGTCGCCGACAAGCACATTCTGGCTAAGCCCCGACACGTGCATGTAGACGGCAGGCATCTGCATCGCGGGGAACTGCTCGTGCATCCATGCGAAGGCGTTGCCGAGAGACTGCTCTATGCCGGAGACATCACTGAACCCCTCGAGTGCGTCGGCGTATAGCTGCTTGAGCGTCGGCTCGGAATAGTAGCTCTCCATCTTGGCGAAGAAGCCGCTCTGACGGGGCGACTGCATGTTGAACACGCCCTTGCCGAGGATTTCCGTCATCTCGGGGTAGGTGTCGAGGAGCAGGGAGCGCAGCGTGGTGTCGCCCGACGAGATGAGAGCGTAGACTGCGCTGTCGAAGCGGTGCACTGTCATGGGGGTGGCGTCGGTGATTGTGTTCGTGTTGATGTTTTGCCCCTTGCAGCTGCATACAGCGGCGGCAAAGAAGGTTGTGAGGATAATTGTCCTAATCATCGTCTATACATTATATGTCGTTTTATCTCCTGATGAGAGCCGTCAGGCGCATGGAGAGGTCGAAGAACACCATCTTGGCATTCACGTTCTGCGTGATGTGACGTTCTGCCTTTGCCAGATCTTCCATTATGTCCACCACGTTACGCTCGTTGACGAACGGTGCAAACCTCACGGCAAAACCCGCCTCGTCGGGGTTCATGTATGTGAGTTCGGGGGCTTGGAAGCGATACATGAAGTTCTCGCGGATGAGGTGCTGGCAATATTGCAGGAAGTTCTTCTGCCGCTCGCGGCCTATGCCGGCGAGTGTGTCGCCCGATGCCTTCATCCCCTTCACGTTTCGTGCCCACGAGTTGCGCATCATTGTCTTGAACTGCTCGAGGAAGAAGCTGTTCTCTTCGCCGAGGCTGATGGCTTCCACTGCGCGGAGATAGTTGCCGCCGGAGAGATGAGCCACGTGCACCGCATCATCGTGTGTGATGCCGAACTGTTGCTGCATTGCCGCCGTCATGTCTTCCGAGCTTATGGCGCGGACGTTCACCCTCTGCGTCCGCGAGAGAATGGTACCCAGCACCTGATCCGGCGTTTCCGAGACCATGAGTATGACGGTGTTCTGCGGCGGCTCTTCCACTGCCTTCAGTAGCTTGTTGGCACACGTGGGGTGCATCTTTTCTGGTAGCCACACAAGGAGAATGCGGTACGCGGCTTCGTATATCTTCAGGCTCAGCTTGCGGATGATCTCGTCGCTCTCCTTCGAGTAGATGAGAGCCTGTGAGTTGCCCGCGTCGATATGGTCGAGCCAGTTGTCGAGGTTGAAGTAGGGGCGACCGCTGAGGAAGCTGCGCCATTCGTCGAGGTAGTCGTCGCACACCTCTTTCTTCTTCTCCTTTTTGGCAACGATGGGGAAGATGAAGTGGAGGTCGGGATGCGCCATGATGTTATATTTCACGCACGAGGGACACTTTCCGCAGGCATCCGTCGCGGTCCGGTCCGTGCAGTTCAGGTAACGTGCGTATGCCAATGCTAAAGGGAATGCGCCCGCTCCGCCCTGGTCGGCAAACAGCAGTGCATGAGGCACCGTACCCGTCTCTGCCGAACGGATAAGCTGTTCTTTTATCGCATTCTGACCTATGACATCCTTGAAAAACATACGCCCCTCGTCGGTTTCAATATATCGCCTTTGCCACCTTGTAGACGCTCTCCGACGCCATGAGTGTGTAGAAATGCAGGCTCGGCACGCCGCGCGAGATAAGTTCTCTGCACTGCGCGATGCACCATTCCACACCCACGGCACGTACCTCATCGTCTGTCTTGCACTTGCGCAGCTCCGCAGCGAAAGGCTCCGGAATATCCGAACGGAACACTCTTGGCAGCACCGTCAGCTGGCTCTTCAGCACCACCGGCTTGATGCCCGGGATGATCGGAACAGTGATGCCATCTGCCCTGCAGCGGTCGACGAACGAGAAATATTTCTCATTGTCGAAAAACATCTGTGTAACCAAATAGTCCGCCCCGTTCTTTACTTTTTCCTTCAGGTAGAAGATGTCCGACTCCATGTTTGGTGCCTCCTCGTGCTTCTCCGGATAGCATGCCATACCGTAGGAGAACGGTGTCTCGTTTGCTTCAAACATAGAGCCGTCGAGGGCAATCCCTTTGTTGAAGTTGTTGACCTGCTGCTGGAGGTCTGTCGCGTGCTCGTGGTAAAGCTCCGAGTTCTGCCCTGCCTCAATCGTTTTCACATCGCCGCGCAGAAGAAGCAGGTTATACACGCCGAGGAAGTTCAGGTCGATGAGCGCGTATTCCGTCTCGTCTTTCGTGAACCCTTTGCAGATGATATGCGGCACTGCAGGAATACCATACTTGTTCTGTATCGCAGAAGCTATAGCCACCGAGCCTGGACGCTTGCGGATGTTTACCTTCTGAAAGCTCCCGTCGGGAAGCGTTTTGTAGATGTATTCGCTGTGGTGCGAGGTGATATTGATGTATTTCGGATCGAACTCTCTCAGGCGGTCGACAACGTTGTAAACCTTCTGTATGCTGCTCCCTTTCAAGGGCGGGAGAATCTCGAAAGAAAAGGCAGTTGTAGCACTGCCGTTAATCAAATCCGCAACTTTCATTATTTAATTATTTTTGCCGCAAAAGTAACACCTATCATCCGAAATGACGTACTTTTGCGCACAATATCTACAATTAAAGGCAATGGTATGGAAAATGTGAATTGGTCGGATCTGTCGTTTGGATACATGAAGACAGACTACAATGTAAGATGTTATTATCGCGATGGTAAATGGGGAGAACTTGAAGTCAGCTCTTCCGAGATTCTTAATATACATATGGCTGCGACCTGTCTCCATTATGGGCAGGAGTCGTTCGAAGGTTTGAAAGCGTTCCGTGGTAAGGACGGGAAGATCCGCGTTTTCCGTATGGATGAAAATGGTAGGCGCATGCAGTCGTCGAGTCGTGGTATCAAGATGGCAGAGTTTCCGGTCGAGAGGTTTGAAGAGGCTGTCCGCAAGGTGGTGAAGCTCAACGAACGTTTCGTTCCTCCCTATGAGAGTGGTGCCGCTCTGTATATCCGTCCGCTTATGATCGGTATGGGTGCGCAGGTCGGCGTGAAGCCGGCTTCGGAATATATGTTTCTCGTTTTCGTGACGCCGGTAGGTCCTTACTTCAAAGGCGGGTTCAAGCCGTCGAAGGTTTGCATCATGCGTGACTATGACCGTGCAGCGCCTCATGGCACGGGTACGATTAAGGTCGGCGGTAACTATGCTGCCAGTCTCGTTGCCGGCGAGAAAGCAAAAGAGAAAGGATATGCCGCAGTGCTTTATCTCGACCCGAAAGAAAAGAAATACTTGGATGAATGTGGACCGGCGAACTTCTTCGGCATACGTGGTAACAGCTACATCACTCCGCTTTCCCATTCCATCCTTCCTTCCATAACAAACAAGAGCCTTCAGCAGTTGGCTGAGGATATGGGGCTGACTGTTGAACGTCGTCCTGTTCCTGTTGAAGAGCTTGCCACCTTCGACGAGGCTGCAGAATGTGGAACAGCTGCCGTTATCGCTCCCATCTCGCAGATAGACGATCTGGACAAAGGCACGTCGTATGTCATTTCCAAAGATGGCAAGCCGGGGGCTATGTGCGAGAAGCTCTACAACAAACTGCGCGGTATCCAGTATGGCGACGAGCCTGATACTTACGGTTGGGTGACGATAATCGAATAGTTTCTGTAGCGGTGGACGCTTTCTTCAGAACACATAAATATCTCGTAGAACATTTACATGCACCCGTGCGTCGGGGACTGATGGATGAGATCAACTGGGGCGACCGCTTGATCGGTATCAAAGGTTCCCGCGGGGTGGGGAAGACAACTTTCCTGTTGGATTATGCCCGTGAGCATTTCGGTGCAGCAAGTAGAGAGTGTCTGTATATAAATCTGAATCAATTCTACTTCACTGAATGTCGTTTGGCTGACTTTGCAGCCGAGTTTCGGGCAAAAGGAGGGAAGGTGTTGCTCATCGATCAGGTGTTCAAGTATCCCGAATGGTCGAAAGAGCTGCGCTATTGTTATGATAACTTCGAGGATTTGAAGATAGTATTCACCGGCTCGTCGGTGATGCGTCTGAAGGAAGAAAACCCTGACCTTTCGGGTAAAGTCGTCTCGTATAACCTACGCGGATTCTCTTTCCGCGAGTTTCTGAACTTGATGTCGGGCAGTAACTTTCCGGCGTATTCCCTCGAGGAGGTGATTGGTAACCATTGTGAGATTGCCCGCAGCGTTTGCTCTGTCGTGAAGCCGCAGTCGTATTTTCAAAACTATCTGCATCACGGCTTTTATCCCTTCTTTCTCGAGAAGCGCAATTTCTCCGAGAACCTGCTGAAGACGATGAACATGATGCTTGAGGTCGATGTCCTATACATCAAACAAATCGAACAAAGCTATCTGCCGAAGCTCCGGAAGTTGCTATATTTGCTCGCCGTTAGCGCGCCATGCACGCCGAATGTCAGTCAGCTTAGCAAGGAGATAGAGATGTCGAGAGCTACGGTAATGAACTACATAAAGTATCTTACCGATGCCCGGCTGATGAATATGCTGTATCCGGTGGGCGAGTCGTTTCCGAAGAAGCCCTCTACCGTGTATATGTACAATTCAAACCTGATGTATCCCATCCGACCAACGACGGTAAATGCGCAGGCTGTGCGTGAAACGTTTTTCTTCAACCAGCTTTTGAAAAGCAATAAGCTGAACGAGGGGGTGCGGAGGGCGCAGTTTTTGGTGAACGAGAGATATAATTTCAGGATAGAGGAATGCATGAGGAAGAAAAAGAACAATCCTGATTTATATTATGCTGTGGACCAAATCGAAGTGGGGGATGGCAATAAAATCCCGCTTTGGTTGTTTGGCTTTTTATACTGATGTGATCATTTCAAATACTAATAGTAATATAGTCTATGACAAAACAGAAGAAATTTTTGACCTGTGATGGTAATCAAGCTGCTGCGCATATCTCGTATATGTTTAGCGAAGTGGCAGCTATCTATCCCATCACTCCTTCGTCTACAATGGCTGAATATGTTGACGAATGGGCTGCTGCCGGACGTAAGAATATTTTCGGCGAAACGGTATTGGTGCAAGAGATGCAATCGGAGGGAGGTGCCGCCGGAGCTGTTCATGGCAGCTTGCAGGCAGGTGCTTTGACAACCACTTATACGGCTTCCCAGGGGTTGCTGCTGATGATACCTAATATGTACAAGATTGCGGGCGAATTGCTCCCTTGCGTGTTCCATGTGTCTGCCCGGACGCTGGCTTCGCATGCGTTGTGTATCTTCGGCGACCACCAGGATGTGATGTCTGCACGTCAGACAGGTTTCGCTATGCTGGCAGAAGGCTCCGTGCAGGAGGTTATGGACCTTGCCGGTGTTGCACACCTTGCGACAATCAAGTCGCGCGTTCCTTTCGTCAACTTCTTCGACGGTTTCCGCACGTCTCACGAGATACAGAAGATCGAAGCGTTGGAAAACGAAGACCTTGCTCCGCTGATCGACCAGGAAGCTCTCGCCGAGTTCCGTGCACGCGCATTGAATCCCGAGAAACCGGTGGCTCGAGGCATGGCAGAAAACCCCGACCACTTCTTCCAGCATAGAGAGTCGTCGAACAAATACTACGAGGCTGTTCCATCTATCGTGGAAGAGTATATGAACGAAATCTCAAAGATTACGGGGCGCAAGCACAGCCTGTTCGACTATTACGGAGCAGAGGATGCCGAACGCGTAATCATCGCAATGGGTTCGGTGACCGAGGCAACCCGCGAGGCAATAGACTATCTGACGGCTAAGGGCGAGAAGGTCGGTTTGGTTTCCGTTCATCTCTATCGTCCGTTCTCGGCAAAGCATTTCCTTGCTGCCGTGCCCAAGACTGCTAAACGTATCGCAGTGCTCGACCGTACGAAAGAGCCTGGTGCAACGGGCGAGCCTCTTTACTTGGATGTAAAGGATTGCTTCTACGGCGTGGAGAACGCTCCGGTGATTGTAGGCGGGCGTTACGGTTTGGGTTCGAAGGATACCACTCCTGCGCAGATACTTTCTGTTTACGAGAACCTGGCTCTTCCGATGCCGAAGAACCGGTTTACAATCGGCATCGTGGACGACGTTACTTTCACGTCGCTTCCCCAGAAAGAAGAGATCGCTTTGGGCGGTGAAGGTATGTTCGAAGCCAAGTTCTACGGTCTTGGAGCCGACGGTACGGTCGGAGCCAACAAGAACTCCGTGAAAATCATCGGCGACAATACCGACAAATACTGCCAGGCATACTTCTCATACGATTCGAAGAAGTCCGGAGGCTTCACTTGCTCGCATCTGCGTTTCGGAGACCATCCCATCCGTTCCACTTACCTTGTGAACACGCCGAACTTCGTTGCCTGCCACGTTCAGGCTTATCTGCGCATGTACGACGTGACCCGCGGTTTGCGCGAGAACGGTACGTTCCTCTTGAATACCGTATGGAACGGCGAAGAGCTGGCAAAGCACCTTCCGAACAGGGTAAAACGCTATTTCGCACAGAAGAATATCACTGTTTATTACATCAACGCCACTCAGATTGCCCTTGAGATAGGGTTGGGCAACCGTACCAACACCATTCTTCAGTCTGCGTTCTTCCGCATCACGGGTGTAATCCCTGTGGATCTGGCAATCGAACAGATGAAGAAGTTTATCGTGAAGTCTTACGGCAAGAAGGGCGAAGATGTGGTGAATAAGAACTACGCCGCCGTTGATCGCGGAGGCGAATACAAGCAACTTGCCGTCGCCCCGTCGTGGGCAAACCTCAAAGACGATGAAGCTGCGGCAAACAACGACCCTGCGTTCATCAACGAGGTGGTTCGCCCGATCAACGCACAGGATGGCGACCTCTTGAAGGTGTCTGCGTTCAAGGGAATAGAGGATGGCACATGGCATCCGGGCACTGCCAAATACGAGAAGCGCGGTGTGGCTGCTTTCGTCCCCGTTTGGGAAGCCGACAACTGCATTCAGTGCAACAAATGTTCGTATGTATGTCCTCATGCAGCCATTCGCCCGTTTGTTTTGAATGCCGAGGAGATGGCAGCGGCTCCGTTCAAGGCTACGGTGCCTGCCATGGGAAAGCAGTTCGACGGTATGCAGTTCCGTATGCAGGTCGACGTTCTCGACTGCCTTGGTTGCGGCAACTGTGTCGACGTATGCCCGGGCAATCCCAAGAAAGGCGGCAAGGCTCTTCAGATGGTTGCTTTGGATACACAGCTCGACGAGGCTCCGGCTTGGCAATACTGCGTGGAGAAGGTGTCGAGCAAGCAGGAATTGGTCGACATCACAGCCAACGTCAAGAATTCACAGTTCGCCACTCCGTTGTTCGAGTTCTCGGGCGCATGCTCAGGTTGCGGCGAGACTCCGTACGTGAAGCTCATCTCTCAGCTCTTCGGCGACAGGGAAATGGTTGCCAACGCAACGGGATGCTCGTCCATATATTCCGGTTCCGTCCCCTCCACTCCGTATACGACGAATGAGAAAGGGCAAGGTCCGGCTTGGGCAAACTCATTGTTTGAAGATTTCTGCGAATTCGGTCTCGGCATGGAGCTGGCAGGCGAGAAAATGCGTGCCCGCCTCGTGAATGTCATGACCGACGCTCTTGCAGCGGACTGCGCGCCTTCGGAGCTGAAGGGTTTGCTTTCCGAATGGATCGAGAACCGTGGCGATGCAGCCAAAACGAAAGAGCTTGCAGCCAAGATCGTCCCCATCGTTGAGGCTAACAAAGATAAATGCAGCCACTGCCGGCAGATTGCTGCCCTCAGCCACTTCCTTGTGAAGCGGTCGCAGTGGATAATAGGTGGCGACGGTGCTTCGTACGACATCGGCTACGGAGGTCTCGACCATGTGATTGCGTCGGGCAAGAACGTCAACGTCCTGGTGCTCGATACGGAGGTGTATTCCAACACCGGCGGTCAGTCGTCAAAGGCTACGCCTATCGGAGCCATTGCCAAGTTTGCCGCAGCAGGCAAGAGAGTGCGCAAAAAGGACCTCGGGCTGATGGCTACGACCTACGGCTACGTGTATGTTGCCCAGGTTGCCATGGGGGCAGACCAGGCACAGACGCTGAAGGCTATCCGCGAGGCGGAGGCATACGACGGTCCGTCGCTTATCATTGCCTACGCTCCGTGTATCAACCACGGACTGAAGAAAGGCATGGGCAAGAGCCAGCAAGAGGAGGCTGACGCTGTTGCTTGCGGCTACTGGCACCTGTGGCGTTACAATCCGGCACTGGAAGCCGAGGGCAAGAACCCGTTCTCGCTCGACAGCAAGGAGCCGGACTGGAGCAAGTTCCAGGATTTCCTCAAGGGCGAGGTTCGTTTCGCTTCCTTGATGAAGCAGTTCCCGACGGAAGCTGCGCAGCTCTATCAGGCGGCTGAGGACAATGCCAAATGGAGGCTCAACAACTACAAGCGTCTGGCAAGGCAGCAGTGGGGCGTTGAGGATTGACCTTTAGGGGAGACGAAAATCTTCTTGATACGACGGGCGGGGCTTTCGAAAGAAGGTCTCGCCCTCTTTTATCGCCATAAAAAGCCTTCCCGACTTCCGGAAACGGGGTTGCAAGGGTGAAAAGCCATTTCTACGAACGTAGAAACCGTTTTGCAAGGGTGAAAAGCCATTTCTACGAACGTGGAAACCATTTTGCAACACTGCAAAGCCATTTCCACGAACGTGGAAACCACTACACGGGCGTGTTTTGCTTAGTCTTTGCCGTTTTGCGAGAAGATGCCGTATTTCTTGATGATGTAGCGGAAGTAGTTTTACATAAATCCCGTGCGCTGCCGGAAGCGTTTGTCACGGGAGCCGACCCCGAGCTTCCCGCCCATGATTTCCTCAATCTCCTCGAACGTCAGGAGGACATTTTGCTACAAAATGCTACGGCGAGGAGCGCGAAAACGGTTTGCACATAGTTGTCAGCCGGCATTCAACAATGAAGGCCACCCTTCACAGGGCAGCCTTCAACAACCAAAACCTAACACATCGGCACTTAGGCTCGACGTGCCCATGAAAACAATTTATGCGACCACGGGGCTGTCGTCCGAAGAAGAAGAAGAGCCGTCGTCGTTCTTCTTGCCCGAAGCCTTACGTTGGTTGTAGGCTGTGACAGTCTCCGTGATCAGCTGATTGATATTTTTTACGAACGTCGTAGCCTCCGTGGAGGGTTTCACGATGCTGTAAGCCTCTGCCAAGGTCACAAGGTCGTCATACCGCTCGTCGGTACGCTTACGTATCTCCGTGCCGCTTTCCAAAGTGTTCGCAGCGCGGTTTTGCGTACGCGATGACGTCAGTTCGATGTATGCGTTGTTCTCCGTTTCAAGCTCGGCAAGGTATGCGTCGAGACCAAGAGAGGTCACGTAGGGTGCATTCTCTTCTTTGCGGAGGTCGATGAGCAGCCCCTGGATGGCAGCTGTCTCTTGCGTAACCGGAAGACGGGCAATGCCGGTGTAAGGTTTCACCACTTTGTAGAGAAACTTCCCCGCGTCGCGTTCTGCCTCGAGAGGCAGGCTGCCGGAACGGGAAATACGCGTCAGAATGTAGGTCGCCAAGCTGTCGCGGTTGGCTTCATGCTTTTGTGCCTCTTCCGTCTCCTGCGCGATGCGGCTTTGGTTGACCACATCTGCCAACTTCATGAGGTCACTTTCCATTACACTGAGAAATTCTGCCGAAAGCCCGAGCGCAGGCGACCCAAGCGTGTCGGATTGGGCTGCAGCATCGTCATTCACCGACATAAGTTCAGGGACATCCTCCTCCGAGCCTCCCTCGGAAGCCCTCGGAACAAGATTCATCACGCTGTTCATAAACGCGAGATACTCTGCGTTGTTAAGCAGGTAAATCCTTAGATTTTCAATCTTCGTGTAAGTACTCATGGTTGTAAGTATTTAAGTTTGTAAAACGTCCGCAAGGTAGGATTTTTTTCTAACAAAAAGATTTCCCTGATTTCTATTCTGAAAATAGTCTTCTACGAACGTGGAAACCATTTTGCAAGGGTGTAAAATGTCTTCTACGAACGTAGAAACCGTTTTGCAAGACTGAAA
>CAVJTV010000077.1:0-10784 GCA_963652435.1 Desulfovibrionaceae bacterium | reverse complement strand
GCGGTTACAACACACTACGCACCCCTCTGTTGACGGTCTTTACAGCCCCATGAGGATTTTCTTCAATACCGTCTGTGCGGAAATCTCGCGGTTTGCGGCTTCCGCGATGACGATGCTCTCGGGGCTTTCAATCACATCGTCGGTGACAATCATGTTGCGGCGCACCGGCAGGCAGTGCATGAAGTAGGCATTGTTGGTCAGCGACATCTTTTCCGCGTCGACAGTCCAGGCGCGGTCCGTGTTTATCACCTGCCCGTAGTGCGGGTCGGCGTATGCAGACCAGTTCTTGGCGTAGATGAAGTCGGCACCCTCGAAGGCTTTCCTCTGGTCGTATTCCACGCGGGCATTGCCGACAAACTTGGCATCGAGCTCGTAACCTTTGGGGTGGGTGATGACAAACTCGTAGTCCGTGGCGTTCATCCATTCAGCGAAGCTGTTGGGCACAGCCTGCGGAAGGGCTTTCGGGTGAGGAGCCCAGGTCATTACCACCTTCGGACGGGCGGTTTTCTTGTACTCCTCGATGGTGATAAGGTCGGCAAAGCTCTGGAGCGGATGGCGGGTGGCTGCTTCCATGCTGAACACGGGGCGACCGGAATACCGGATGAACTCCGACAGTATCTTCTCGCCGTAGTCGTCAGCCTTGCTTTCGAAGCGGGCAAAAGAGCGCACGCCGATGATGTCGCAATAGCAACCCATCACGGGAATGGCTTCAAGCAGGTGTTCGGGCTTGTCGCCGTCCATCACCACGCCGCGCTCCGTCTCGAGCTTCCACGCTCCCTGGTTCACGTCGAGCACCATGGTGTTCATCCCGAGGTTCATCGCTGCCTTCTGCGTCGAAAGGCGCGTCCGCAGGCTGGAGTTGAAGAATATCATCAGGAGTGTCTTGTTCCTCCCGAGCTGTGTGAACTGAAAACGGTCTCTCTTGATTTCGAACGCCTCGTCGAGAGCCTGCCTGAGGTCGCCCAAGTCCTGTACACAAGTAAAATGTCTCATAATGTCATTGTTGTTTTTGTCGGGGGGCAAAGATAACGCCTCGCGGCGGATATCCATAAAAAAGGAACGCCCCGAAAGTTTGGTGTCAAACCCTCGGGGCGGAGTTCCCTTCTTATGTGTAACAAAAAAACATATTGTCGATCTTACAGAATGCCTTGAGCCATCATTGCTTTTGCCACCTTCATGAAGCCGGCAACGTTTGCACCCTTGACATAGTTCACCGTACCGTCGGCGAGCGTCCCGTATTTCACGCATTGCTCGTGGATGGACTTCATAATGCTCTTCAGCTTCTCGTCCACTTCCTCTTTCGTCCAGCTCAGCTTCATCGCGTTCTGCGTCATCTCCAGTCCGGAAACGGAAACGCCGCCCGCGTTGGCTGCCTTGCCCGGGGCGTAGAGAATCTTCGCTTTCAGGAAGGCGTCGATGGCTTCCGGAGTGGACGGCATGTTCGCTCCTTCCGACACGGCGAAGCATCCGTTTGCCAAGAGCGTCTTGGCGTCGTCGCCGTTAAGCTCGTTCTGAGTTGCGCTCGGCATGGCAATGTCGCATTTCTCACCCCAAGGTCTGCCGCCCGGAACATACTTGCAACCATATTTCTCGGCATACTCGCGGATACGTCCGCGGTAGAGGTTCTTCAGCTCCATGATATAATCCAGCTTCTCGCGGTCGATGCCCTCGGGGTCGTAGATGTATCCGTCGGAATCGGACATTGTCACAGGCTTCGCACCCAGCTCTATCAGCTTCTCGACAGTATACTGAGCCACGTTGCCCGAGCCCGAAACGGCAACGACCTTACCCTTCAGCTCTATGCCGCGGGTCTTCAGCATCTCGAGAAGGAAATATACATTACCGTAGCCGGTAGCTTCCGGACGGATAAGCGAGCCGCCGAACTCTATGCCCTTGCCAGTGAACGTACCGGTGTTCTCGCGCGCCAGCTTCTTGTACATACCGTACATATAAGCCACCTCACGACCGCCAACACCTATGTCTCCTGCGGGAACATCAGTGTCCGGACCAATGTGCCGCCACAGCTCCATCACGAAAGCCTGACAGAAACGCATTATTTCGGCGTTCGATTTGCCGCGCGGGCTGAAGTCGGCTCCACCCTTGCCTCCTCCCATGGGAAGCGTCGTCAATGAGTTCTTGAATGTCTGCTCGAAAGCAAGAAACTTGAGTATAGACTGATTGACCGAAGCATGGAAACGCACGCCGCCTTTGTACGGACCGATTGCGTTGTTGTGCTGGATACGGTAACCCATGTTTGTCTGCACCTGACCCTTGTCGTCGGTCCATGTCACACGGAAAGAGAAAATGCGGTCGGGGATGCAGAGGCGTTCGATAAGGTTGCTCTTCTCGAACTCGGGATGTTCGTTGTAAACATCTTCGATTGTACCTAAAACCTCGGATACTGCCTGATGATACTCCGGCTCGTTCGGAAATCTCCTCTTCAAGTTGTCTAAAACTTCGCTTGCTTTCATTGATTTTGTCTGTTTATAGTGTTCTACTGATTCGTTCGTGTTTGCTTTTCTGCCGAAAAAGCGTCGCAAAGGTAGGCAGCCTTTCCAAACCGACAAATATTTGAAAGGAAAAATGACGAATAAATATCAATTAGACACTTTGCGCGGAGCTAATCGATGAAAATGTTACTCGTTCCTGTGCTTTATGTTTTTGTAAATCGGAACGAACACGATGATTGCCGATGCCACCAATGCAAAAATGACATCAAACGAAATCTCCTTGCTGTATGCAATCAGCATATACGCCAATATGCCCCACAGAAGCGTGAGACATACTGCCTGACTGTTGGTAATCTTTCTGCGTGCCATAGATGGTGTGTCGTTTTTAGAAGGCAAGCGTAACCTCCGCACCTATCTGCAGCGGTTTGCCTTTTTGTATGAATGAATTGTTGAACGATTCGAAATAGAACGCGTGATAGTCCGTGTTCGTCAGGTTGCGGCTCCAGACATTCACGCCCACAGCCCCTTTGCGCACGCCTGCCTTGGCGTTGAGCGTGGCGTAGAAGCTCTGACTTATGTCGTTCGCCTCTGTCCAGAAGATCTTCCCTGCTCCGGCGCATTGTGCGGAGATGGTAAACTGGTCTATCCAGCAGCCGCGAAGCAGCTTCGTGTATTGAAGCCCCAGGCTCACGGTGTGACGCGGAGTGTAGGGGATGAAGTTGCCTTTGTAGTTTACCTCCGCCTCGCTCGCCTTGTCGATGGACCGATAGTCGCGGAACGTGGCACGGGTGAAGCCGTAGTTCAAGTCTCCCGTCAGCCCATCGGCAATAAGGGCACGCAGACTTACCTCTGCGCCGTAGCTGTCTGCCTTTCCGCCGTTCGTGATCATACGCCCGCTGCCGTTCTCGGCAAACGTGGTCAGCTGTATGTTTTCAATGTTCATATAAAAGAGCGTCAGCTCGGCATTCAGGCGATCCTTAACCAGCTCGCTGCGGATGCCAAGCTCGTAGTTCCAACTGTGTTCGGGCTTGTAGGAAGCCACCGACTCCACATCCGAGGGCTTGCTCTTCTCCGCCTCCGTGGGTGCGAACTTGCTCATTAGATCGTATTTCGCATAATCCTGCACCAGGTCGCCGAACATCTGCACATTGTAGCCTCCCGTCTTGTAGCCTTTCGCCACAGAGAGGTAAGTGAACGTGCGGGGGCTGCACTGATAGCGTAGCGAGACCTTCGGCAATACCTGAAGGAAATCCTGCTCCGTCTCGCCCTTCAGCTGTGTCTCCACAGGGAGCGTCCCCAGCGGCCGTCCCATCATCGACACGCCGATTTTCATGCTGTCGACCTTCGAGTCGTAGTCCATCTTCGCCTTCTCATAGTCTATTCGGATGCCTGCCGTAATGGAAAGCCCCTCGGTAAACAGGTTGTTGTACGTAGACTGATGGAACGCCGCGAAGCCGAAGGTCGGCGTCTTGAAATAACCAGGGAAATAGATTTGGCTCTTGTCGTCGCCATATACTGTCAGCTTGGGTGCCCGTGGATTGTCGGTGGTCAGCTTGTCGAACGCGCTCTGAAGAATATCACGCACGCCGTCTTCCTTGAACACCACCGGACCGTCGGTGTTCAGACTGTTGTAGAAGCCATACGCCCCGAAGCTCCACTGATAGTCGTGCCTATGGTTGGAGCGGATGGCAATCTCTTCGCTCCAGGCATGCTGCCGCTGTTTCTGTTGCAAGGTGAAGATAGACTTCTCCGTATAGTCCTGATCCATCTTCATGTCGTCGCGAAGATGCTGATAGGCTGTGGTGGACGAGAGCAGGATGTTGTCTGTTTTCCACTCAAGGTAAAGACTGTTGTTCATCATGTTCCTTTCGTAGGAACTGGGGTCGTTGATGCGGATAGGAGAGACCTTGCCCGTCTCCTTGTTATATAGTCCGTAGGGGAACGCCCGCTGGTCCACGTAATCGTAGTTGAAGGTATACTGCGCCTTCAGGGACGGGAGAATCATCCAGACGAGCTTCATCCTACCGCCGGCGGACTCTTCCTTGTCTGCCCGCGTGCCGCTGTATTCATTGACGAAGAACCCGTCGCTGCGGTCGTAATAGCCGCCGAGCGAGATGCCGATGTTTTCGCTGAGTTTCCTGTAGTGCGAGCCTTTCGCCTTGAATGTCCCGTAGTTTCCGCCCGAGAGCGAGAGCTTCGTCCCCTCGTAGCTCAGAGGCGAGAGGGTGTAGATGTTGACAATCCCTCCCATGGCATTACGTCCGTACAGTGTGCCCTGCGGACCGCGCATCACCTCCATGCGCTGTATGTCGTTAAGCTCGAAGTCGAATGTGCTTTTGTCGAGATAAGGCACATTGTCGACGTAAAGCCCTATCGACTGTCCGCTGCTCCGTGCTCCTATGCCACGGATATACACTGCCGAAGTCATCTTCGAGCCGTAATCGGGAATGAACAGATTTGGCACAAACGCGCTTATGTCTTTCAGCGCATCGATCTGCCGACCGGCGATAGCCTGCGGGGAGATGAGGGATACAGACCCGGGCAACAGCCGAAGGTCGTTCGTCTCCTTCGTGGAAGATGTCACCACCACCTCGCCTATCGTGTACATCCTGATCGTGTCGTTCCCGTTTGTGTTTCCCTCTGCCTCTTCGGCTCTCAGCATGCCGGAGCTCAGAAGCAAGCCGGCTGCCAGCGTATACATAAAATGTCGTCTCATCGTGTTCTCGTTTTTCCCGTCGACAAAGGAACGGCAAAGCCTCTGCTCGGGCAATCACTATATGTGGTGATTTTGGCATCTCTGACATAGCCGGAGGCGAATTTGATTACTTTTGCGACCATATCGAAAAAAACGGAATATCATGAAGAATAAAACCATTGGTTTATGTATGCTGGCTCTCGGAGCACTCGCCTCATGCGCTTCCGAGGAGAGCGGGGCGGAGAAGGAGAGACTTTCTTCGTATGTAAATCCTTTCATCGGGGCATCGACAAGCAAAGATGCCGGCGGCTCTTATCACGGATTGGGAAAGACGTTCCCGGGGGCAACGGCTCCGTTCGGGATGGTGCAGGTTAGCCCCAATACCATTACTGGTGGCGACAACGGTCCAGGGTACAGCGACGAGCACACCTCGATCGAAGGGTTTGCCTTCACGCAGATGAGCGGAATAGGCTGGTATGGCGACCTTGGGAACCTGCTTGTGATGCCGACGGTGGGGGGGCTGCGCACCTTTTCGGGCACGATGGACGACCCCGACGGCGGCTACCGCTCGCGCTACGACAAGAAGTCGGAGCAGGCATCTGCCGGCTATTACAGTGTGATGCTCACGGACTACGGGATAAAGGCTGAGGCGACGGCTCTTCCCCATAGCGGAATGTTGCGTTTCACCTTCCCCGAAAGCCGCGAGGCACGCATACAGATCGACTTGGCTCGCCGCGTGGGAGGCACGTCGACATGGCAGGCTGTGGAGGTGATAAACGACCACACCATACGAGGAGAGATGAAATGCCCGCCCGAAGGCGGAGGCTGGGGCAACGGCGACGGGAAAGCAGACTATACGGTCTATTTCTATGCCGAGTTCTCACGGCCGTTCCGCTCGCACGGGGTATGGTCTGCCGACATCCCCGACGGATGGACGCGCAAGCGTGAAGACATAGAGAGCGAACGCTATCACGAGGTGGTGCGCAACGCACGGATTATCCCCGACGCGAAATCTTTCTCGGGAAAGCATCTCGGCTTCTATGCCGAGTTCGACACCAAGGAGGGCGAGCAGATAATGATGAAGAGCGGCATCTCTTTCACCGGCATGAAGAATGCGGAAGAGAACCTGCACGCGGATATGAGTGCATGGGAGTTCGATAAGACCGTCGAACGCTGCCGACAGCTTTGGGACAATGCCCTGGCGAAGATAACCGTGACGGGCGGAACCCCTGACGAGCGGCATATCTTCTACACGGCTCTTTACCATACGATGATCGACCCGCGCCTCTGCAGCGACGTGAACGGGGAATATCTTGGTGCCGACGGGCAGGTTCACAAGACCGACAAGTTTGCCAAGCGGACCATCTTCAGCGGATGGGACGTGTTCCGAAGCCAGATGCCTTTGCAGACGATTATCAACCCTACGCTTGTCAACGACGAGATAAACTCTCTCGTGGAAATTGCCGACCAGAGCGGCAAAGGATACCTCGAGCGTTGGGAACTGCTCAATGCCTACTCCGGCTGCATGATCGGGAACCCTGCCATCTCCGTCATTTGCGACGCTTACTCCAAGGGGATACGTTCCTACGACATCGACAAGGCATACCGTTATGCGTTGAGCACCTCACAGATGTTTTCTAACGGCGACAGCGGCTATACTCCCGGCTCCATCTCCACCACGCTTGAATATGCTTACAGCGACTGGTGCATGGCTCGCCTTGCGGAGTGGCTGGGCAAGGAAGACGACCGCGAGCGGTTCGACCGTCGGGCAAAGACCTACGCGAGCATCTACGACGGCGACTACGGCTGGTTCCGCGCCCGCGACAAAGACGGCAGCTTCAAGCCTCTGCCCGAAGAGGGGCGGCTGGCTGAGGGTTACGGCTGCGTGGAGAGCAATGCCTATCAGCAGGGGTGGTTTGTGCCGCATGATGTGGACGGGATGGTGCGCCTTATGGGCGGACGCGAAAAGGTGCTTGCCGACCTTACGGATATGTTCGAAAAGACGCCGAAAGGCTATCTGTGGAATAAGTACTACAATCATGCGAACGAGCCTGTCCACCATGTGCCGTTTCTCTTCAATCGTTTGGGTGCACCCTATCTGACGCAACGCTGGACGCGCGACATTTGCCGTAACGCCTATCGCAACTCTGTCATGGGGCTGGTCGGCAACGAAGACGTGGGGCAGATGTCTGCATGGTATGTGCTTGCGGCAAGCGGACTGCATCCTATATGCCCGGGCGACGGGCGTTACGAGCTGACAAGCCCCGTGTTCGACAAGGTCGTGTTCAATCTCGATCCCGAATATGCCGAGGGCAAAACCTTCACAATCGAAGCCCGTGGCAACAGTCCTGAGAACATCTACATCCGGCGAGCCACCCTCAACGGCAAGCCCTACGACAAATGCTACCTTATGCACGCGGATTTGATGAAGGGCGGAACGCTGGTCCTCGAGATGGGACCGGAGCCTTCCTCCTGGGGAAAATGATAAATCGGAAAAGTACTTTTCTACCTTCATCCGCACGACGGTGGGACTGGAAAAGCACTTTTCCTCCTTCATCCGCGCGACGGTGAGACCGGAAAAGCACTTTTCTACCTTCGCCGAAGTCCAGCGGGACAAGAAAAGCACTTTTTTCCCTTCGCTGAGGTTCAGCGGGACAAGAAAAGCACTTTTTTCCCTTCGCTGAGGTCCAGCGGAACAAGAAAAGCACTTTTCCTCCTTCGCCGCAAGTCCGGCGGGATTAGAAAAGTGCTTTTCTAATTTGCTTTTCCTGTCTTATTGCTCGTCCGAGAACATCGGATCCCATGCGGGGAGGAGGGTAGGCTTCCCGCGGAGCACTTCCTGCACCTTCGGAGTGATATATTTCTTTTCAACGACGAGGCGGAACATATATTCGTTGAACCATTCGTCGGTCATGATAAGATGCCCGCCGTTGGCACCCTGCCCCCAGCTGTTTTCCACCATCCACTTCTTCGGCTTGCCGCTCTCGTCGAGATCGACAGCCATAAGGGTCATGGCGTGCGACGAGCCGCTGGCAAACGTCTGTATGCGCTGCTTCTTGTCCATGCCGAAGGTGGTGCCTAAGAGAGAGCCGTAGTCGTAGTAGTTGACATCGAGAAGTCCGCGCTCGCGGTCGAAAAATTTGCCCACGTCGCACGAGAAATACATCATCGTGCTGTCCTTGATGGAAGCGATTGCCATCTCCTTGATATCTTCGATGGGGAGGTTCACGTACGTCCAGTTGTGCCCGTCGTAGCTGTGGCGGTCGAAGTCTATCTCGTAAAGTCTGTAATACTCGCGGCTCGGGTCGTTCATCAGCATGACATACCCGCCGGTAAGGTCCTTGCCGATATATTCGTCGAAGAACGACTTGGGGGTATATTCCTTTGTCTCGACGGGGTTGCCCTTCGCGTCTTTGCGCGTCCAAGTGAACTTCGTAGGCGGCTCGCCGAGGTTGAGGGCAAGCATCCGATATACCGTGCCCAGCATCTTCGTCTTGCTCTTCTCAAGGTCTTTTGCCTTTGCCCCGCCGGCAGCCTGCTCGCGCAGCTGCAAGCCGAATTCCTTCAGTTTAAAACTTATCAGCCTTGCCATGCGGCCCGTGCTCTCGCTGCTGTTGGTCTCAACCATCACGTCGGAAGGCACCACGCCGTATTTGCCCAGTATGTCGGATATTCCGGTGAACTGCCCGCCGTCGCTCAGCGGATTGCGGAAGAGCCACTCCACCATCTTGTCGTCCATCGGCTTTTCGCGCGTGTCGATAATCCCCTGAAGGAAGAGGTTCGCCTTTTCCAGCTGATCCCAGAAGAAGGAATAGACCTGCGAGAACTGGAACTCGCCCATGCCGTATTTCGCAATGGCTTGTGCGCGAAACACGTTCAGCCCCGTAAACAGCCAGCAGCGTCCCGACGATTTTTGGTTCGTGATGCCCTTACTCTCCACTTTGTTGGAAAAGTACGTGTCGAAATTGTTGCGGCTGTCGGCATTCACCGCCAGCTTGTTGATGTCGTTGCCCGCGATGGCGTTGTGGATGGCTTTGTCCGCCGGCGACGCTTCATACGACTGTTTGATTTCTCTCAGCATTTCTTCGGAGATGCCTCCGCCTCTGTTCTGCCCGTAGGCGGATAACGCAACGCCGAGGGCGATGGAGGTTATCCATAGACTGTTTTGTTTCATCTGATATAGGATTGTTTTTAGTTTATCGCGGGCGCAAACATACGACAATTAGCCGAGCCTCCCCTTATCCCTTCCCGAGAAACTTCCGGCTCAGCCATCTCCTCACCGGCTCGTCGTAGAGCTTCAAGCATAGGCAGGCGATGATGATGTTCACGGTGTACACGCACGCCACCACCTGCCATGTCTCCCCAAGCGTGTAAAGCTCACGCTCGATAAGCCAGGAGTAAAACAGATACATCACCGTGTAGTGCGTGATATAAAGCGGGTAGGAAATATCCCCGAGGCACCGGCATACGGTCGTCGTCACTGCGCTGCTTTCTGCCTCCGACGCACCCATACGGATAAGAAGCGGGAACACGACGATGATGCAGAACGCCTCGTAAACCCCGTTCAGGCAAATGTCGCCCGCCCCTTCGATGAACGGCACGGAAAACAGACCTATCAGTATCACCGAGCAGATCCAGAACGCGCCCTTCACCCTCATCGGCTTGAAGCGGCGAAACAACAGCATCCCCATCGTGAAAGGAAAGAGCATGCGCAAGAGCCCGCCCAAGAAATTCACACAGTCCATCGTCCACCCCACGCCGAAGCTGCCGTAGCCCGATATGTCGAGTGTGGTGAATGTCGTGAGCATCCCTGCCAACCAGAATACCACCACGGTGAGTGCCCGCGTCGACAGGCGGCGGACAAACAGTGCGTAGAGAATGTTGCCGATATATTCGAAGAACAGCGACCAGCTCGGACCGTTCAGCGGAAACATCTCTCCGTTGCCTCTCACCTCATAACAGGCTCCCGGCACGGCAGGAATGAAAAACATCGCGCAAAGCAGCGACAGCATGACAAGGGAAATGCCCACGTGCGTCCCGTCCCATTTCTCGCTTCCCTGAATGAGGAAAGAGACAACGCCCAGAACCGCTCCCATTACAACCATCGGGTGAAGACGTATCAAACGGCGTTTGAAAAAGCCCTGCATGGTCAGTGCCGTGCGCCAACGGTCGTCGTAAGCATAGCCGATCACAAATCCGGAGAGGATAAAGAAGAAATCCACCGCCAAGTAGCCGTGATTGAAGCTCTCGATCGCCGTGCCTCTGGCAAAGGCATATCCCTCAAAGACGTGATACCATACAACCAAAAGAGCTGCCACACCTCTCAGCCCGTCGAGAAGCGCGAAATGAGGTTTGCTGTCCGTAAATGCCGCAGAAGAAATGTTTCTCATGATAAACGTTTTTTTGTCCGGCGTCAAAGGTACGGGTTCTTTCCCTGTCCTTCCTGCCCGGGCGATGATTATTCCATTCTCCCCATGAAAACTTGAACTATATTTATGGATAAACTGAACAAAATTTATCCGAGACTTGATATTATTCAAAACAAACATCTACATTTGCCCCCGATAATTATAAAAAAGAGTGTTTATGGAAGAAGTAAAGAGACATTTGCCGTTGCAATGCCCTTCGTGCAGTTCGCC
>CAVJTV010000076.1:0-10930 GCA_963652435.1 Desulfovibrionaceae bacterium | reverse complement strand
GTATAATAATCGCCGCTCAATTATACATTGCGTATATGCGCGGTATAATAATCGCTGCGCAATTATACATTGCGTATATGCGCGGTAGAATCGCCGGAGTGCGACGGGTTGGAGATGGGTAATTTTACGTAGTTTTGCCTTCGCGATAAATCATTTTTAATCTGAAGGAAATTATGAACATGAAAACACTGAGTCTTTTTGCCGCGTTTTTGTTGTCGGCAGTCTGCATTGAGGCACAGGTAACGTTGGTGAAAGACGGGAAGCCTGCGGGACGAATCATTATTGAAGGAAAAGATCAGGCGAACAGGAGTGCGGCGAATCTGCTGCAAGATTTTGTATGCCGCATGAGCGGGGCGACAATGCCCATTGTGGAGAGAGGAACGCCGCGGAAGGGAGATATTGTGATTGGCTGCGGGGATACGGCAGGTCTGACGGAAGATGGCTTCCGGCTGAAGACGAGCGGCGGGTGTGTGTATATCAGCAGTGGGGGAGACAAGGGAAGTATCTATGGCGTGGTGACGTTGCTGGAGGACTGTCTCGGCATAAGATATTATGGGGCGAATGCTTATACATTGGAGAAGCGTCGGACTGTGACGGTGCCGGAGACAGACCGCGCGGAGAACCCTGCATTCCGTTATCGTCAGAGCCAGTGCTACGCCATGAAGGAAGACCCGGTCTACAAGATGTGGATGCGGTTTGAAGAGCCAACGGAGATGTTTGCCGGCGGGATGTGGGTACATACGTTCGACCGTATCCTGCCATCGGACGTGTATGGCGCGTCGCATCCGGAGTATTATTCGTTTATCAACGGTGAGCGTCGCCCGGGGAAAGCCAGCCAGTGGTGCCTGACCAATCCGGAGGTGTTCGAGATTGTTGTGCAGAAGGTGGACTCGATATTCAAAGCTAATCCCGGGAAGAATATACTTTCCGTGAGCCAGAACGACGGGAACTACACCAACTGCACGTGCCCGACGTGTAAGGCACTCGACGAGGAGGAGGGAAGCCCTTCGGGTAGTGTGATACATTTCCTCAACAAGCTGGCGGATCGTTTCCCCGACAAGGAGTTTTCCACGCTGGCGTATCTCTATACCATGCATCCGCCCAAGCACGTGAAACCACGGAAGAACGTAAACATCATGCTGTGCGACATCGACTGTGAGCGCGAGGTGCCGCTGACCGACAATGCCTCGGGGCGTAACTTCATGCAGGCGATGAAGGGATGGTCTGACATCACAGACAATATATTCGTGTGGGACTATGGCATCAACTTCGACAACTATGTCTCGCCATTTCCCAACTTCCCGATACTTCAGAGAAACATACAGTTGTTTAAGGAGCATCATGTCACGATGCACTTCTCGCAGATAAGTGGGGTGAAGGGTGGCGATTTTGCAGAGATGCGCGCCTATATGGTGAGCAAGCTGATGTGGCATCCTTACTTGAATGCCGACTCGCTGATGCGTGCGTTTATGGATGGATACTACGGACCGGCAGCACCGTATATCTACCAATATGAGAAACTGCTGGAGGGTGGGCTGCTGGCAAGCGGGCAGAGGCTGTGGATATACGACTCTCCGGTGTCGCATAATGACGGGATGCTGAATGCGAACTGCAGGAAGAAATATAATGAGCTGTTTGACGAGGCGGAGAAAGCGGTTGGAAACGACGAGGTGCTCCTAAAACGTGTGCAGCTGTCGCGTCTGCCATTGCAGTATGCCGACCTTGAGATAGCTCGTGCCGAAGGGGGGCATGATGTGGAGAAGGTGAAGGCCGCACTGGCTTTGTTCGACAAGCGCACGCGGGAGTTTGGTGTGGAGACGCTGAACGAACGGTATAATACGCCGTCGGATTATTGCCGTCTTTATACAGAGAGATACCTCCCAGGCAAGGCGAAGAACCTCGCTAAGGGAGCGAAGATCACTTGGCTGCAAGCTCCGGCAGAGAAATATAAGTCTGCGGGAGCAACGGCACTCACCGACGAACTGTTTGGCGGCACCACCTTTGTGGAAAGCTGGATAGGATGGGAAGGCTGCGACGGAGCTTTTGTTGTCGACCTCGGGAAAGAGATGGAGATAAACTCTGTGGAGAGTGACTTCCTTCATCAGCTCGGCGCGTGGATATTGCTCCCACGGCGGGTGACGTACAGTGTCTCGTCAGAGGGTGAGACCTGGCAGCCGTTCGGCGAGAAGACATTGGCGGAAGACCGTTCGAAGCAGGTGAAGTTTGTCGGCGTGAGATGCGACAGCCCTGAGCCTGTCATGACGCGTTACATAAAGGTGGAGGTGGAAGGCACCAAGGTGTGTCCGTCGTGGCACTATGGCGTGGGTTATCCCGCGTGGTTCTTCATAGATGAGGTGACGGTACGATGAAACATAAAGCGAGAGGGGCTGCAACTACAGCCCCTCTCGCTTTATGTTTATTAGAATTGTTCTTCTGCAATCTGCGGCGTATTCAGCTTGCGGAATACGTAGCCATACATCATGTATATAAGGGGAAAGGCAACGAATATTCCTACTCCGAATACGATCAGTCCCAATATGGCGAAACCGATCATTGCGAGTACAAGCAGGAAGAGCTGTATCTCCTGTCCGCGCGTTATCTCCCAGCTGCGTTTCAGTGAATCCGTGATTCCTGCATCCTCCTCAACGATGAAAGCGATGAAGAACTGAAGACGCAATGCCAGATATATACCCGGAATAATCAGGAGGATTGTGCCGATCACGACGATAACACACATAATGAGGTTGGCAACGAAGTAAGTGATGACTTTGTGCGCCTGTTGTGAGAAAGCCGAGAACTGCGGCTCATCGCCGTCCAAAGCCTGGAAGATGTTTTTCAAATACCCGAGGGAGAAAACGCAGGAGAAGAGGACGCTGATCAAGTTAGCAATGAGAGAGCCAACGAAAGAGCCTCCGGTGAACAAAGAACACATGCTGAGGATCGAATAGATAATAATCATGCCGATAAACAGTCCTGCCAAAACCCATATCTGGGGTTTGAGCTTTTGCCAAGAAGTAGCACATACTTCCGAAATAGAAAACTTGGATTCCATCGTATTGCGGATTAAATTGATTTATTACAACCGCAAAATTAAGCTAAATTATCGAACGACAGAGGGGGTCATCGGGAATGTATGCGCAATCGGACTAATTTATTTTCGATTTGTCAAAGCACCGGCTATCTGTTTGATCACCACATATTAAATAAAGCTATCCACACGCATAAAGAATGTATAAAACAGGTGAGAGCGATGGAAAGGTCATACATTTGCGCGACTTTTAAGATGCGGAAACATATTAAATTGTAATTATGGATAAACAGATGTTGAGAACTATGATTACCCAACTAAGGCAAATCGCGACGTTTGCTGTGGGAGTGTCTTTATTGACGGCTTGTGGAAACAGTCAGGGAGGAATGAAGTTAGGCGACAAGGAGTATGCCGTCATGACGGTTAACTCCTCTTCGTCGGAGCAAATGAGCACTTATCCGGCAACGATCCAGGGAAAGCAGGACATTGAGATTCGTCCTCAGGTATCGGGTTTTATTGTGAAACTATGTGTTGATGAAGGTGCGGAGGTGAAAAAGGGGCAGGCTTTGTTCGAGATTGACCCCACGCAGTACAAGGCAGTGTATGAACAGGCTGTGGCAGGTGTGAAGTCGGCTGAGGCGAGCTTGAAAACGGTTTCGGATACTGAAAAGAACAAGAGGATGCTGCATGATCAAAGGATTATAAGCGATTTCGAATACCAGACGGCTATGAATAATACGTTGACTGCACGGGCTGCTTTGGCACAGGCAAAGGCTGCCTTGTCGTCCGCCAAACAAAATCTTGGTTTCTGTACGGTCACCAGTCCGTCGGACGGCGTGATTGGTATGTTGCCTTCGCGTGTGGGAGCGTTGGTAGGTCCTTCGGGAGCTGCGCTGACCACTGTTTCTCAGATAGGCGATATGTATGTCTACTTCTCGATGACAGAGAAACAGCTTCTCGCGTTGACCAAAGCTGGCGGCACAATTAAGGAGCAGCTTGCCAAGATGCCGGATGTGGAACTGCAACTGTCGGACGGAACGATATACTGCGAGAAAGGAAAGATTGATGCCGTGGGCGGCGTGATAGACCAGACGACGGGTTCGGTCAGCATGCGTGCGGTGTTCCCGAACAAGCAGAATGTGCTCAGAAGCGGCGGTATGGCAAACGTGATGTTCCCTTATACGCTGGAAAATATATTCGTGATACCTCAGTCTTCCACTCAGGAGATTCAGGACAAGAAGTTCGTTTTCGTTTTGCAGTCTGACAACACCGTTAAGCATACCGAGATAACCGTGTCGAACTTGAGCGACGGTAAGAATTACTTGGTGACAAGTGGCTTGAAGTCGGGCGACAAGATTGTGGTGGAAGGTGTGCAGCAGTTGAAAGACGGTCAGCAGATAGAACCGATCACGACAGAGCAGAAAGATGCTAAGTTTCAGCAGGCACTGAAAGACCAGCACGACGGTAATATCAAGACTGCTTTTTGATGAAAGAACACCGTTGAACGTATAAAATAAGAGTATAGAATGAAATTAGATAGATTTATCAATCGTCCGGTACTATCTACGGTAATATCCATATTGATAGTGATTCTGGGTGTGATTGGTCTGACCACGTTGCCTATCACGCAGTATCCGGACATTGCACCCCCTACCGTTTCGGTGAGTGCAACCTATACGGGAGCCAATGCGCAGACCGTGTTGAACTCTGTAATAGCACCGTTGGAAGACCAGATAAACGGTGTGGAAAACATGATGTATATCCAGTCATCGGCTTCCAACAACGGTTCGGCTTCCATTAGCGTATATTTCAATCAGGGCACCGACCCTGATATGGCCGCAGTGAACGTGCAGAATCGTGTGTCGATGGCACAGGGACTGTTGCCTGCCGAAGTAACCAAGATCGGTGTGACCACTCGTAAGCGTCAGAACTCAATGCTTCTGATCTTCTCCTTGGTGGATGCTGAAGACAAATACAGCACTCAGTTCATCGAGAACTATATGGAGATAAACATCATCCCCGAGATTAAGCGTGTGAAGGGTGTGGGTGATGCCATGGTGATGGGTGGTGACTACTCGATGCGTATATGGTTGAAGCCTGACATAATGGCGCAGTACGGACTTATGCCTTCCGACATATCGAACGTATTGGCTGAGCAGAATATCGAGGCAGCCCCTGGTCAGTTGGGAGAACAAGGAAACCAGACTTATCAGTACACGTTGCGCTATAAAGGACGTCTGCAGCAGGAAGAAGAGTTTGCCGACATCGTGATTACGGCTTTGCCAGACGGTAAGGTGCTTCGCTTGGGCGACGTTGCCCGTCTGGAACTTGGTCGTATAACGTATAGGTATAGCAATAAGGTGAACGGGCATGATGCGGTTTCTGCCATTGTATTCCAAATGGCAGGTACGAACGCGACTGAGACAATCAAGAACATCGAAGCCGTAATCGACGAGGCAAGGGAGACTTTGCCGGCAGGTATGGAGATAAGTGTGGCTCAGAGTGCGAACGACTTCCTCTTCGCTTCTATCCACGAAGTTATCAAGACCCTGTTGGAAGCCTTTATCCTGGTGGTATTGGTGGTTTATATCTTCCTTCAGGATTTCCGATCTACGCTTATCCCTGTGATAGCTATTCCGGTGGCGTTGATCGGTACTTTCTTCGTCTTGAAACTGATTGGTTTCAGTATCAATCTGCTTACCCTCTCGGCATTGGTGCTTGCCATTGCGATAGTGGTGGACGATGCGATAGTGGTGGTCGAGGGCGTGCATGCCAAGCTCGACCAAGGATATAAATCAGCCCGGCAGGCTTCCATTGATGCCATGGGCGAATTGGGCGGTGCGCTTGTTTCCATCACGCTCGTCATGATGTCTGTGTTTATCCCCGTGAGCTTCATGGGCGGAACGGCAGGTACGTTCTATCGCCAGTTCGGTTTGACCATGGCGATAGCGATCGGCTTCTCGGCGTTGAATGCACTTACTTTGTCTCCTGCGTTGTGTGCCATATTCCTGAAGCCTCACACGGAGGGAGAGGAAGGCAAGAAAAAGATGTCGATTGTGGACCGTTTCCATGCGTCGTTTAACGCTGCATACGATTCGGTGTTGAAGAGATACAAGAAACGTGTGGTGTTCTTTATCCATAAGAAATGGTTGTCGTTCGGATTGGTGGCAGGTGCGATTGCCTTGCTGATGTTCCTGATGAAGACAACACCGACGGGGATGGTGCCAGGCGAGGATACCGGTACTATCATGGGTGCGGTCACCTTGCCTCCCGGAACATCTCAGGAGCGTGCCAAGGAGATACTCAACCGTGTAGACAGTCTTGTGGCTGCCGATCCGTCGGTGGCGTCGCGTACCATCATTTCGGGTTACAGCTTTATCGGCGGTGAAGGACCGGGTTACGGCTCTGTCATCATCAAGCTGAAACCCTGGGAAGAACGCTCTCTGATGCAGAGTTCCGATGTCATATATGCAACGCTGTTCATGCGGGCACAAAAAGTGATAAAGGATGCTCAGGTGCTGTTCTTCGCACCTCCTATGATCCCTGGATATTCGGTTTCGAGCGACATCGAGCTGAACATGCAGGACAAGACGGGTGGATCGCTCGACCATTTTCAGGATGTTGTAAACAGCTATATGGAAGCCCTGAAGAGCCGTCCGGAAATCAACGCGGCACAGACTACCTTCAACTCGACCTTCCCGCAATATCAGTTGGATATCGATGTGGCAGCCTGCAAGAAGGCAGGTATCAGTCCGAGCACTATCCTTACCACCATGCAGGGATACTTCGGCGGTCTGTATGCTTCCAACTTCAACCGTTTCGGTAAGATGTATCGTGTGATGATTCAGGCGGAGCCGGATGCGACAAAGAACCTCGAGTCGCTGAACAGCATCAAGGTGCGCAACGGCAATGAGATGGCTCCGATAACGCAGTTCGTCAGTCTGAAGAAGGTTTACGGTCCGGATATCATCAACCGTTTCAACCTTTATACATCCATCAAGGTGATGGTGTCGCCGGCTTCCGGTTATACTTCGGGTCAGGCATTGCAGGCTATCTCTGAGGTGGCAAAAGAGAACTTGCCTATCGGATTTTCCTACGAGCTGGGAGGTATGGCGCGAGAAGAGGCAAGCACGAGCGGCAGTGCCACGGGTATCATCTTCCTGTTGTGCTTCGTGTTCGTTTACCTGCTACTGAGTGCGCAATACGAGAGCTACATCCTTCCGTTGGCGGTATTGCTGTCCGTTCCGTTCGGACTAATGGGCAGCTTCCTGTTTGTAAACGGATTTGCAGCATTGGGCAACATTCAGGCGTTGAAACTGATATTGGGAACGATGTCGAACGACATCTATATGCAGATTGCCTTGATTATGCTTATGGGTCTGTTGGCAAAGAACGCCATCTTGATTGTTGAGTTCGCCCTCGACCGTCGGCGTATGGGCATGAGCATCACCTGGGCTGCCGTCTTGGGAGCTGCTGCCCGTCTGCGTCCTATTCTTATGACTTCTTTGGCAATGATCATCGGTTTGCTGCCGTTGATGTTTGCATTCGGAGTAGGTGCGCACGGTAACCGCACGTTGGGAGCTTCGGCTATCGGCGGTATGTTGATAGGTATGATATTCCAGATATTTATTGTCCCCGTATTGTTCGTCGTGTTCCAGCACTTGCAAGAAAAGGTTAAGCCTATCGAATGGGAGGATCTGGACAATAGCGATATGAATACGGAGATAGAGCAATACGCTAAAACGAAATAATGGAGAAGACAATGAAGAAAAATCAGATTATATATATGATGTGTGCAGCTGCCCTGTTGAGCAGTTGCCACATCTACAAAGCATACGAACGCCCCGACACGATAGAGACCTCAGGGATCTATCGCGATCCGGTGTCGGACACGGACGCACTGCAGCCCGCCGACACCACCAGCATGGGGAACATCCCCTGGAAGGAGATTTTCCGCGACCCGAAGTTGCAGGCTCTGATTGAAGAGGGGTTGGCAAACAATGTGGATATGCAGGCTGCCGTGCTTCGTGTGGAAGAGGCAAAGACGCTGCTTACTTCAGCCCGCCTGTCGTTTCTCCCGTCGATAAACATAGCTCCGCAGGGGACGCTGACCAAAATGGGTAGCTCCGATTATGTGAAGGCATACACGTTGCCTGTCGCAGCAAGCTGGGAAGTGGACCTCTTCGGTAAGCTGCTGAACGCAAGCCGAGGTCAAGAGGCTGCGTATTTGCAGAGCCGGTATTCGCAGCAGGCAGTGCGTTCGCAGCTGATAAGCGGCATTGCGAATACTTACTTTACGCTTTTGATGCTCGACCGTCAAGTGGAGATTACTACCGAGACGGTGGACATATATAAGGAGAATGTCCGCGTGATGGAAGCCATGAAGACGGCGGGAATGACAACGGAAGCTGCCGTAGTGCAGATGAAGGCTGTCTATCATCAGGTGTCTTCTTCTCTGATCGACCTTAAGCGTCAGGTGCGCGAGGTGGAGAACTCTCTGTCTGTCCTCTTGGCGAAAGCTCCGGGGACGATTGAACGCGGCAGGTTAGAAGAGCAGACAGTGCCCGACAATCTTATGGCGGGTGTGCCGCTGCAGCTCCTGGAGAACCGTCCGGACGTGAAGATTGCGGAGATGACGCTCGCGAGTGCATATTACACAACGAACCGTGCGCGTGCGGCTTTCTATCCGGGATTGAACATCACGGCGACGGCAGGATGGACAAACGGCTCGGGCATCACGGTGTCGAACCCCGGGCAGTTCATGTTTCAGGCGTTGGCTTCATTGGCTCAGCCTATCTTCAACAACGGCAAGCTGATTGCGAACCTCAAGGTGTCGAAGGCAGAAGAGAAGATAGCGCAGATGAACTATCAGCAGACTGTTCTTCAGGCAGGCAAGGAGGTGAGCGACGCGCTGCACCTCTACGACGCAACGAACAGGAAGCTGGAGCAGGACAAGGCGCAGGTCGAGCAGCTGGCGAAGGCGGTGGACTACACGAAGGCTTTGTTCCAGTCCGCTCAGTCCACATACTTGGAAATCCTTTCGGCTCAGCAGAGCCTTCTTAGTGCACAATTGACAGAAGTTTCCGACAACGTTCAGCGCATGCAGGCTGTTATCAACCTCTACAGCGCTGTCGGGGGCGGGAGAGAGTAATAACCCCATATAACTCGAATTATTATGATTAGTCCGTTAGCTTATGTAGACGCCGGCGCGAAGCTGGGCGAGAATGTCAAGGTCCATCCGTTTGCATACATCGACAAGAACGTGGAGATTGGCGACAATTGCGAGATTATGCCTTACGCCAGCATTATGAGTGGTGCGCGTTTGGGAAAAAACAACAGGGTGTTCAACGGTGCTGTCATCGCAGCAGAGCCGCAGGATTTCAGTTATAAAGGGGATGAAACACTTGCCGTCATCGGCGACGACAATGTTATCCGCGAGAATGTGGTTATCAACCGCGCCACCAACGCGGGCGGGCAGACCTTCATCGGCAATGGAAACTTCCTGCACGAGGGCGTGCATATCTCGCACGACACGCATATCGGCAACCACTGCGTGCTCGGTTACGGAAGCAAAGTCTCCGGCAACTGTTTCTTCGAGGATTGCGTAATCTTCGGCGGAAACGTGCTGGTGAGCCAGGGATGCCGCATTGGCGCATGGTCGATGACGCAGACCGGCTGCCGCTTCCGCAAAGACCTGCCGCCTTTCATCGTCGCAGCCCAGGAGCCGACCACTTATTACGGTGTGAACTCCTATATCCTGCAACATGAAGGTATGGATGCGAAAATCGTCAAGCACATCAGTCACGCCTACCGGATTATCTACCAAGGGCACAGCAGCATCTTCGACGCCTTGCAAATGGTGGGCGATCAGGTGCCAATGAGCGATGAGATACAGCATATAATCGACTTTATCAACGCCTCGAAGCTGGGTATTATCGGGAAATAAGCATTTATAATCACCGAGAGATAGCGAGGGTGTCCATTTACGGGCATCCTCGTTTTTTTTCTCTCTGCCAAATCAGTGTACCCCTACAACAGCCCTGCGAAATTTCAGAGATATTAGTGTACCCCTACAACAGCCCTGCGAAATTTCAGAGATATTAGTGTATCCCTACAACAGCCCTGCGAAATTTCAGAGATGTCAGTGTATCCCTACAACAGCCCTGCGAAATTTCAGAGATATTAGTGTACTCCTACAACAGCCCTGCGAAATTTCAGAGATGTCAGTGTATCCCTACAACAGCCCTGCGAAATTTCAGAGATATTAGTGTACTCCTACAACAGCCCTGCGAAATTTCAGAGATGTCAGTGTATCCCTACAACAGCCCTGCGAAATTTCAGAGATATTAGTGTACTCCTACAACAGCCCTGCGAAATTTCAGAGATGTCAGTGTATCCCTACAACAGCCCTGCGAAATTTCAGAGATATTAGTGTACTCCTACAACAGCCCTGCGAAATTTCAGAGATGTCAGTGTATCCCTACAACAGCCCTGCGAAATTTCAGAGATATTAGTGTACTCCTACAACAGCCCTGCGAAATTTCAGAGATGTCAGTGTATCCCTACAACAGCCCTGCGAAATTTCAGAGATATTAGTGTACTCCTACAACAGCCCTGCGAAATTTCAGAGATGTCAGTGTATCCCTACAACAGCCCTGCGAAATTTCAGAGATATTAGTGTACTCCTACAACAGCCCTGCGAAATTTCAGAGATGTCAGTGTATCCCTACAACAGCCCTGCGAAATTTCAGAGATATTAGCGTATCCCTACAACGACCCTGCGAAATTTCAGAGATGTCAGTGTATCCATACAACGGTTTCTCTGTTCTTCACTGGGGGTATTGTGGCAAAAAAAGAGAGCCGCCTCTTCCGAGACGACCCTCTTCATATTAAAATCAGACG
>CAVJTV010000075.1:0-11019 GCA_963652435.1 Desulfovibrionaceae bacterium | reverse complement strand
TGTTCGACAACTCTCGTAAGTCGAGTGCCGTCAAGACGGAGGCAAACCGTCCGTTGAAGTCGTTGTCGGATAGCTTGAAGGGTAAGCAAGGACGTTTCCGTCAGAACCTGTTGGGTAAACGTGTCGACTATTCTGCCCGTTCGGTTATCGTTGTAGGTCCGGAATTGAAGATGCACGAATGCGGTCTGCCTAAGAATATGGCAGCCGAGCTTTATAAGCCTTTTGTTATCCGTAAGCTGATTGAGCGTGGCATTGTCAAGACGGTCAAGTCTGCAAAGAAGATAGTAGACCGCAAGGAGCCGGTCGTTTGGGATATTTTGGAATATGTAATGAAGGGTCATCCTGTGTTGTTGAACCGTGCGCCGACGTTGCACCGTTTGGGTATCCAGGCATTCCAGCCCAAGATGATTGAGGGCAAGGCTATACAGTTGCACCCGTTGGCTTGTACGGCGTTCAATGCCGACTTCGATGGCGACCAGATGGCAGTTCACTTGCCTTTAGGAAACGAGGCGGTGTTGGAAGCGCAGATGCTGATGCTTGCTTCTCACAACATTCTGAACCCTGCTAACGGCGCACCTATCACCGTCCCTTCACAGGATATGGTGCTTGGTCTGTATTACATCACCAAGTTGCGTAAAGGTTCGTTAGGCGAGGGGCTCGTGTTCTACGGGCAGGAAGAGGCAACCATAGCATACAACGAGAAGAAGGTGGACATACACGCCCCGATCAAGGTCTACGTCGACAATGTGGAAGAAGACGGAAAGTTGGTGCGGAAGATGATTGAGACATCTGTCGGTCGTCTGATGGTGAACGAATATGTTCCTTTCGAGGTTGGTTTCATCAATGAGGTATTGGGAAAGAAGGCACTGCGCGACATCATCGGCAAGGTGATAAAGGTTTGCGGCGTTGCCCGTACGGCTCAGTTCCTGGACGACATCAAGAATTTGGGATACTACATGGCATTCAAGGGCGGTCTGTCGTTCAACTTGGCAGACGTGCTTATCCCGCCAGAAAAAGACGCGTTGGTTAAGGAAGGCTACGAAGCAGTGGAGCAAATCCTTGCCAACTATAATATGGGTTTCATTACCTACAACGAACGTTACAACCAGATTATCGACACGTGGACTCATGTCAACAGTAAGTTGTCTGACATTCTGATGAAGCAGTTGACAGCCGACAACGACGGGTTCAACTCCGTGTATATGATGATGGATTCCGGAGCCCGTGGTTCGAAGGAACAGATTCGTCAGTTGTCCGGTATGCGTGGTCTGATGGCAAAGCCGCAGAAGAGCGGAGCAGAAGGCGGTCAGATCATTGAGAACCCTATCCTTTCGAACTTCAAGGAGGGATTGTCGGTGTTGGAATACTTCATCTCCACCCACGGTGCCCGCAAGGGTTTGGCGGATACTGCGCTGAAGACTGCCGACGCAGGTTACCTGACCCGTCGTCTGGTGGACGTGTCGCATGATGTCATTATCAATGAAGAAGACTGCGGCACCTTGCGTGGTTTGGTTTGTACGGAATTGAAGAACAACGAAGACGTGATAGCATCTCTCTACGAGCGTATCCTCGGGCGTGTGTCTGTGCATGACATCAACCATCCGTTGACGGGTGAGCTGATTGTTGCAGCCGGTGAAGAGATTCGCGAAGATGCAGCCAAGACAATACAGGACTCTCCTATCGAGAGTGTGGAGATCCGTTCGGTGCTTACCTGCGAATCGAAGAAGGGTGTCTGCGCGAAGTGCTACGGGCGTAACCTTGCAACGGGTCGTATGGTTCAGAAGGGTGAGGTTGTCGGTGTCATTGCCGCACAGTCCATCGGTGAGCCTGGTACGCAGCTGACGCTTCGTACATTCCACGTCGGTGGTATCGCATCCAACATTGCAACGGAAAACAGCATTACCTCCAAGTACGACGGTGTGCTCGAAATCGACGAGCTGCGTGCCGTTGAGGCTGACGATGCTACTTCCGACAAGAAGTATCAGGTCGTTGTGAGCCGTCTGGCGGAAATGCGTATCATCGATCCGAACACGAACATTGTGCTTCTGACTCATAACATCCCTTACGGCTCGAAGCTGTTCTTCAATAACGGCGACAAGATCAGCAAGGGTGACGTGATTATCGAATGGGACCCCTTCAACGCGGTTATCGTATCGGAAGTTTCCGGTAAGATCGACTTCGAGAGCGTTGAAGAAGGTGTTACATATAAGGTGGAAAGCGACGAGACGACAGGTCTGAAGGAAAAGATCATCATCGAGTCGAAAGACAAGACGAAGGTGCCGGTTGCCCACATCGTGGACGAGGCAGGGGTTGTCCTGAAGAACTATTCGTTGCCTCTTGGTGCCCACGTGGTCAAAGAGGAGGGCGACGAGGTGAAGGCAGGTGAGGTGCTTGTCAAGATTCCGCGTGCCGTTGGTAAGGCAGGTGATATCACCGGTGGTCTCCCCCGTGTTACAGAGTTGTTCGAAGCCCGTAACCCGTCTAACCCTGCTGTCGTTTCCGAGATCGACGGTGAGGTTGGCTTCGGAAAGATTAAGCGCGGTAACCGCGAGATTTCCGTAACGTCCAAGCTCGGCGAGGTGAAGAAATACATGGTGCCTCTGTCGAAACAGCTTTTGGTGCAGGAAAACGACTATATCCGTGCCGGTATGCCGCTTTCCGACGGCGCAATTACTCCGGCGGACATCCTTGCCATCAAGGGGCCGACGGCTGTTCAGGAATATATCGTCAACGAGGTGCAGGACGTTTACCGTCTGCAGGGTGTGAAGATCAACGACAAGCACTTTGAGGTTATCGTCCGTCAGATGATGCGTAAGGTGGAAATCGTGGATCGTGGAGACACCAACTTCCTGGAGCAGCAGGTTGTCGACAAGCAGGAAGTGATGGAAGAGAACGACCGGCTTTGGGGCAAGAAGTTTATTGAGGATGCCGGAGATTCCAGCAATTTGCGAGCCGGTCAGATTGTGACGGCACGTAAGCTGAGAGACGAAAACAGTATGTTGAAACGCCGCGACTTGAAGCTCGTTCAAGCTCGCGACGCAAAACCTGCCACTACCAACCAGATTCTTTTGGGTATCACGCGTGCTGCACTTCAGACTAGCAGCTTTATGTCTGCCGCCTCTTTCCAGGAAACGACGAAGGTGCTCAACGAGGCTGCCATCAATGCAAAGGTGGACCATTTGGAAGGCTTGAAGGAGAATGTTATCTGCGGTCACCTGATTCCGGCAGGTACAGGTCAGCGTGAGTTCGACCGCCTGATTGTCGGTGCTAAGGACGAGTTCGACCGTATCATTGCCAACCGCAAGAACGTTGTCGACTTCAACGCGATGGACGAGGAAGGATACTAAAAGCCTGTCCGAAACATAAAGCTAAAAGCCCCGAGCGGATACCTTTCCGCCCGGGGCTTTTGTTTACCGCAGCTCGGGAAATGCCAAGAAACACCGTACAAGACCTTCATGCAGCACGTATTTGATGGCGTGATTATATATTTCTTCATATTTTTGTGTGGATTATTATACATGTGTTCGCTCAGATGGATATACGTGTACGGCAACTGAAAGAAAGCAACGAACGGGCATTTAGAGGTATTGTGGAATCCTATTGGCAGCGGCTGCACAAATTCGCCCAGATTTATGTGTTGGACGCGGAGGCAGCTAAAGAGATTGTGCAGGATGCCTTCCTTGCTTTGTGGAACGGACGTGCGACGTTGAGCGACGACACCTGCCTGATAACTTATCTGATGGTAGTCTGCCGAAACAAATGCCTGAACTACCTGAAGTCTCTGAGGCTGGAATGTATCGAAATCGACGAGCTGACAGAGACTGACATTTACCAGCGAAGCAACATTTATGTGTTGGAAGACGAATCCCTGGAGATATTGGTGACCAAGGAATTGACATCTGCGATAGAAACATCGCTTTCCAAACTGTCGCCTCGGACAAGAGAGGTTTTCACGATGAGCCGTTACGATGGGCTTAAGAATCGGGAGATAGCCGAACGACAGAATATAACCGTAAAGGCAGTGGAGTTTCACATAAGCAAGGCTCTTAACCAGCTGAGGCAGGACTTGTCGCGCGATTATCTTCTCTCTGCTGCATTTGTATTTCTCAATCTTTTGGATGAATAACCCACGGAAAAATTTTTTTTTGTTTTGACTCTCGAAAAAAATTGCATTCCGTATTAGGGTAAACCCCAAAAAAGTTGTTCTTCCTCCGAATAACAATAACGGAGGAATTATGGACAACGATTTAATCATTCGTTTTATTGAGCGGCAATGCTCGCCGGAGGAAGCCCGTGATGTGCTTCGATGGATTGAAGCAAGCGAGGAAAACAAGTCTGCTTTCCGAAAGATGCAGGCTGTGTATGCTTCTGTCGATATTGACCGTGCAGACCGAGAAGAGACGGCAGATGCCGAAGAAGTACGGAAGATTATGGGCGTTGTCGGAAAGAAACGCCATCGTTTGGTTGCAGCCGCCTGCACCGCCGCTTGTGCAGCAGCGGCAGTGTTGTTTGTTGTTCTCTTCCGGACGGAGCCGCAATACGACTATGAAAAGGCGTTGGCTGAGGTTACCGAGCGGACGGAGGTGACACTGACGGTGAGCGACAAGGAGGAGATAGCATTGTCTGACACGTCCGTTGTGACCTACGACAGGAAAGGGCAGATAGTGATCAATGATACGGTGGCTGTCCGGAAAGAGAAAAAGGGTAAAAGCGAGCTGAATACGATTTATGTTCCATACGGCAAACGCTCGACATTGGTTCTGGCAGATGGCACAAGGGTCTATCTCAACTCAGGGTCTTCGTTGGTTTATCCGGTTGCCTTCTCCAAAGACAAACGGGAGGTATACTTGGATGGTGAAGCCTATTTTGAAGTGGCAAAAGAGCCTCAAAGAAGGTTCGTCGTGCAGACGGGTAGTAAAGCCATAGAAGTGTTGGGCACGAAATTCAATGTCTCGGTTGACAAGTCACAGCATTTGTTTGAGGCGGTGTTGGTTGTAGGTAAGATAGCTTTGGAATCTGGTGCCGGCAAAATAGAGCTTGCTCCCAATCAATGTTATGTCTACCGTTCAGACTCCGGTGATGAGGAATTGAAGACAGTGGATGTCCGGGATTATATCTCTTGGACGGAAGGACGGTTGCGCTTCAACCGCGAGCCGCTGTCGAGGGTTATCCGCAAACTTGAGAAGTCGTATAATATAGAAATCGAATTGCTTCGTCCGAAATACGCGGATTACCAGATTTCCGGAAATCTCGACCTGAGGAATACGGCAGAGGAGACGATGGACGTGTTGATGAAGATACTTATTCCTAACTACGACTCGAGAGAGCAGGAATTGTTCATAGTGAAAGACAAAAAGTTATCCATATAAAGAAACGAGAATGTTATGAAAGGCAATGAGAATGAGAATTTATTGTGTAACAAAAAGATTTTAGTACCATGAAGAAAGAGTCCGAAATGAGGAAAGTGTTTTCGCATGAAAGGGGGCGTTGGAGGCGGATGTTGGTCGTAGGTCTGTGCGGTTGTTTGTCGCTGACCATGTATGCAAACGTCTTGAAGTCGCAGGTGAGTTTGTCGTGCAACAATACGACATTGAAGTATGCGTTGGAGCAGATTCAGGAACAAACGGGTGTGAGTATCATCTACTCGAACAATGTGTTGAACGATGAAGCGCTGGTGAGTGTGAATTCCAAGAACATATCTTTGGAAGAAGCGTTACATCTGTTGTTGCTTGAGCAGGATTGCTCATACAAAGTTGAAAATGGGCAAGTGATATTGTTTCCGGTGGAGAAGCACTCTGCTGAGGTGGCACAGGAAGGTTTCAAGGTCAAGGGTAGCGTATCGGATGCGTTCGGACCTTTGGCTGGTGTGAATATCATGGTGAAGGGAACCATGACCGGCGTAATATCGGATATGGACGGAAACTTCGAGATTACCGCTCCCTATTCGGGCGCCAGTCTGGTGTTTTCTTACATAGGTTATCAGCCACAGGAAATAAAGATTGACGGGAAGAAGATGCTGACGGTTGTGATGGTGGAGGATACCAAGGCATTGGAAGAGGTTGTGGTTGTCGGTTATACGACACAGAAGAAAGCAACCATTACCGGATCTGTTGCGACCATCACAACGAAAGACCTAAAACAAAGTCCGACGGCAAACCTTAACAATGCCCTGGCTGGTAGAATGCCGGGTTTGATGGCAAACCAGTTTGGAGGTGGCGAACCGGGTGTCGACAAAGCAGACATCCGCATCAGGGGAATGGGAACTTACGGAGACAAATCGCCTATCGTTATTGTCGATGGTGTTGAACGAGACATGAGTTATCTTGCTCCCGAAGAGATCGAGACGTTTACAATCTTGAAAGATGCTTCTGCTACTGCTCCATATGGTGTGCGTGGTGCAAACGGTGTTATCATCGTTACAACGAAACGTGGTAAGGCTTCTGAAAAGCCGAGCGTGAACTTCAAGGCATCGGTCGGTACAAATGCGCCGGTTAAGTTCCCTTCCTATTTGGGTTCGGCAGACTATGCAACCTTATATAACGAAGCGATGATAAACAGTAACCCCGGGACAGATCCTTCAAATCTGGAGCTGTTCTCGCAGGAGGCAATCAATAATTATAGAAAAGCGAAAGGCGACAATTCAGATGGCTTGGGGTATAACTGGGATTATTTCGATTACGCATTCAAGCCTGGGTTGCAGCAGGATTACAGTTTGTCTGTTCGTGGCGGTTCGGAACGTGCGCGCTATTACGTGATGGCAAACTATTATTCTCAGAACGGAAACTATGAACATACGAACATGACGGAATACGACACGCAGGCACGGTTCAAACGTTACAACTTTCGTGCGAATGTCGATGTTGATATTACGAAGGATTTCTATGTGCGTGTGGACTTGGGTGCCAGAATCACGGATCGTCATGCTCCGGGAACAACGGCTACACAGATCGTTAGTCTGTGTAATACATTACCTCCATATTTGCCTATCACGGTGGCAAACAATGGCAACTCGGAGAACGAAGATTATGTATTGAACAATCCGTATGGCATGTTGTATGGCGACTACAGGCATCGTAAGAATATCTTAGGTGAACTGTCGAGGACAGGATACATAGTTGAAAAGAATACATATCTGAACGGATCGTTTGCCATCGGGCATAAACTTGATTTCATAACGAAGGGCTTGAAGATTGAAGGTGTGTTCTCTTACGATGCCTCGGAAGGAAACTGGGTGAATCGAGAGTTGGGAAGCCGTTCTGATGGTTATATGAACTTCACCAAATATGCCACGTTCCAGCCGGCAGAAGGCAGCTACGGGTCGTATTACATGAATAATCCGAATTATACGGGTAAATATATCTTGGGAAATCCGTGGTATGAAAAGGATGAGACGATCGGAAATTCCTTTTCGCATAATGCGGCTGAGAGCAAGACCTACTATCAGTTGAAACTGGATTATATGCGCACATTCGGCGATCACGATGTTTCGGCTATGGTTTTGTTGAACCGTTCGAACCGTAGTTATGACAATCGTGTGGCGTATCGCTATCAAGGCATGACGGCGCGGGCTACGTACGCCTTTCAAAACAAGTATCTGGCAGAGTTTAACATCGGATACAATGGTTCCGAAAACTTCGCACCGGGCAAGCGCTACGGAACATTCCCTGCCGGATCTATCGGATGGGTTATCTCGCGCGAGAAGTTTATGGAAGGAACGGATAAGTGGCTTGACAACCTTAAGCTGAGAGCATCCTACGGTTTGGTTGGTAGCGATAAGATATCCGACAACAACGACGACCGTTTTGCCTATCTGCAATTCTTTCAGGGCGGTGATGGCTACTCTTTTGGCGTGAATGAGTTCGGTACCGGATATAGTGGATTGAAAGAAGGAAACTTCGCAAATCCCAACCTGACTTGGGAGAAAGCACGGAAACTGAATGTGGGTATAGATGCCTCGTTCTTTAATGAACGTCTGACTTTTGCCGCAGATTATTTCTTCGAGCATCGCTATGATATTATTACCAACCTGAGTGATGCCGGCAAGCTGGGCTATTCGGGAATTGTCGGGAAGGATGCTCCTTTTGTCAATTCCGGTATAGTGGACAACAGAGGTATCGACTTTGAAATAGGTTGGAGCGGCAATATCGGTAAGGACTTCCGCTACTACATCAAACCTAACTTCACTTTTGCCCGCAACAAGATCAAATTCATGAACGAAGTTTCCTACGATAATGAGTGGAGGGCAAATACCGGTAAACGCATCGACGAATATTTCGTGTATGAAGTGGATCATTTTGTGTACGACCAGGCTGAAGCCGATCGTCTGAACGCAATGAACAATGGCGAAGGCTTCCAGCCGTGGGGTACGTTGTATCCGGGTGATGTGGTCTATAAAGATTTGAATGGCGATGGGAAAATTGACGACGAGCACGACCGCCGTGCAATGGGCAATCCCCGTACACCGGAGATACAGTTCGGTATTCCTCTTGGTTTTCAGTATAATGGTTTCGACCTTAGTCTGCTGTTCCAGGGAGCTGCCAATTCGAGTATCCTGTTGACCGGCGCAGGAGTATGGGACTTCCCGCAGTACGACCAGGATCAGATTGGTAAGGTGAAACCGATGCACTTAAACCGTTGGACGGAAGAAACCAAAGATGTCGCAACATATCCTCGTTTGACGATTGGTAAAAACGACAACAACAAGAACTCGAACAGTAGCCTCTTCTTGTATAACGCCTCTTATCTGCGTCTTAAGAATGTTGAGATTGGATATACATTACCCAAGAGTGCTATTCGCTTTGCCGGATTGCAGAATGTCCGTTTCTATGTGCAGGGCATGAACCTGCTTACATTCGATGGCCTGGGTGATGTGGATGTTGACCCTGAGACAAAGTCAGGAGACGGCGCATGGTATCCTATCCAGCGTATATTCAATTTTGGTATTGATATTACTTACTAATTTAACAACAAACGAAGATGAAGAAGTTATATATATTGGCAGGTTTGGTTGCAGGGTTGTTTGGCATGGCATCCTGCGATGATTATCTGGATCGTACGCCGGACGATAAGACAACAGAGCAGCAGGTTTTCAGCCGTTTTGAGAAAGTGGAATCTTTGGTGACCGACCTGTATGCCCGCGCAAAATCCGGTCATAAGCCCCTGATCTATTTCAACCACTTCAGTCTGTCGAGTATCTCGGATGAATGTAGTGCAAGTAGTCACGAAGGTGCGATCCCTCATCAGTTTCATGTAGGGAATTATGGCCCTTCGCAAGGCATGCCCTCAAACAGTAGTGCGGGGCAGTATTGGAACAGTTTGTATTCGGCAATTCGTTCTGCCAACATCATATTGGAGGGAGTGGAGAAATACAACACTCCGGACAACCCTCAAGACGGACGTGCCGGCGACTTGAACAGGCGCATCGGCGAGGTGTATTTCCTGAGAGGTTATCTGCATTTCCTTCTGATACGGTCGTATGGTGAGGCTGTGTATGTCGATCATGTTGTGAACCCCGGAGAAGACATGAACTTCGAGAAGGAGTCGTTCCATTCGATAGTCGAAAAGATATGTGCGGATGCCGACGAAGCATATAGCCGTGTGAATAGTTGGAACGGTGGACAGTTCTTTGGTCGTGTCGACAAAGGAGCTTGCCTCGGATTGAAGGCTATGGCTCGTTGGCTTGCTGCCACACCTATGTGGAATGGTGGTGAACTGCCCAACGACACCCGTCTGTTCAAATCGGAATACGGTTACGATCAGAGACGTTGGGAGCTTGCAAGAGATGCAGCCAAGGCTGTTTTGGATTGTAAGAAAGACGACGGTTCGCCACGTTATAAGCTATATGAAACGTATGCTGCAGACGATTTCAGAGATGTGGACGGTAAGGCTGATGCAAACAACCATAAGGTGTATCAACGTTTGTGGCAGATGATGTACGACATGGACTCCATGCAGGAAGAATGGGTTTGGTTTGTGACAAAAGATAAAGACACCGGTTGGTCGGGCGACATTCTGCCTCCCTCTCAAGGAGGTCATGCCCGTCAGCGTCCTTTGCAGGAGCAGGTGGACGAGTATGAATATATCGCTCCGGATGGGTACGGCTATCCTATCTATTGCGATCATGCCGTGAAAGACGGATACGATGACGGCAATCCATACGAAAGCGTCGAGCGTGACCCGCGTTTTTATCGCGACATACGTTATCATGGCTCCTGGTACGGAGGCAATCAGCTGAATACGGCGGAGGGCAACGATGCCGTTTCCGGAAGTTATCTCGACCAGGCTTCTCATACGGGTTATTACCTGAGAAAGTTCTACAAAGACGGTTGGGATCGCGGTCATGGCGGTCACACCATCAATGGTCCAGCTATCTGGCGTTTGCCGGAGTTTATCTACATCTATTGCGAGGCGGTGAACACCCTGACAGGCCCTAACGAGGAGATTTACGAGCTGATAAACAATGTGCGTGCCCGCTCGTTTATGGCTCCTATGCCGCCTGCCGTGAAGACAGACAAGGCGTTGATGCAGGAATATATCCAGCGCGAGCGTCGGGTAGAACTGTTTTACGAGAACAACCGTTATTGGGTGGCTCGGCTCTATCTTCAGCCGGGCGATTACAGCACGACCACCAACGTGGACGCTTCCGAGTGGCCGTATCCCAAGGATCAACGGCAGTCTCATGGCATGAGGCCGGTGGAAGACCCGAACGGTAAGATTGAGGTGAACGGTAAGAAATATCGCATGGAGCGTTTTGTTGTGGAAGACAATCGTGTGTTTACTGCGCCGAAATCCTATCTGTGGCCCATTCTTCAAGAAGAATTGAAGCGGTGTCCTACCTTGGTTCAGAATCCCGGTTGGTAGAAACCGATTGATTGATGTTTTAGTTTGATGTAAAGCCTGCCGTCTCAATCCGAACGGCAGGCTTTGTGTTTGTACGCTCGGCATGAGCATTGTCTAACGGGTGAAAGTCCCGAGTAAGCCCTAATAGCGGGAATTACATAGCCAAGAGCAAGGGTGTTC
>CAVJTV010000074.1:0-11101 GCA_963652435.1 Desulfovibrionaceae bacterium | reverse complement strand
CATGCAATTTGCATGAGGGTTTTGCTCGTGCAATCTTGCCGTTACGAAAACTGCATAAATCCCGAAAACAGAGGACAATTCCTTCCCTCCGTTGTCATGGCAGCTCTTTGGGGCAAGCACTGCCCCCGCCCCCCTGTCATGACGCGCCCCGACGCGCCTGTGCAGAAATACACCGTCAGTTTGTAGTTGAGGAATACTTACCGACAAGGGCGACAGAAACGTGGAATATTAGCGGGACGAACGCTTTTTGTTTCTAAGGATTTCGATTACACCGGGGAGAATGGAGATGATGATGATAAGGATGACGAGCAGCTCCAGGTTCTTCTGCACAATCTCCATCCCGCCGAAGAAGTAGCCGGCGTACGAAAACAGAGCCACCCACACAACTCCACCTATTATATTATAGGAAGCAAAGTGGCGATAGCTCATGTGACCCATCCCTGCCACGAAGGGAGCAAACGTGCGCACGATGGGGACGAAGCGGGCAAGGATGATGGTCTTCCCGCCGTGCTTTTCGTAAAACTTATGCGTCTTGTCGAGATAGCTCTGCTTGAATATCCTCGAGTTGGGATTGCTGAACAGTTTCTCGCCGAAGAACCTTCCTATTATATAATTGGAAGCATCGCCCAGCACCGCCGCGACCATCAGCACGGGCACGACCGTATGCACGTTCATCGGGTTGCCCGGCAAAGCTGCCAATGCACCCGCCACGAACAGCAGCGAGTCGCCCGGGAGAAAGGGCGTGACCACCAAGCCCGTCTCGCAAAAGATGATCAGAAACAAAATGGCATATATCCAAATGCCATAAGTCGACACGAGAAGAGCCAAATGTGTGTCGATATGCAAAACGAAATCAATAAAAAAGTTGACGTATTCCATACGAATGTGTTAACGAAACCAGGGCGCAAAAGTAGGAAAAAACAGGTGCCGGGATGTGGCAAATGAAGAAAACAGTACCTTTGAGCCGTTAATAAACGGATAAAATCATATTAGACATAGTTATGAGCGAGATCAAAACAAGTGAAGACGAAGGCAAGAAGAGCCTGAATTTTATTGAAGCAAATGTCGAGAAAGACTTGGCAGAAGGCAAGAACGGAGGACGCGTGCAGACACGTTTCCCGCCGGAGCCAAACGGCTATCTGCACATCGGGCATGCCAAAGCCATCTGTCTTGATTTCGGTATAGCTGAAAAGCACAACGGGGTCTGCAACCTCCGTTTCGACGACACGAACCCTGTGAAAGAAGACATGGAATATGTGGATGCCATCAAGGAAGACATCGAGTGGCTCGGCTTCCATTGGGGGAACGTATATTATGCCTCCGACTATTTCCAGCAGCTGTGGGACTTTGCCGTCCGCCTGATAAAGGAGGGGAAAGCCTACATCGACGAGCAGAGCTCGGAAGTTATCGCCCAGCAGAAGGGGACACCCACTCAGGCGGGTGTCAACAGTCCGTATCGCGACCGCCCGATAGAAGAAAACATGGCATTGTTTCAGAAGATGACCGACGGGGAGATAGAAGACGGGGCAATGGTGCTCCGCGCCAAGATAGACATGGCTAATCCGAACATGCACTTCCGCGACCCCATTATCTATCGTGTGTTGCGCACGGCACACCACCACCGCACGGGCGACAAGTGGAAGGTCTATCCCATGTACGACTTTGCACACGGACAGAGCGACTACTTCGAGGGCGTTACCCATTCGCTCTGTACACTGGAGTTCGTTGTGCACCGTCCGCTGTACGACCTCTTCATCGACTGGCTGAAGGAAGGGAAAGACCTCGACGACAACCGTCCCCGTCAGACCGAGTTCAACAAGCTGAACCTAAGTTATACGCTGATGAGCAAGCGCAATCTGCTCACATTAGTGCAGGAGAAGATTGTCGACGGGTGGGACGACCCCCGTATGCCGACCATCTGCGCCTTCCGCCGTCGCGGTTATTCGCCGGAGTCGATACGCAAGTTCGTCGACAAGATAGGCTATACCACCTACGATGCCTTGAACGAGTTTGCACTGCTCGAGAGCGCAGTGCGCGAAGACCTGAACGCACGTGCCACACGAGTGTCTGCCGTGCTCGATCCGGTGAAGCTCATCGTCACCAACTATCCGGAAGGGCAAGTGGAAGAGATGACCGCCATCAATAATCCGGAAGACACAGAAGCAGGCAGCCACGTCATAGAGTTCAGCCGCGAGCTGTGGATGGAAAGAGAAGACTTTATGGAGGATGCGCCGAAGAAGTTTTTCCGCATGACCCCGGGTCAGGAGGTGCGCCTGAAGAATGCCTATATAGTGAAATGCACGGGATGCAAGAAGAACGAAGCCGGCGAGGTGACGGAGGTATATTGCGAATACGACCCGAACACGCGGAGCGGCATGCCGGATAGTAACCGCAAGGTGAAAGGCACGCTGCATTGGCTGAGCTGTGCGCACAGTCTGCCGGCAGAAGTCCGTCTGTACGACCGCCTGTGGAAGGTGGAGAACCCGCGCGACGAGCTGTCTGCCATCCGCGAGGCTAAAGGCTGCTCCGTGTTGGACGCCATGAAGGAAATCCTCAACCCCGACTCGCTGAAGGTGCTCAAGAACTGCTACGTGGAGAAGTATCTGGCAAACGCCAAGCCACTGGATTATCTGCAGTTCCAACGCATCGGTTATTTCAACGTCGACAAAGACTCTACGCCGGATAAGCTCGTCTTCAACCGCACAGTCTCGCTGAAAGACACCTGGAGTAAAGTGAAAGACAAAGCATAACATCATGGAACAGAAAATCTCCCGTCTGATAGAGCGTTATCGGGATGCCGTCACTAACGGGAAGATACCGTATTTTGACACCAACGAGCTCGACGATCTGTTGGAGTATCTCGAATCTGAGGAAGAGTATGAAGCCTTCAACAGAGTTGTGGAATTGGGCAGACATCTCCATCCCGACAATGTGGTTATGCAGATACAGGAAGCCCGAGGGTATCTCTTCACTGAAGACTGCAATAAGGCACTCACATTGATTGATGCCATAAACGGCGAAGGCGAGTATGAGGATGAGATCGACCTGCTGAGAATGGAGTGCTGGTGCAGGCTCCAGGAATACGACAAGGTGTCGAAACACTTAGATGAACTGACAAAGGAAAATTGCTATTATCTGCAGGAGGCTTTCGAGGCCATCGCAACCATACTTGTTGACATGTGCATGGACGATGAAGCGTTCGAGCTTATAAACCGCGGCTTGAAGCTGTTCCCTAACAGTTTCTCTCTGAAAGACGAGAAAAATCGTCTCATGGATTGTGTGGATGCGGACAAGGCAATCGAGTTGCAAAACAAACAGATCGATGAAGACCCATACGATGCCGAGAGCTGGAACACCGCCGCGCAGATCTATGCCGACAAGGGAGATTTCGCCAAGGCTATCGAAGCACTCTGTTTCGCTTCGGCTTGCAACGATTCGGAGCCGGACACGGAAATGGAGATGATGAAAGGGCTTTTCTGCTACATGAACGGGAGCTACGAGGCGGCGATTGATGTATACAAAAAGATAAACATAACGCCGGACATGGAGAAAGAGAGCAAGGAGATCTACTCTGTCATGGCAAAGTGTTACATCGGGATCGACAATTACGAAGAGGCATACAAATGCCTGAAAAACATTGTCTGCAACAAGGTAATATCCGACAAGCCTATCGACTATCTCAACTTCATTCACTGTTGCATTGAGGCGGAACACGAGAAGGATTTGCCCAAGGTGCTGGATGCGGCAAACAGGAAGTTTCCTAATGACCTCAACGTTCTCTCTCTGCTGACGGCAACCTACATGGATATAGGGCGAGACGCTGATTCGAAAGACACATCGGGGCGACTGCTCAAGATTTTGGGTAGCAGAGAGCAGCTCTCGAAAGAAGATATGAACACGGCTTTCTCCACCGGCAAATTCTTCTGTATGGTCGACGAAACGGAGGAGGCACTCAAATACTTTAATATGATAAAGCGATTCCAACCGGATCATCCGCTGTTGCCGTTTTACATGGCTTTGGTGCAAATAACGGACGGGACATTCCAAAATTTCGACGAGCAATACAAGCAGTCTTTGCTTGAAGATCTTCAAAAGCGTTTGAAGGAAAACGGCTTTGACGACGAGAAGATCAGAAAGATTTCGGAAGCGATGACAGGCGACAACGAAAAGAATCGCGTTATCCCGCCCGAAGAACTGACGAAAGAGTTCCTTAGAAACAAAGGAAACATCAACTGACCGCAGGATTATCCGGCACGCATGCAGACTTGTTCTCTTAAAACAACATCCCCCCCAAAAAATCTTTTTGCTTTTCTTGTCTCATGCAGACTGATTGAAGGTTTCAACAAAAGTTTAATCCTTCATGCAGACTGATTGAAGGTTTCAACAAAAGTTTAATCCCTCATGCAGACTGATTGGAGGTTTCAACAAAAGTTTAATCGTCCATGCAGACTGATTGGAGGAAGAAAAGTTTTTTGCGACACCGGTGGTGGCGGGTTAAAACACCGCGAATTTGTTTTCACAACATTACTTCCTACCTTTACGGCGTCTTTAGACGAGATAGAGAAATCATAATAAGTTATACTATGGCAAAGATAAAAGGAGCGGTCGTTGTAAACGAGGAACGCTGCAAGGGATGCAACCTGTGCGTGGTTGCTTGCCCGAGCGATGTCTTGGAGTTGCACCCACGCAAAGTGAACAACAAAGGGTATCATTATGTGTATATGAAGAACGAAGATGCTTGCATAGGCTGTGCCAGCTGCGGGGTGGTTTGTCCCGACGGCTGTCTGAGCATCTATAAAGTGAAAATATAAAAGAGCTATGGCAGAAGAGATAAAACTGATGAAGGGAAACGAAGCCATTGCCCATGCAGCCATACGCTATGGTGCAGACGGCTACTTCGGATACCCTATCACTCCGCAATCGGAGATTCTGGAGACGTTGATGGCAGAGATGCCTTGGGAGACGACGGGAATGGTGGTGCTGCAAGCCGAGAGTGAGGTCGCAGCAATCAATATGGTGTATGGCGGTGCCGGAACGGGCAAACGGGTGATGACTTCGTCGTCCAGCCCTGGCGTGAGCCTGAAGCAGGAGGGCATCTCCTATATCGCAGGGGCGGAATTACCCTGCCTGATAGTAAATGTCATGCGTGGCGGTCCGGGTCTTGGCACAATCCAGCCGAGCCAGGCAGACTATTTCCAGACGGTGAAAGGCGGCGGGCATGGCGACTATCGCTTGATCACCCTTGCCCCCTCTTCCGTGCAGGAGATGGCAGACTTCGTGGGGCTGGGCTTCGACCTTGCCTTCAAATACCGCAATCCGGCGATTATCCTTGCCGACGGTATCATAGGTCAGATGATGGAGAAGGTGGTTATGCCTCCTTTCCGTCCGCGCAAGACCGAGGCGGAGATTATTGCCGAATGTCCGTGGGCAGTGCGTGGCAAACCGGAGAGCCGCAAACCGAACATCGTAACCTCATTGGAGCTCGACCCTGCGAAGATGGAAGAAAACAATCTCCGTTTCCAGGCGAAATATCGCAAGATTGAAGAAAACGAGGTGCGCTACGAAGAGTTCCATTGCGACGATGCCGACTATCTCCTGGTGGCTTTCGGCTCGTCGGCGCGTATTTGCCAAAAGGTGGTGGAGATTGCACGCGAAGAAGGCATACGCCTCGGACTGCTCCGCCCCATCACGCTGTGGCCGTTCCCGAAAGATGCCATCGCTTCCTATGCCGAGAAGGTAAAGGGAATGCTTTCTGTCGAGCTGAATGCAGGTCAGATGGTGGAAGACATCCGTCTGGCAGTAAACGGAAAGGTAAAGGTCGAGCACTTCGGTCGCTTGGGCGGCATAGTGTTTACCCCCGACGAAGTATTGAATGCGTTAAAGGAAAAACTGTTCTGACACTATGACACGCGGAAGTAAGACAGACAGCATACTGACCATCCTGTTTTTGTTGTTGGCAGCGGCGGCAATCGTCTGCTATTTCACGGTGGACGACCGTCATGCGTTCCTCTACACAGGAGGAGCCGCCGTATGCCTTAGGTTGGTTCAATATGTACTGAGATTTATCGGATAAAGGAGTAAGATTTATATGGAACTGAACGAAATAATTAAACCGGAGAATCTGGTCTATACAAAGCCGGAGTTGATGAACGACAATCCCATGCACTACTGTCCCGGTTGTAGTCACGGTGTAATACACAAGCTGATTGCCGAGGTGATTGCCGAGATGGGAATGGAAGAGAAGACAATCGGTGTGTCTCCCGTGGGTTGCGCAGTGTTTGCATACAATTATTTGGATATCGATTGGGAAGAGGCGGCACACGGGCGTGCCCCTGCCATTGCTACGGCAATCAAACGCTTGAACCCCGACAAGATGGTCTTTACATATCAGGGCGACGGCGACCTTGCCGCTATCGGCACGGCAGAAACCATCCACGCAGCCAATCGTGGCGAGAATATCGTGATAGTGTTCGTAAACAATGCCATCTACGGAATGACCGGCGGTCAGATGGCTCCCACCACACTGGAAGGTATGCCGACAGCCACCTGCCCCTACGGGCGTAACATTGCCCTCAACGGTTATCCGCTGAAGATTAGTGACCTGCTTGCACAGTTAGAAGGCACTTGCCTCGTGACACGGCAGAGCGTGCATACGGCTGCTGCCGTGCGCAAAGCAAAGAAGACACTCCGCAAGGCATTCGAAAACTCTATGGCAGGCAAAGGCACTTCGGTGGTCGAGTTTGTCTCCACCTGCGCATCCGGATGGAAGATGTCTCCCGTGAAAGCAAACAAATGGATGGAGGAAAATATGTTTCCGTTCTATCCGCTTGGCGATTTGAAGAACAAAGAATAGCACATTAAAGAGATGAAACAGGAAATAATCATAGCAGGTTTTGGCGGACAGGGAGTGTTGTCGATGGGTAAGATATTGGCATATTCAGGCTTGATGGAAGGAAAGGAAGTCACCTGGATGCCGTCATACGGACCTGAGCAACGCGGCGGAACAGCCAACGTTACGGTTATCTTGAGCGACGACCCGATAAGCTCGCCTATACTCAATGAATATGACATTGCGATTGTGCTCAATCAGCCGTCGATGGACAAGTTTGTTGGGAAAGTGAAGCCGGGCGGCATTCTGATATACGACGGTTATGGCATTCATACACCTGTCACGCGCACCGACATCAACGTCTACAGAGTGGATGCCATGGATGCTGCCACGGAGATGAAAAACGAGAAAGCGTTCAATATGCTTATCCTCGGAGGTCTCTTGAAGATAGTCCCGATGGTGAAGCTGGAAAACGTGTTGCTGGGCTTAAAGAAATCGCTGCCCGAACGCCATCACAACCTCATTCCGATGAACGAAGCAGCCATCAAGAAAGGCATGGAGATTGTTCAGAAGATATGGTGAAAATGACTACTTTTGCGGCTCAGAAACGCGTGTGAGCTATTAAAAGACAATAAAACATATACTATCGTGGCAGATACAAAGTACATCTTCGTTACCGGCGGCGTTGTCTCTTCTTTGGGTAAGGGAATTATCGCCGCCTCTTTGGGTAAGCTCCTTCAGGCAAGAGGCTACAAGGTCACTATCCAAAAGTTTGACCCCTACATAAATGTCGACCCCGGTACGTTGAACCCCTATGAGCACGGCGAATGTTACGTAACTGTAGACGGACACGAAGCCGACCTGGATCTCGGGCATTACGAACGTTTCTTGAATGTTCCTACCACGCGGTCGAACAATATCACGACCGGACGCATCTATCAGAGCGTAATAAACAAAGAGCGCAGAGGAGATTATCTTGGCAAGACCGTACAGGTGGTTCCTCATATCACCGACGAGATAAAACGAAACGTAAAGCTGCTCGGAACGAAGTATAAGTTCGACTTTGTCATCACCGAGATTGGCGGAACAGTGGGCGACATAGAGTCGTTGCCGTTCATTGAGTCTGTGCGTCAGCTGAAATGGGAGATGGGGCGTAACTGCCTTTGCGTGCATCTTACATACGTGCCTTACATTGCGGCAGCCAAGGAATACAAGACCAAGCCGACGCAACATTCCGTAAAGCAGTTGCAGGAGCTGGGTATCCAGCCCGATGTGCTGGTGTTGCGCACGGAACATCTGCTGAACGAAGATATTACCCGTAAGGTCGCTTTGTTCTGTAACGTGGATGCCGACGCTGTCGTGCAGTCGGTGGATGTCCCGACCATCTACGAAGTGCCTCTCATGTTGCAGCGTCAGAACATGGACGTGGCAATACTGAGGAAAGCAGGTCTGGAAGTTGGACCTACACCGGAGATGAAACGTTGGAAAGAGTTCTTGAAGAAAAAGACGGACGCTACCGAAACGGTTAAGATTGGTCTCGTCGGCAAATATGTCGAGCTGCAGGATGCATATAAGTCTATCGACGAATCTTTGTTGCAGGCAGCCATCTACAACGACCGCAAGTTGGATCTACGTCTGTTCCACTCGGAGAAACTGACAGAAGCCAACGCTGCCGAGCTGCTGAAAGACATGGACGGCATACTGATTGCCCCTGGATTCGGACAGCGAGGCATAGAAGGCAAGTTTGCCGCCCTGAAATATGCACGCGAGAATGATGTGCCTTGTCTCGGTATCTGCCTTGGCATGCAGTGTATGGTTATTGAGTTTGCCCGCGACGTGTTGGGCATGACCGATGCAAACTCGACAGAGATGGAACCGAATACGCCTTATAAGGTCATCGACCTGATGGAAGACCAAAAGAACATCACCAATATGGGCGGTTCGATGCGTCTCGGAGCCTACGACTGCGTCTTGACAAAAGGTTCGAAGGCGTATGAGGCATACGGGAAGGAACATATCCAGGAACGTCATCGTCATCGCTTCGAATTCAACAGCCAGTATCGCGAACAGTTCGAGAAAGCCGGCATGAAGTGTACGGGAGAGAATCCTGAGACAGGATTAGTGGAAGTGGTTGAGATACCGGAGTTGAAATGGTTTGTCGGCGTGCAGTTCCATCCGGAATACAACAGTACGGTGGTCAATCCGAACCCGCTTTTCATGAGTTTCGTGAAAGCTGCTATCGATAACAAAAAATGAGAACTGCAGATGGATAAAAACACAGTAATAGGTTTTGTACTGATTGGTATCGTCTTGTTCGGCTTCAGCTGGCTCAACCGCCCGACGCCGGAGCAGATAGAGGCGCAACGCCGCTTTCAGGATTCGATTGCAAAGATAGAGCAGGCAAAGCAGGCGGAGATGCAGCGAGAGAAAGAGGCTTCTGCCTCAAGCGACTTGCTTGCAGACGTGCCGGACTCGATACGCGAAGAGCGCATGAAGAGCAGCCTTGGCGAGTTTGCCTCAGCCATGAACGGCACAGACGATGTGACAGTCCTCGAGAACAACCTCGTTGAGCTTCATATAAGCAACAAGGGCGGGCGTGTGTCGTATGCTCGGCTGAAACAATACGACAACTACAAAGGAGAAGATTTGGTATTGTTCGATGCTGACAACTCGGATTTGGATTTTACACTGGTGACAGCCGGCAACCGTGTGGTCAACACTGGTGATTTGTATTTCACCCCTCAGAAGGGAGCCGGTGAGGGCAGCCTCACGATGCGTCTGCCTGTGGAAGGCGGAGGCTCGCTGGATTTCGTCTACACACTCCAGCCCGACGAATACATGTTGCGGATGGCGGTTAAAGGCAGCGGACTGAACGGCATCTTGTCGCCTTCGACCACTGCGCTCGACCTGCATTGGCAGCAGAAGATCCCTCAGCAAGAGAAAGGACGCAAGTTCGAAGACCGTTATGCTCAGATGTATTACAGGTATGTTGCCGACGACGTGGAATATCTCAGCGAGACGAAAGACGACAGCCGGCAGCTTTCCGGCCGTGTGAAATGGGTTGCATACAAAGACATGTATTTCTCCACCATACTGATTGCGGATGGCGACGGCATGGAGGCGGCTGTGGTAGCCTCGAAGAAGTTACCGGAAAACGGTTCTTTCCTGAAAGAATATAAGATGACGGCTTCCGTACCGTTCGATTTGCGGGGGAACGAATCCACGAACCTGCGCTTCTATTTCGGTCCGAACCAGTTCTCGCTTCTCAAGTCGTTCGACGACGAAGCAGCGGAGGAGTTGGACCTCGAGAAGATTGTTCCGCTCGGATGGGGCATCTTCCGTTGGGTGAACCAGTATTTCGTTATCCCGCTGTTCAACTTCCTCGGGCAGTTTATCCACAGCTACGGATTGTTGATATTCCTGCTGACGGTCATTGTCAAGCTGATCCTTTTCCCGTTGACATACAAGTCGTACATATCATCAGCCAAGATGCGTGTGCTTCGTCCGCAGGTGGAGGAAATCAACGCCAAATATCCGGGGCAGGAGAAAGCGGTGGAGCGTCAGCGTGCCACGATGGATCTGTATAGCCGTGCCGGAGCAAGCCCGATGTCGGGATGCCTGCCGATGCTGCTTCAGACGCCTATACTGATTGCGCTGTTCATGTTCTTCCCCTCTGCCATCGAGCTTCGTCATCAGAGTTTCCTCTGGGCGCACGATTTGTCGACCTACGATGCCGTGTTCAGCTGGAGCACGTACATCCCCGTCGTAACGCCCTATTTCGGCAACCACATCAGCCTGTTCTGTCTGCTTATGACCGTCACGAACATCATATACACGAAATACAATATGGAGCTGACCAACACCGGGCAGCAGCAGATGCCCGGGATGAAGGTTATGATGTATATGATGCCCTTGATGTTCCTCGTCTTCTTCAATCAGTATGCCTCGGGTCTGACTTACTACTATTTCGTGTCGACACTGATCACGATTGTGCAAACCCTTGTGTTCCGCTACACTGTCGACGAGGAGAAGCTGCTTGCCAAGCTGGAAGCCAACAAACGTAAGCCGCAGAAGAAGTCCGGCTTCATGAAACGCCTCGAAGAAGCTCAGCGCATGCAGCAGGAACAACTGAAAAAGCAGCAAGAGCAGCGCAAAAGACGGCGGTAAATCAAATCTATCGGAATTAGAAAGTCCGCTTTCTTCCTTCGCCGCAGGTCCAGCGGAACAAGAAAAGCCCTTTTTTCCCTTCGCTGAAGTTCAGCGGAACAAGAA
>CAVJTV010000073.1:0-11284 GCA_963652435.1 Desulfovibrionaceae bacterium | reverse complement strand
TTTCTACGAACGTGGAAACCGTTTTGCAACACTGAAAAGCCATTTCTACGAACGTGGAAACCCTTTTGCAAGACTGAAAAGCCATTTCTACGAACATGGAAACCGTTTTGCAAGACTGTAAAGCCATTTCTACGAACGTGGAAACCATTTTGCAACACTGCAAAGCCATTTCTACGAGTGTGGAAAGCATTTTGCAAGACTGCAAAGCCATTTTCACTATACTTTTCCTCGTATAGTGTCCCAACTTTTTTCTGGGAAAGACATTCCTCCGCGACCGTTGCGGATAAATCCATATATTTGCCGAGCTTATTCCAATCGGGCATGGAGACAATGACGGAAGACATAAAAAAAGCCTGCGAGGTGATGCGGGCGGGGGGGATCATCCTTTATCCTACGGATACGATTTGGGGAATTGGTTGCGACGCGACCAACAAAGAGGCTGTCGAACGCGTATATAACCTGAAAAGGCGTTCCGACAGCAAGGCGATGCTGGTGCTGATGGACAGCGAGGCAAAATTGGAGAGGTACGTGGACGACGTTCCGGAGGTTGCGTGGAATTTGATCGAGGTGGCAGACAAGCCGCTTACGATTATCTATTCTCATGCGAAGAACCTGGCGGCAAACCTTGTGGCAGGCGACGGGAGCGTTGGGATACGCATCACGCGTGAGGAGTTCTCCCGACGGCTGTGCGAAAGGTTTCGTCTGCCGATTGTCTCGACTTCCGCAAATGTGAGCGGCGAGCCCTCGCCGGCAAACTTCGCCGAGGTGTCTGACGAGATACGGAAAGGTGTGGACTTCATCGTGTCGTATCGCCGCGACGACGAAAGCACGTCTACGCCGTCGAACATCATAAAGTTAGGCGACGGAGGACTGTTTCAAATAATCAGATAATGACAAAGAGCAGCAGACAGAGGATAAAATACATCGTGTCGGACTTCGTCGCGGCAACGGTTGTGTGGTTTCTGTTCAACTGGCTGCGCTTCGAGGAGGTTGCCGTGTATGAGGGGGCGACTTCTTTCGCGGAATATCTTAAATATGCTCAGGTGGTGAAGGGGCAGCTGTTTGTCCCTTTCTTTTGGATAATGCTCTACTATTTCTCGGGCTACTACAACCGTCCGATAGGCAAGTCGCGTCTTGCGGAGCTGTTTGTCACGCTGGTGACGGTGCTGATAGGGGTGGTGTTTATCTTCTTTGTGGTTGTGCTCAACGATCTGCCCCGCTCTTTCCATATCTACTACGAGTTGTTCTTCACGCTCTTGGGAATGCAGTTTTTTGCGACCTATATTCCCCGTCTCGTAATCACGCTTTCCGGTCTGCGGAAGGTTAGAAGCGGGGAGTGGGCAGCGAACGTGTTGATTGTCGGCATCGGAACAAGGGCAGAGCGCATTGCCGGCAGTCTCCGCCGGTTGGGCTATCATGTTTCGGGTTTCATCCCCGAAGACAAAACCGAGGAGCTGCCGTCTGTCGTGGCACGAGAGCATATCGACGAGATAGTGCTGGCAACGGATACCGGCGACGACGACAAAAAGCAGCTCTCCATCCTCTATTCGCTGTATCCCTACGGTTTGCCGATAAAGGTTTTGGCAGACAAGATAGACACGCTGTCGCAGGTGAAGATAAAGACCATACACGGCATTCCGCTGGTCGACGTGACGGAGAGCAACCTCTCGGAGGTGGAGCGTAACATCAAGTTTGTGGCAGATAAAGTGATTTCAGGATTGGTGCTGATCCTGCTTTCGCCGATGTACGCCTACATTGCGTGGCGCGTGAAGAGAGACTCCGACGGACCGGCACTCTTCCGGCAGGAGAGGATAGGATACATGGGAAAGCCCTTCTTCATTTACAAGTTCCGGACGATGTATGTGGATGCGGAGGAAGACGGTCCGCAGCTCTCTTCGGAAGACGACCGCAGGATTACGCCCTTCGGACGCACATTGCGGAAATACCGCCTCGACGAGTTCCCGCAGTTTTGGAACGTGCTGAAGGGCGACATGTCGATTGTCGGTCCGCGACCGGAGCGGAAGTATTTCATCGACCGTATCGTGAAGAAAGCACCGTATTATTACCTTTTGCACAACGTACGCCCGGGGATCACGTCGCTCGGAATGGTGAAATACGGCTACGCGGGCGATGTGGACAAGATGATTGAGCGTTTGAAGTACGACGTGTTGTATTATGAGAATATGTCGTTGGCAATGGATATAACGATACTGTTTTACACGGTGAAGACAGTGCTGACGGGAAAAGGTGTTTAAGCAATGGCTGAAGAAGGTTGGTTTTATAAGTTCCTGCTGTGGCGGGACAAACATATCAAAGAGAAACATTTCATTCTTGTTATCAGTTTTCTGGTCGGTATATGTACGGCTGCGTCGGCAATTATCCTGAAGCAGCTGATACATTTCATACAGCACCTTCTTACGGGAAACTTCTCGGCAAGCGGCGTGAACTATCTCTACCTGCTTTACCCCGTTGTGGGCATTCTGCTGGCAGGACTGTTCGTGAAATACATCGTTCGCGACGACATAAGCCACGGAGTGACGAAGATTCTCTATGCCATCTCGCAACGCAAGAGCCGCATCAAGCCGCACAACACATGGACATCGATTGTTGCAAGCTCCGTGACGATAGGTTTCGGTGGGTCTGTGGGAGCGGAGGCTCCGATTGTGCTGACGGGTGCTGCCATAGGCTCAAACCTCGGACGTCTGTTTCGTATGGAGCAAAAGACGCTGATGCTGCTGGTCGGCTGTGGTGCTGCCGGTGCCATCGCGGGTATCTTCAAGGCTCCGATAGCTGGACTGGTGTTTGTCATCGAGGTGTTGATGCTCGATCTGACCATGACGTCGGTGATGCCGCTGCTTATCTCGTCGGTGACGGCAGCCACGGTGTCATACATCTTCACAGGCACGGAAGCTATGTTCCGCTTCTCGCAGACGGAGGTGTTCGAGATGGAACGCATACCGTATGTGCTGCTGCTGGGTGTCTTCTGCGGTCTTGTCTCGCTCTATTTCACACGTGTGATGAACAGTGTGGAAGGGATGTACCGCCGCTTGGGCGTTTACTGGAAGAAGTTCCTTCTCGGGGGCGTGACGCTGAGTGTGCTTATCTTCCTGTTTCCGCCGCTCTACGGCGAGGGCTACGACACGATAGGCTCGCTCCTCAACGGACAGTTCTCGCACATAATGGACAAGAGCCTGTTCTACGGACTGAACGATTCCTACTGGGGTATCGTCGTGTTTCTTTCGCTTATCCTGCTGACCAAGGTGTTTGCTTCGAGCGCGACCAATGCCGGCGGAGGATGCGGAGGTATATTTGCTCCGAGCCTCTATCTCGGCTGCATTGCCGGCTTCATTTTTGCGCATACGTCGAACTATTTTCCCTTCACCATGTATCTTTCGGAGAAGAACTTCGCGCTGCTCGGCATGGCGGGCATCATGTCGGGCGTCATGCACGCGCCGCTCACGGGAGTGTTCCTCATTGCGGAGCTTACCGGAGGCTACGACCTTTTCCTGCCGCTGATGATTGTCTCCATCGGCTCGTATCTGACCATTCTGATGTTCGAGCCGCACAGCATCTATTCGATGCGTCTGGCGCAGAAGGGCGAGCTGCTGACGCACCATAAGGACCGCGCCGTGCTGACACTGCTGGATACCGACAGCGTGATAGAAAAAGACTTTCAGACGGTCGCGCCGGAGATGTCGCTGGGGGACGTGGTCAAGGTGATTGCAAAGAGTACGCGCAACTCGTTCCCCGTGGTGGACGAGAAAGGCGTTCTGCTGGGCATCGTGCAGCTCGACAATATCCGCAACATAATGTTTCGCCCCGAGCTATACGGGAGGTTTCGCGTGTCGACGTTCATGGTGTCGGCTCCGGCAAAGATCGAGACAGGCATGCCGATGGAGCAGATAATGGGCATATTCGACGACACGAAGGCATGGATTCTGCCCGTTGTCGACAAAGAGGGACGTTACCTGGGCTTCATGTCGAAGTCGAAGATATTCAATTCATACCGGAAAGTGCTGGTGGAGAACTTCTCCGGAGATTAAACCGAGATAAACGACAAATATCTGGAAAAGATGGAAAAGAAAGACTTGCGTATTGTGTATATGGGTACGCCCGACTTCGCTGTCGAGAGCCTGCGTGCCCTGGTTGAGGGCGGATACAATGTGGTCGGCGTTGTGACGATGCCGGACAAGCCCGTCGGGAGGCACGGCAGCGTGTTGCAGGCGAGCGCGGTGAAGGAGTATGCCCTGTCGGTAGGGCTTCCCGTCCTGCAGCCGGAGAAGCTGCGCGACGAGGTGTTCCTCGGCGAGCTGCGTGCGCTGAAGGCAGACCTTCAGATTGTCGTTGCCTTCCGTATGCTGCCAGAAGTGGTGTGGGATATGCCGCGCCTCGGAACGTTTAACCTCCATGCCTCGCTGCTCCCTCAGTATCGCGGGGCTGCGCCTATCAACTGGGCAATAATAAACGGGGATACGGAGACGGGCGTGACAACCTTTTTCCTTTCCCACGAAATCGACACGGGGAAGATTATCCGTCAGCGTCGTCTCCCTATTGCCGAGACAGACAATGCCGAGAAGGTGCACGATGCACTTATGGTGATGGGCGCAGAGCTTGTGACGGAGACGGTGGATTTGATATTGGAGGGTAGGGTGGAGGCAACTCCGCAGGAATCATTCCTCGACGGCGCGGCAGAGCTGCGCCCCGCTCCGAAGATATTCAAAGACACCTGCCGCATCGACTGGCACAAACCGGCAAAGAAGGTCTACGACTTCGTGCGTGGGCTTTCGCCTTACCCTGCTGCTTGGACCGAACTCCTGTCGCCGGACGGCAACGGCAGCCTGTCGCTTAAAATTTACGGGACAGAGTGGCGCACCGCCGCGCACACTTTGGAGGCAGGCTCGATCCACACAGACAACAGAAGCTACATCGACGTAGCCGTGGAAGACGGCTTCGTCAGTCTCCTTTCCCTTCAGTTGGCAGGAAAGAAACGCATGAGCGTGAAAGATTTCCTCAACGGATTCAAACAAATAGGGGATTACTCTGTGGAATAATCCCCGCAAGATTGTAAGAGGCTATTCGGCTATAGCGTTTGCAATCTTGTTATATCCTTTTTCGTTAGGATGGAGTCCGTCGCTGAAAAGCGATTCGTCAATCTTACCCGATGGTAGGAGCAGAGCCGTTCCTGCATCACGAAACATACATCCTTCCTCGTTTGCCATAATCCGGATTTGAAGATTGACGTTTCTCACCCAGTCTTCGTGGTCGCGGCGCGGAAGGATACCGATCACCTTGATGGTCGCATGCTTTTGGCGGTCGCGGATGGCGGAAATAAGAAAGCGCAGACCTTCAACTGTGTCTTCGTCCGTACTTATTCCCATGTTGTTCGTCCCTGTCATAAGTACAACCTTGTCTGCCTCGTAACCGTCGAGCTCGCCGTGGTGGATGCGCCAGAGGATATTCTCGATACGGTCCCATCCATAGCCGAGGTTCTGAAAGCCGGCAGGCTTCATCACTTTCTCCCAGCTCTCTGTTCCGTTCCTTCGCGGACCGGCAGGCTCGCCGCCCCAAAAGTGAGTGATGGAGTTGCCGAGTATGACAGCATGCGGTGGGTTCTCCTTGACGTATTTCAGTATGTCGCGGTGGCGCGTCTGCCATTCATAGTTGTTCGGCTCGCGCCGTTGTGTGACAGGCTGCGTTGTCGGACGACAGCCCACTTGCAGATGAAGAATGCTGCGCACCTTCTTCTCCACGGCAGAAGCCTGTGTCGTAGCACCGAGATCGGAGGGATGCACGGCGTCGACCCATGCATCCGCCGTGTAGCCAAGCTCATCGTGCGAGAGGTAATACAGATTTTCCACGCCCTCACGCAGCAAAGCCTCGTAACCTCGGCGAGAAGCGGCGTTGAGACGTGTGTACAGATCGTATTGCTGACGGTTGCTTGTGCCGTTGCTATATCCTGCGTGTTCCACTAAGAGGATAGGCGCGTTGCGCCTATCGCGTATCTGCCTTACGGCGGCAATCACAAGGTCGGTCACCTCCGCGTCGGTCTTCTCCGTGAGATTGGGCAGGCAGTCGAGGACATAAAGGCGGGCATCCTGCTCGGTGATATAGCTTAGCACATTCTTTTCCAGCTTTCCGTTGCCGGAGAAGCCGAGGTTGACAATCGGGAAGTCGAGAGCGCGCTGCAGAATATTCGTCCACGACATTGCCGGACGCGAAGAACATGCGCCATGCACTATCGACGTTCCGTATATCACGACGGGCTTCTCTTCGGAGCGTGGGATAAACTTTATCTCGCTCTCTTCGGGCGTACCTATCTCCAACCACCGCACGGAGTTGTAGAGCGGAAGGTAAAGACGGTATTCGAACCCACGGTTGTGGAACTTGTCGCGTCCGAGACCTGTGTATGTATACGTAATAGTGTCGCCGAAAGAGAAGCCTCCGGTGCAGAAGCTCCATTTTCCTTCACTGTCGATACTGTAGAGGTCGACGCCCGACACTCCCGTCGACGGCATGTGCGGCATATTCAAGCCGCCGCTCACCTGATAACGGACCGTTATCTTTGGGGCGTTGCAATAGAAATGTATTGCCAGCCCTGAGGAGTTGCGCGAGAGATTCCATACTGCCTCTCTCACTTCAGCCTTCGCACGGTCGGGGAGGCGCACATAAGTATGCCCAATCTCGTCCGCCCATCCTTGGTTTTGTATGACAGGGAAGCCCGCGTCCATCGGGTTTGTCCATTTCCATTCCGCTCCGGCGGCGAAGCATACCGTAAGGCACAGCACGGCTATGCCGAATAATCTTTTTATCATGTGTGTTTCCTCCATTTTCTATTTTAGTCCACGGTTCTTAAGAAGCGGATCGATGCTCGGCTCCTTGCCTCGGAAGTTCTTATACATCACCATGGCATCGTCGATGCCGCCCGGGGTGAGCACATACTCGCGGAACTTGCGTGCCACCTCCTGATTGAATATATCGCCCGTCTCCTTGTAGGCTTCGAAGGCATCGGCATCGAGCACTTCCGCCCAGATGTAGCTGTAGTAACCGGCGGTGTAGCCTCCCGTCATGGTATGTTTGAAGTAGGTGGAGCGATAGCGGGGTGGGATCTGGCTGAGAAGTCCGCGACGACTCATCATCTCAGCCTCGAACGCGTTGATGTCCATGTTGTCGGGCTGTTGCTTGATAACGTGATAGTCCATGTCGAGAAGAGAAGCAGCCAGATACTCAGTCGTCGCGAAGCCCATCCCGTATTTACCGCTCCTGACGATTTTGTCGACAAGGTCTTTGGGGATAACCTCACCTGTCTGGTAGTGCTTGGCATAGACGTTCAGCACTTCCGGAGAGAAAGCCCAGTGCTCGTTGACCTGCGAGGGAAGCTCCACGAAGTCGCGCGGCACACCGGCAACGCCGTTGTAGTGCACGTCGCAGAACAATCCGTGCAGCGCGTGACCAAACTCATGAAACACCGTCTGCGTCTCGTCTACATTGAGCAATGCGGGCTGACCTGCCGCAGGCTTGCTGAAGTTGAACACCGTCGTGATGACGGGGACAATCTTCTTTCCGTCCTTATAGCTTTGCGAGCGGTACCTGCCGCACCATGCTCCGCTGCTCTTGCCCGCGCGTGTGTAGAAATCCATATAGAGGATACCGAGCAGACTTCCGTCCTTGTCCTTACACTCGAAGGCGAACGCATCGGGGTCGGGCTTCGGGATGTCTTTCAGCTCGGTGAAGGTTATCCCGTATAGTTTGTTTGCAACATAGAAGATACCCTCGCGCACGCGGCTAAGCTCCAGGTAGGGACGCACCTCGTTCTCGTCGAGGCTGAACTTCGCCCGCCGTGCCTTGTCGGCATAGTAACGCCAATCCCAGCCCTCGGCAGTGAAGTTGCCGCCTTCTTTCTTTATCTCCCTGTTTATATCAGCAAGCTCGTCGCCGGCTTTTGCAAGAGCAGGTGTCCAGATGCGGTCGAGAAGGTCGTAGACATTCTTCTCGTTCTTTGCCATATTCTCGTCGAGCACGAAGGCTGCATAGTCGTCGTAGCCCAGCAGCTGCGCCTTCTCAAGGCGAGCGGCGACAAGACGCTTCACCACCTGTTTGTTGTCGCAATCGTTGTCATTGTTTCCTCGGCTGATGTATGCCTTAAACATTTTCTCGCGCAGGGCACGGTTGTCGGCATATTGCAAGAACGGCATCACGCTCGGGTTATGGAGCGTGAACACCCACTTTCCTTCCATATTCTCCGCTTTGGCAGCCTCGGCAGCAGCGGATATGGAAGACTCGGGGAGCCCTGCGAGGTCGGCTTCATTATCTATCACCAGCTTGAAGGCGTTCGTCTCTTTCAATACATTCTGCCCGAAGGTAAGCTCCAGGACGGAGATCTTCTCGTTCAGTTCGCGCAGCTTTGCGTGTTTGTCCGCGTCGAGGTTCGCACCGCCCCGCACGAAGCCTTTGTAGGTTTCTTCCAGCAGCCGTGCCTGTTCCTTGTCAAGACCCAACGTCATCCTTTTCTCGTAGACAGCCTTCACGCGGGCAAAGAGGGCAGGGTTGAGATTTATATCGTCGAAATGGGCGGAGAGGACGGGATAGCACTCCTGCTCGAGAGCCTGTATCTCGTCGGTAGTGTTCACGCTCGATTGCCCGCTGAAGGCGTAGAGCACCTTGTCGAGCAGTGCTCCGGTGCGGTCGAGCGCGACAATCGTGTTCTCGAACGTAGGTTCTTCCTTGTTGTTCACAATGGCATCGATCTCTTTCTTGTGTTCCTCCATACCCTTCAGGAAGGCGGGCTTGTAGTGCGACACCTTTATCTTGTCGAAGGGCGGGACGCCGTAGGGGGTTGTGTACTCGGTGAAAAACGGATTGGAGGCAGACTTCGTGTCTTCCCCTTTCTTTGTGGAGTCGCAGGCTCCTAAAACCACTGCCAGTCCGGCAGCCATAAGCGTTTTGTTCATGATTGTGATAAGTATAATGTTTGATCTATATGTTTCTATTTTCCGTTCGCTGCGGGACTTCCGCTAAGCAGCCACGCGAGGTTAAAGCGGTAATGGTTGCGGCTGCTCAGGAGATGTATGACGCCGTCGGGCGACTGCGTTGCCGCGAGGTAACCGCGCGGCTCGGCATGAGTGGCATCCATGTCGAAGAAGCCCGTCCATGCGCCGCCGTCCATGAAACGGGGTTTGCCGTCGGTCACAAGGCGTTTCACGGGCCATGTCTTGCCGTCGTCGAACGAGAGGGCGGCATACATGCCATAGCCAATGTATTCGTTGCCCTTGGCATTGCGGAAGGTCATGCCGCGCTGTCCGTCCTTGATGCGGAACGGATGGTGGGTGAACGAGACAAGGAGGATGGGGCCTTCCCTGAGGCGCATAAGAACAAGGCGTTGCCCGCCGTCGATGGGCGGGAACTCGGAGGCATGATAGGTCCATGTCCTGCCACTGTCGCAGGATATGCTCATTGGCATACGCTCTATGCCGTTGTTGTCCCGAATGCCGTCGCCACGACCGAGAGCCATGAAGCGTCCGTCGGAGAGTTGCACGATGCCGGCGTGGATACCTGCAATGGTGCCTCCCGACGCTCCTTCGGAGAACGTACACGGAGCGTCGCTCCCCATGTCTTCCCATGTTGTGCCGCCGTCGCGGCTGAGATGGAAGGCAGTGCCACCGTTGCTTCGCGGCGTTGCGTCGGCAGCCTGCACCATCCACCCCTCACGGGTGAGGAACGTTCCGGCAATCGCCTGATGCCTCCGCGAGTGCTCAGGGGCAATGATGCGCGGGCGGCTCCACGATGCACCGTTGTCGGTGCTTGTGCGCATGACCATTGCCAGCGTCTCCCAGGTGCCGGCGGCTTCCATGCCGTTGATATGGATGAGTGTGCCGCCACGGTTGAGAAGCGACGAGCCCGTCACGTTACGGTCGGGCACGCGGAAAAACTCGCGCGGCTTGGTCCACACCCCGCTCCCAGCCTTGAGGCGGCTCTCGAGGATGGTCATCTCCCTGCCCGACTCTTCGTCGCAGGTGAACCACACGGCAAGCAGGTCGCCGTTGTCGCACCAGCAGACGGCGGGGCAGTGGTTGTGCCGGTAGAAAGGAACGCCAGCGGCGCAGTCGGGCTTGCGCACATAGGCGATAGGCTCGGCAAAGAACGGTGTGTCCGAAGGCGTACCCCAGGAGAACGTCTCGCGGGATACGTCTTTCTCTTTAGCATCGACGAGGGAATGTAAGGGGAGGCTTTTGGGCATCTCTGCCTGCACGACGCGGAAGCCCGTCAGCCAGTGCATGTCTTCCGGCACCATAGCCATGCGGTTTGCCGAGCGCAGGAACCTCTCCGGAGTGCTGTGGCTTCCGCCGCGCGTCACTCGGTAAAGTCCGTCGACACGTCCGACGGGGTCGGTCTGCTCGTAAGGCTCATACGGGCCGTACCAATCCTTACACCATTCCTCCACGTTACCGTGCATATCATACAGCCCGAAAGGATTGGGCGGCGTCGCACCCACGCGGAGCGAAACGGTGGAATCCGTACCCCATACGTTCTGCTGATTTTTATGGTATACGGCATGAAGACCGTCGTCCATCCAGAAGTTACCGTACGTTCCGGCACGGCAGGCATATTCCCACTCCGCTTCCGTCGGGAGGCGATAGGTCTTGCCCTCTCGCTCGGAGAGCCAGCGGCAGAAAGCCTCGGCATCATGGTAGCTGACAAAGACAACAGCCTCGTCGTCTTCACGCGAGATGCCGCGCTTCCCGCGCAACGCCCTGTGCGAAGGGTCGAACTGCTCGTATTGGGCGTTCGTCACCTCGGTGGCAGACATGAGGAAAGGCTTCGTGATGACCACACGGTGTATCGGAGCCTCGTCGAAGTTCTCGCCCATGCCATGACTTCCCATGTGAAAGTCTCCGGCAGGGATCGGGACAAGTACCATCCCGAGGCTGTTCTTCTCCGGCGACGAAGCACCGGAAAAGGCTGAAACAAGAAGACTGAGTAAGATTGTCGCAAAGCATTTCATATCGTTTGTTTTTATGGTTACGGAAGCAAATGTATGTAAAAACCTCCGTTTCCGCATGTGGGGAGCGGAAAAGGCAATTTCCGGGCAGCCGGAAACCGTTACGGAGCACTCCGCAGTGGTTTCTCAGTGCTGAATAATCGTTACGGAGCACTCCGCGATGGTTTCTCAGTGCTGAATTTTCATTACGGAGCACTCCGCGATGGTTTCTCAGTGCTGAATTTTCATTACGAAGCACTCCGCGATGGTTTCTCAGTGCTGAATAATCGTTACGGAGCACTCCGCGAT
>CAVJTV010000072.1:0-11286 GCA_963652435.1 Desulfovibrionaceae bacterium | reverse complement strand
TGCAATTTGCATGAAGGTTTTGCTCGTAAACAATTGCCCCATGCAATTTGCATGAGGGTTTTGCTCGTGCAATCTTGCCATTACGAAAACTGCATAAACCCCGGAAACACTGTTTCTAAGCCCATGCAAATTGCAGGAGCGTTTCGAACGGCGTTTTTTCTTTCATGTAAATTGCATGAGGGTTTTGAACGGATCCTCGATGTGCGAAACGACCTTGGAGATGTTGCTGCAATAGAACGCCATGTCGCCGATCTCCTTCACTCCGCTCGGAATGGTGATAGTCCCCTGAGCGGAGCATTCATAGAACGCATAGTTTCCAATCGTTGTAACCTCGTCACCAATTACAACCTTTGTAAAGGTTTTGCTTTTCCATGGAGAAGCATTATTAGGATTACCATATTATACATCGCTCCCGAGCCCTCAATCGTCAGTACGCCATCCGCCACCGACCATGTGACATTTTCACCACACTTTCCTTCTTCGGCAAACGCCTTTGTCCCGATACAACTTAGGACCATTACCAACATTAGCGCGGCAATGCGCGGCAAGCCCGGTCTTTCTCTCTCAAAACGCCCCTGTTTGCCTCGTTTCCGAAGACAATCCTCTGCCTTTTCCGCCGAAGAAATCGGAAAAGCACTTTTCCATCATTATGTTCCTCCTTGTTTCCTAAGTTCGGTATGAGATGGAGACCCGGGAGCGCGCCATGACAACGGAGGGGGTGGGGGTGCTTTACAAGTGCGCCATGAGGGTGCGGACGGTTGTGCGGTCTTTCTCCAACTGCTGACGGAGCGCGTCGAGCGAGGCAAAGCGGATGTCTTCGCGGACGAAGCGGACGAAAGCGACGGAGACGGTACGGCGGTAGATGTCGCCTGAGAAGTCGAGGATATGAACCTCTATCGAGAGAGCGTTGCCCGCCCCGAGCGTCGGGCGGCTGCCGATATACAGCATGCCGGCGTGCTCACGCCCTTCAAGGGTGACGCGGACGGCATAGACGCCGATGCGGGGGATGACCTTCGTCGGGTCGTCGACGCGGATGTTTGCCGTCGGGAAGCCAAGGGTGCGCCCCACGCGGTTGCCGCCCACTATCGTCCCGCGCAATGTGTATGGGTAGGCAAGGAAATGCGCCGCCTCCTCCACCTCACCGGCAGCGAGCTGGCGGCGTATCTTCGACGAGCTGACAGCCACTCCCTCCTCGTCGTAGGGCGATGCCTTCAGCACCTCCATGCCGCAGGCTGCGCCATAGGCGGCATACTGCCCGAAGCCGTCCGTGCGGTTGTGACCGAATCGGTGGTCGTAGCCTATCATAAGCGCGGCGACGTGCAGCTTGTCGGCAAGCACCGTGGTGATGAACTCCTCGGCAGTGAGCAGCGACAGCTCTTTGGTGAAATCGATGACGATGCAATAGTCCACGCCGGTCGCCTCGAGACGCTCCATTTTCTCGTCGAACGTGTTGAGCAGCTTGGGCAGGTAATCGGCGTTGAGCACTGCGCGGGGATGCTTCGGGAAGGTGATGACAGCCGACGGGAGGCTTCTCTCGCGGGCCGCGCTCTTCAGCTCGCCGATAAGGAAACGGTGCCCGAGATGTACGCCGTCGAAGAAGCCGATGGTGGCAACCAACCGTTTCCCCTGCAACAACTCCGTATCCCTTACGACAATCATCTCTCTTTGACCTATTTTAATTGACGGGCAAAAATACTCAAATAAATCGTACTTTTGAGCTGCTTTTAAGAACACACAAACTCACCGTACATCGTTATGAAGAAAGTATTATGCCTTCTGGTCTGTCAGTTGATGGCCATGTCGACAGTGTTTGCCTCCGACGTGCAGACACAGAAAAGAACCGTCGTTTACACTCCCGCTGCGGGAGAGAAAGTGCACCTCCTTATGCCCGGCGAAGGCGTTACCGAGCATGTTTCGCTCGCAGACCAGCCGGAGCGCGTCCGCCGGATGCTGCGCGTTGTCGGCGAGATGCAGATGCCCGCACCCTTCACGGGGCGGGGCGAGGAGATGTTTCGCCGCGCCGAGTTTCTTATCGACGACAATCTCGATTCCATCCATGTGAAGCGCGACAAGTATTCGCTCTATTTCAAGGGCGAGGACGATGAGTTCGAACGGCATGCCTACTATCGCATCTCGGGCAATCTGCTGAAGACGGGCGATCTTACGGTGACGCTGCCTGTGGTGCGCCGTCGCGACCTTGCTGTATCCGAGGGCGGCGACTTCGGGGTGGAGATAGAGCTGTTCTACCGCAAGGCGGGTCGACACAGCGACGACATATACGACCGTCCCGACTCACTCCTCTACCTCCCCGTGCCCGCAGGCTCGGGCGGATTTCGCAACGTGACGGCGACGTTCACCCTTCCCGAGGGTGTCGCCTGCGCTTTCCTTCGTATCGGCGGCACACACTTTAGCGGCGAGTGCTGGGTGGAAGCCCCGCGACTGACGCAGGGCGGGAAAGCGGTATGCTCCATTCCCTTCGTTAAATATGCAGCGAGGACAGACCGCTACAACTACTGGGTCGGCTGCAACCTTTCGACCCGCAGCTGGCCGCGTTGGAGGCTCGACTTCGGCGGCACGACCGTCTTCGAAGGTAATATCTTCGACCGCGCCTCCATGGTGGCAGACTTCTACATTCCCCTGCCCGACGCCGTGAGCGGGGAAGGCGACCTCACGCTGACACTACTGAAGGAAGACAACCGTGCCGCGTATCCCTACGAGTTGCGTTCGATGGAGATTATCGAAGAGAGCGCACGCGACTTCGAGGTTGTCTCTGTGCCAGAATATGTATCCGCCGGAGCGGCTTTCGGTGTACTCGTGGAGACAAACCGCCCGAACGTCCGTCTGAAGGTGGAGTCGACCTCCGCCGTCAGTCCTTCGTTGCAGGAGGTGGAGTTTGAAGATGCGGGGCTGCACGTGGTGGAGTTTCGCGCCACAAGCCATGCGTCTGCTGTCCCGATGACCTTCAACGATGGCTCTCGTAAAGTTTCTGCCGTTATCCGTCAGATCGTGGAGAAGACACCCGACGAAGTGTATATCTCGTCGGGCGACGAGATATACATCCCGAAAGATATAGCCATATACGACTACTTCTTCAAATGGTACGTCTCGCACCGCATCGGAAACTGGTATCAGTTCCGCCCCTCCTATCAATGGTGCGGCACCCGCGTGGCGCATCCCGCGATGATACGCCGCTACACCACCCTTCTCACTGCCCTGCAAATGCCCTACGCCTGGCAGGTGGAAGGACGCACGTTGGCAGGAAAGCGCATCAACCCCGACCTCGCAACGTTGGCATCGCCTATGTTCCGCGGCAAACAGGCGCACGAGAACGACGGCGGCTACTACTACTGGCAGCATTTCCTCTATCAGGGCGTGTTCTCCGACATGGCAGCACGCAACCGCCCCTACGGCGGTATCTTCGCCAAGCACCGCCCGATATACACCGATCACGGCGTGTTCATCCACTACGATACGCAGGGCGTGAAAGATATGGCCGACGGCGCACGCCGCTTGGTTGAGAACTTCCGCTATTCCAAAGGCGAGAGCACTCGCCACACGGGACCGTCCACAATGTTTCGCTACCTTTATCAGGCGGGCTACGACTGGCTGGGAGCCGAGCAGATGTATGGTCCGGAAGAGACTATCCTCTCCTCGCTTCGCGGTGCTTCACGTGCCTACAGCAAACCCCACTACGGCTCGCTGCATGCCATGCAATGGGGCTCCGGACCGTTCACCGACCCGAAACATTCCCTCCGCCTCTATATGTCGCTTGCCGTTGCCTATATGCATGGCTCGAGCCACATGAACACCGAAGAGGCTCTGTGGACCGACGAATATGTCAACGACCGCTACTCCAGGTCCGGAAAGGAACATCTCTATGCACAGCATCGCGTGCTCGATTTCATAGAGACACATACCCGCCGAGGTGAGCTGCATAGCAACATCGCCGTCATACAGGGAAGAAACGACGCGTGGAAATCGTTCGGCAGAGGCAGCCTTTGGTCGCAGAAAGGCGACAAGTGGGCGTTCAACAAGGCAACGGAGAGCTTCGACCTGCTGAGGGTGTTCTATCCGGGCAACAACATCAACGCCTGCGGACCTGAAGGATGGTTCACATCCACGCCCTACGGTACGGTCGACATCCTCCCCATCGAAGCACCGCAGGATGTGATGAACAGCTACAAGGCGATGGTCTTCCTCGGATGGAACAGCTTTGATGCAGACGATTTCAGTCGCCTTCGTAGCTATGTCTTCGGCGGTGGCACGCTTATCCTGACGGCAGCACATCTAAACGCAGAGCTTCAGCCCGACCAGCCGGCGCAGTTCCCTACCGACGACACCGTCATCCGTGAGATGCTGGGCGAAGACTACCGCTCTCTGACAGAGAAGACCGTAATCCCGCTGGGCTTGGGCAAGATTGTCTATTTCCCCGAAGCTGCTTATTCGGCGGAAGAATCGCTGAGAGAGCAGTACGAAGCCGAGATGCGCAGCGTGGCAGCTGCGGCTGCCGACGAAGAGCGCGCGAAAGGCTGGGTCGAGTCGTCGCCGTCGGTAGGCTTTACGGTGTGGGACGGCGCAGGCCGACGCACGATATATCTTCTGAACGCCGACTGGCAAAGCGCAGAGCAGAGCCACGAGGCTACGTTCGTCTATGGTGAGAAGAAGTTCCCGATAGACGTGCGACGCTATCATATCGAGACGATTCACTGCGCCGAGGGGTTGGCTGTTGCGCCAGGCAGCAATACGACCGATGTCTTGGGCATCACGCGGACAGACGGCGGCTGGAAGCTCACCATGCAGAACACAGAGAAGGACACGATACGCTGCTTCTCTGCTGCGACAGGAGACGTTAGAACCGTTACGCTCGACACTCCCGCCGTACACGTCATTACTGTCGACACGGAAAATTCCGTACTTTTGCCCATCCGTAAATGACAGACTGACGCAATGAAATATCTCATAAAAAGCCCTGCCGGTGCCATCAGAGCTTCCATCTCACTTCCCGCCTCGAAGAGCATCAGCAACCGTGCACTCATATTGAATGCCATGTGCGGCGGAGCGTGTGATTTGAGAAATCTTTCCGACTGCGACGACACGGAGGTGATGCTCCGCGCGCTGCGCTCCGGCGGCTGCGACTTCGACATAAAGGCTGCCGGAACAGCTATGCGCTTCCTCACGGCATACCTCTCGGAGACCGCCGGCAGATGGACCATCACCGGCACGGAGCGGATGAAGAACCGCCCGATCGGGCTGCTTGTCGATGCGCTGAACGCCCTTGGTGCACATATCGAATATATCGAAAAGGAAGGTTACCCTCCGTTGCGTATCATAGGTGGCACGTTGCAGGGCGGCGAGATCTCGCTCGCAGGGGGTGTCAGCTCGCAGTACGTCTCCGCACTTCTTATGGCAGCTCCCCTGATGAAGGAGGGGCTGACACTGCATCTGGAGGGAAAGATCGTCTCCCGTCCGTATATCCGGCTGACGATGCAGCTGATGGAACAGTTCGGCGTGAAAGCCGCCATAGACGGGCAGACCATACGTGTTCTCCCGGGGGAATACAAGCCGATACGCTTCACCGTAGAGTCCGACTGGAGCGCGGCATCCTACTGGTACGCCATCGCTGCGCTGTCGGAAAGCTCCGAGATAGAGCTGTCCGGTCTTTTCAGAAACAGCTTGCAGGGCGATGCTGCCGGAGCGCAGCTGTTTGCCCGCTTGGGTGTCGGGACGGTCTTTACGGAAAGCGGAGTGCGGTTGAAACGTATCTCTGGCGTGGTAAAAGAGCTGCAATACGATTTCGTGGACGAGCCGGACCTGGCTCAGACGTTTGTTGTCTGCTGTGCGCTGCGCGGCATCCCTTTCCGCTTCACCGGACTTCAGAGCCTGAAGATAAAGGAGACCGACCGCATCGAAGCTCTGAAGACGGAGCTTCGCAAACTCGGCTACGTGGTGAAGAGCGGCGACAGCTTTATGGAGTGGGATGGGGAGCGGTGCGCTCCGGAAACGAGTCCTGCGATTGCCACTTACGAAGACCACCGTATGGCAATGGCTTTTGCTCCGGCAGCGTTGGTGCGCCCCGAGGGAGTGCAGATAGCCGCCCCCGGCGTGGTGACAAAGAGCTACCCTGCCTTTTGGGACGACCTTCGCAAGGCGGGATTCGGGATAACAGAAATTGCAGGCTGATGTGGTATATAATCATAGGGATTGTCGCACTGGGCTTTGTTGCCGCCGCAGCCGGATATCTCCGCAGCAGGCGTTTGCAGCGGATGCTGGAGCGCGGGGAGATAAGCGAGATCCCCGAAGCACGTGAGGTCGTGGAAGAATGTTGCGGTCAGCACGAGACCTGCGAGCGCGACAGTCTGCTTGCCGCCGTAAGCAAAAAGATAGAATACTACGACGATGAAGAGCTCGACCGTTTCCGTGCCGTGGAAGGCGATGCCTACGAGGAAGAGGCTGTCGACGAGTTTCGCGAAGTGCTCTACACCCTTCGTGATACGGAGGTGGCAGGATGGCTTCGCAGCCTTCAGCTTCGAGGGATAAACCTGCCCGATGCCATAAAAGACGAGGCATTCCTCATTGTCGGCGAACGAAGAATACATTAGGATGGATCTGTTGCAATATACTTTCTTTCAACATGCGCTGCTCGGCAGTCTGCTTACCGCTATTACCTGCGGCATTGTCGGCACCTACGTTGTTGCCCGCCGGCTGGTCTTTATCAGCGGGGGAATCACGCACGCCTCTTTCGGGGGATTGGGGTTGGGTTTCTTCCTTGGGATAAACCCTATCCTGATGGCGATGGTGTTCTCCGTGCTCTCAGCTTTCGGCGTCGAGTGGGCAAGCAAGACGCAGGATGTCCGCGAAGACTCGGCGATTGCCGGCGTGTGGGCACTCGGCATGGCTCTCGGTGTCATTTTCATTTTCCTCACCCCGGGCTATTCGCCCAACCTCTCCGCCTATCTTTTTGGTAATATCCTGACAATATCCATGACGGATATCATCAGCGAGGCAGCGTTGGCAATCGTGCTGATCACCGTCTTTTCCCTTTGCCTGCGCGACATCGTGTATGTCGCCTTCGACCGCGACTTTGCCAAGACACAGCGCATTCCCGTAAAGAAGATAGAGTATATGATGATGTTTTTCATCGCGCTGACCATCGTGCTCTCCATCCGCCTGGTCGGCATAATGCTTCTGATGAGTCTGCTTACCCTGCCGCAGATGACCGTCAACCTGTTCACATCCGACTTCAGGAAGATCATCTTCGGCAGCATCGCTCTCGGCTTCTTCGGCTGCGTGACGGGGCTGATCCTTTCCTATTTCCTGAATGTCCCCTCGGGGGCTTTCATAATCCTGGTTCTGGTAACGGTCTTTCTGGTTCTCAAAGCCGTTTTATTCCTCGTGAAGAAGCAATAAAACAGCTCCTTTCAAGTTTACTATACGATAAGACAGCGCATATAACAGGTGAAGAAAGGTTTTTACTACATAGTCTCTTTATTCGCGGTACTCTTGCTTTTCTCGTGCAGCACGAAGAAAAACACCAGGGCAAGCCGCTTCTACCATTCCCTCACCTCCCGCTACAACATATATTTCAATGGAAAGACTTCTTTCGACGAAGCGTTGAACTCCATGCAGAACGGATACAAGGAAAACTATTCCGAGATGATCCACATGTATCCCATCAGTGCCTCGCCCAAAGACAAGAAGGAGACCGGCGGTGCCTTCGACCGCGCCATCGAGAAAGGCAACAAAGCCATCAAGCTCCATTCCATCAAAACCAAACCTGCCAAGAAACCCGGTTGGCGCAACGACCCCAAGCAACGCGCTTTCCAGGAGCAGGAGGAATACAACCCTTTCCTGAAGAAATGCTGGCTGCTTGTCGGGCAGGGGCAGTTCTACAACGCCGACTTCCTGCAAGCATCCGCCACCTTCTCGTATATCGCCCGCCACTATGCGCAGGATGAAGAGATGGTTGCCGAAGCCCGTCTGTGGCAGGCGCGCTGTTATGCGGAGATGGGCTGGTTCTACGAGACGGAAGACATACTGAACAAGTTGAACACAAACGGCATCCCGCGGAAGAACCTCAACAGATACGCTGCCGTCTATGCCGACTATTTAGTGAAGAACAAGCAATACGACGACGCCGTTCCCTATTTCAAGACTGCCATCAAGGCGGAGAAGAACAAGCGTCAGCGCACCCGCATGAAGTATCTGCTCGGGCAGATCTATGCGGCGCAGGGGCAGGAGGGATTAGCGTATAAGATGTTTGGCGAGGTGGCAAAGGCAAGTCCGCCTTACGAGCTGGAGTTTGCCGCCCGTATCCGGCAGACGGAAGTGTTCTCGGGTGCGAACTATCAGAAGGTGGTAAAGATGCTCCGGCGGATGGCAAAGAGCGACAAGAACAAGGACTATCTCGATCAGGTATATTATGCGTTGGGTAACGTCTACCTGAGCAGGGAAGACACCGCTAACGCAATCGTGAACTACGAGACAGGCATCGAGAAAAGCACGCAGAACGGACTGGAGAAAGCCATCTGCCAGATCAGGCTGGGAGATATATACTTCTCCATGCGCGACTACGTGAAGGCGCAGCCATGTTTCAGCGGTGCGTTGTCGGGCATTCAGAAAGAGTATAAAGATTTTGCACGTGTCTCGAAGCTCTCGGCGGTGCTCGACGAGCTGGTAGTGCATGTTGAGGCGGTCCATCTGCAAGACAGTCTGCAGGCACTCGCAAAGATGCCGGAGGCGGAACGTCTGGCTGTCATCGACAAGGTCATCGAGCGGGTGAAGAAAGAGGAAGAGGAGGCGAAGGCGTTGGCTGAGAAAGAGGCTTACCTGGCAGACCAGGAGGCGAAAGGCTCCGGCATAAGCCGCCCTGGGACGGAGACGGGAGGCGTTGTCCTTCCCACCTCGACGGGTGGATCGTCGTTCTACTTCTACAACCCTACGGCAGTGTCGCAGGGCAAGACGCAGTTTCAGCGCAAGTGGGGGCGGCGCACGCTGGAAGACAACTGGCGCAGACGCAAGAAGGAGATGTCCACCTTCAGTGAGGAGACTGTGGAAGAAGACATGGCAATGGACACGACCGTAGTGGACACTCTGCCGGCAGACTCCTTGGAAGCAGGGCTGCCGAGCGTGGCAGCCGACGACCCCAAGTCGCGCGAATACTATCTTCAGCAGCTGCCTTTCACGGAGGAAGACATCGATGCGTCGAATGTCATCATCGAGGACGGGCTGTACAACATGGCAATGATATATAAGGACAAGCTGGAAGACCTGCCGCTCTCCATCGAGGCTTTCGAAGAGCTGGAACGCCGTTTCCCCGAACATTCGCACCGCCTCGAAAGCTATTATCAGGTCTATCTTATGGCTCTCCGCACAGGCAACGCGGCTCTCGCGGCGGAATACAAGCAGAAGCTGACTGAAACCTTCCCCGACGAAGACTATACCGTTGCCATCTCCGACCCGAACTACGAATACAACATACGCCACATGGATGCCATGCAGGATTCCATCTACGAGGCGACGTACAACTCCTATTTGGCAAGCGACACGGGCAGCGTGCGCAGCAACTTCCGCGATGTCAGTGCCCGTTATCCGTTGGCAACGCTTATGCCCAAGTTCATGTTCCTCGATGCGCTGACCTACGTGCAGGCGGGAGATGCCGAGGGCTTCAAGGCTGCGCTGAAGGCATTGGTGGAGAAGTTTCCCTCTGCCGACGTGACGGAGCTGGCAGGCGAGATGCTGAAAGGTATCCTCCGTGGGCGCACACTGATGCAGGGGAGCGTCACCGGCATGACGTGGAACCTGCGCTTCGGACTGGGCGAGGACGGCAGTCTGTCTGCTGCCGACTCAGCACGCGTGTTCACTGCCGAGCCTAACACCCCCTACCGCATGCTCCTGATGTACCCGACAGGGACGGTGGACAAGAACCAGCTGCTGTTTGCCGTGGCAGCCTACAACTTTGCCGGCTTCATGGTGAAGGAGTTCGACCTCACGTTCGAGGAAGCCGGACCTATGTCGATGCTCCACATAAGCGGGTTCACGGGCATTGAAGAAGCATTGCAATATTATAAGATGATATACGGTAAGGACGGCTATGCGCAGGCATTGGACAAGAGCGTTGCCATCCTCCCTATCTCCGACGACAACTACGAGACCCTTATGCGCGGCAAGACACTGGACGAGTACGTCAGCTTCTTTGCCGAGAGCTTCGGCGAGCGCGCCCCCGAGCTGTCTGTCCGCTGGAAGAACCGTATGGAGGCGGAAGAGGAAGAGCCCGCTGAGGAAGAGCCCCTGCCGGAGGCGCCTGCCGTGCCGGAGGCAGTGGTGCCGGAGGTGGAAGAAACGCCTGTCGACACACCATCCATTGTGCCCGTGCCGGCAGATACCGTGGAGGTGACGTTGCCTAAGGACACCACCCCCGTGGTGCAGCCCGCCGAGGAGCGGAAAGAGCTTACCTTGAAGGAAATCGAAGCCATCCGCAAGCGCGAGGCGGCGGAGGACGAAGCGCGCAAGGCAGAAGCCCGCAAAGCCTTCGAAGCCGAGCAGCAGGCGGAAAAAGAGCTTCAGGCAAGAAAAGAAAAGGAACGCGCCGACCTTCAGAAGAAGCAGGAAGAAGAGGAAAAGGCTCTTCTCAAGGCGAAAGCCGACCGCGAAAAGAAGCAGGCGGAGGCGCGCAAGGAAAAACTGAAACAGACAGAGCTGGAGCGCAAAGCCAAGCTCAAAGCCCGCCAGGAGCTTCGTAAGCAGAAAGAGCGCGAATACAAGGCGAAGCTCAAACAAAAGGAAAAGGAGCGCAAGCAGAAGGAAAAAGCCTACAAGGAAAAGCTCCGTGCGAAGGAAAAGGCTCGCCGCGAAGCCCTCAAAGCAGCGCAAAAGTAGCTCCCGCTCCTTTCTCAGTGCCCGGAAAGTATCACGGAGTGCTTTGTAATGGTTTCAGGGTGTACGGAAAGTATCACGGAGTGCTTTGTAATGGTTTCAGGGTGCCCGGAAAGTATCGCGGGGTGCTCCGCAGTGATTATTCAGCACTGAGAAACCTTCGCGGGGTGCTCCGCAGTGAAAATTCAGTACTGAGAAACCTTCGCTGAGTGCTCCGTATCGATTATTCAGTGCTGAGAAAATATCACGGAGTGCTCCGTATCGATTATTCAGTGCTGAGAAAGTATCACGGAGTGCTCCGCAACGAAAATTCAGCACTGAGAAACCTTCACGGAGTGCTCCGCAGTGATTATTCAGTGCTGAGAAAGTATCAAAAACAGCGGGCTACTTGCTGCAGGCGCAACGCGGCTTCCG
>CAVJTV010000071.1:0-11322 GCA_963652435.1 Desulfovibrionaceae bacterium | reverse complement strand
ACGGCTTCTTCTTCGACCACGACCGGCGACACCACCACGGAAGACGATGCTCCTGTTGTTGATGGCGGCACGGACGAGGGCGGCAGCGAGGACGATGTCCCCGAATTGATGTAAGAACAACGTCCGAACGCCGTTTGAATGATTTCCGAACGGGCTGCCCCCCACGCGGGGTGCAGCCCGTTTTTTTCATGACAAGCGGAGGTGGGGCGTCTCTACGCCTTTTGCTCGTAGTCTTTTATCAGTCGTTTCACCTCCTTACGGGGCATATCCAAAGTCTGTAGAAAAGACGACGTATCTATATCCACAAAATACACGTCGGGGTATTTCAAAGATGCAATAAAACCACTCGGACCTGTCGTAATACTTCCCAAGAACAACGACGATGCCTTCAAGCATTCAATGGAAGCAAAAAAGCGAATCAGTTTCCGCTTCTTTTCCATCGGGTCTGTCCTCACAAAAGCATCGTTATAGTAACCGTTCTCCTTCGGTTGACAAAGTGTGTACCACCTGTAATCCGGAGCTTTTTCCTTCAATTCCGAAATAATGCGATAGTCGTCGGTCAACACAAACACATCCTTGACAGGAGACAATTCCCTCAAACGCCGGATATATACATCCACCGAAAGCAATGGAAATTCTATAAATTTATCTCCCCCCCTTATTTGCGCTGAAACATAAACACGTGGCAAGTTCAGAGCAGCGACGGTTTCATTTATTTCCGACGAGGTCTCTTTATTATATCTCCAGATAAAGGAATTGACCAATCGGAAAGCCTCTGCATAATTCCCTTCAAACTGCCACTCCGGGATTTTATAAGTCCTGTTCAATGGACGGGTCTTGCTGCTAAGATCTTGTGTGTAATAGTCGATATTGTTCCGCTTCTTAAACCAAAGACCGACCCAATGGTAAAACTCCAACTTCAATTTCCATTTCAAGTTTTTGAAAGTCCTGTTCTCCTCCACACACAATAATTCTTTCAGAGGGAGACGCCAATGAGTATTGCAACAGAGATGGAAACGGTCGTCGACTTCTTCGCAAAACGGTTCAAAATAGTCGGTCCAACCTTTGCTGTATCCGAAATTTGCCCACTTCGAACAGAGTTTGAATTTAATCCGGTTCTCCAAGCAGTATAAGAGGACATCCACCATCCCCCTATACTCCGAAAAAAAACCTGCGTCGATACCCAAACGGTATACGCATGTTTTATCGAACGTTGAATTCAACCGATTCCAGGATTCAACATTTTGCGATGAGTCCATCTCACTCAACTTCTCCATAATATCTTGAGCCTTTACAATAATTTCAGTTTCAAATAAGCCAAGCCTGTTTTACAAGTAAAATATTGCCTCAGCAAGACAAGGTAAATACCCCATGAATACCGTATCACCTTTCTCTTCTTCATCAACAAGAACAAATCATCGGCTTTCTTTCGAAGGCTTCTTGCTGTCTCCTTTTGATTTTTACCCCCCCCACCTAAGGATGCTACCACATTGGCACTATGCTGTCGATAACGCACCAACGGCTGATTATAGAAATAAATTCCACCGTTATTGTAGGCAATAATCGCCATCCATCTGTCGTGATAATAGAAGTTTTGCGGGAAAGGATTTAGTTTCTCTTTTAATTCAGATCTGAAGAAGCACGTACATCCTGTGACATTATTACCTCTGAGAATGTATGATTTCAATGACAATTCGGAAGGGGTTTCATCCTTTACCTCCAAAAAATTTCCTTTCGCATCAATCAACTGAACGGCAGTATGCACCAATGCTACGTTTCTTCTCGAGATAATATCCAAAAGACTCTCCAACTTGTTTGCTTCCCAAATATCGTCTTGGTCGGAGGTGGCGATAAAATCGGAAGATGTGTTCATTATTACTTGTGCAAAATTCAACCGCACCCCCTTACGAGATGTGTTTTGTTTTACCCTCCAACGGATTGCAGGATATTTCCGTACAAAAGACTCTATAATTTCCCATGTGCCATCTTCCGAAGCATCGTCAAAGACAACTATCTCGTCAGGTCTCCGCGTTTGATTGACGATGCTAAGGAGTTGCTCGTAGATATATTTTTCACCGTTACAACTACAAAGAGCCACACTTATCGTTTCCTTTTGTTCCATCACCTTATCTCCTAATGATAAACCGCATGCTCTCACGCAATATGACCGACCTCGTCAGCCATAGTATCGAGACGTACAACACTGCCACGATAGCTATCTTGGCAACAAACAAACCATACATATTCTCAATCCCTCGCGTCACGAACCAGGAGACGGCAAAGCAAAAGAGGGAAAGCAACAGATACGGGGAAATATCCCGTAGCAGCTCGACGGTCCGGACACCTACCTGCTTCTTTCCATACAGATGCCATACAAAGTTCATCGAAAAAGTAAGCGCGGAACAGCCTATCACCATCGTGAAAATGCCTTGACGCGTCAAAAGCAAGGCAAGCAACAGGTTCATGACGTAAAAAGCAGTGTTTATGTATAACATCGTGTCCGACTTCCCATGCGAAAGCAATATGGCAGTATAGAGGCTTGATATGAACATGCATGAATTGGCTATGGTCAGCACCTGGAGATAAGGCACACTCTCCATCCATTTCTCGCCTACCGTAATCCACACAAACTCCTTGGCAACAAAAGCCAACCCCAACAAAGTCGGGAACGACACGAACGCCCCGAAGCGGAGCATCTTGCGGAACACTTTCTTTTGCCGTTCCTTGTCGTCCTGCACCTCCACCAACACCGGCTGAGCCACTCCGTTTATCATAGTGTTCACCGTGGTATTGCCCAACGCCATCCACTTGCCCCCTTGCGAATAGTATCCGGTATCTGCCTTGGTATAAAACTTGCCCAACAAAATGGAGAAGATGTTACCGTTTAACTGTGCCAAGATACCGTTGAACAAAATCTTGGAGCTGAACCCGAACATCTCCTTGATGGGTATGAGAGAAAAGGCAAAGGTTGGCTTCCATCCCGAGAAATACCAACGTACGGATGTGCTGACAAAGCATTGTATGACCATCTGCAGAGCCAAACCCCAGTAGGCAAGACCCATTAGAGCCATTATCAATCCCGCTCCTCCGGATACCAGCACAGCCGCCATGTCGGCAATGCCGCGTTGCTTGACCTTCATCTCCTTAAAGAGAACGGCATTGTGCACAATGCCGAAGCCGGAAATCACAAACCCCAAGAACATCACCCTCGAAAGGTTGAGGAGCACCGGCTGATTGTAGAAACGGGCAATGAGCGGAGCGGCAAAGAACAGGACCGCGTAAAAGATTATCCCGCAAACGGCATTGAACCAAAACACGGAGTTATAGTCTTCGTGTCGTATCTCCTTCTTGTTTATCAGTGCCGTTGTGAAGCCGCTGTCCATAAAGGTTGAGGCTATGACACTGAAGACCGCCAGCATTGCCACCAGACCATAGTCATCCGGACTAAGTATGCGGGCAATGACGATCCCGAACATCATCCCGATGAACTGCTGCACGAACGTACTCAGTCCTCCCCAAAAGAGCCCTTTGGCTGTCTTTTCTTTCAGTGTCTGCTCTGGCATTTTCGTTTCGGTTTATCTCCCTATACAGTGATAGATTTTTTATTCAATCATTCGATGACAAGTCACCAGACTCTCCCCTGTCAAGTCTCAATCCCGTTTTTGCATTGAGAGGAGAAATCACAGAATGGCCCAAATCGCTTTCCAGTTGTTTTCGGGCAGCTTCAGCGGCTTTCCCGCCTTGTCTGGCAACCAACATATGTTCATCAAAATGTTGCGGATCTTTTTCTTTGGACAAATCCGTAGTGGCAGCTTCTGCCAACATATTAAGAACAAGCTCCGTATTCGTCATATTATCTCGGAGATTCTCTTTTTTCAATCCTTTAAAGCGTTTATATTCCCTTGATGTCTTGCCAGACCATGTTTGATAAATAATATCCGTAAGAGTTGCAAACTGAACTCCTTCTTGCAGTCCGTGTCGTTTCCATTCATCGGTCAAGTCTTTACGAATCTCTATACTTTTGAGCCGTTGGTTAATCCAGTTGTCCGAATAGCCCAAGTTTTTATATTCTAACATTGCCCTATCAATAGTTCGCTCAGGGTCTTGTATTTCATCCAATCGTTCTTTGGCAACTTGAGCCATCCATAATTTGAAAGGTTCTGCTTTGGGCGACGGAATGGATTGGATTAGGCGAAACAGTTGTTCGGCAGTAGCCACATCGGTTTTGTAATACTTACCGTCTGCTGCCGGTAATTTCAGTTGGTGACAATTCGTCACCAACTCACTACCCTCCGTCCTTAGTCTCTGTTTTAGTTTATTCCAATATTTCCGACCATCCACGCTGTCCGTCAACACACTCACAACGTCAACGACAGAGAAATACCATTCTTCCGTTTCATCGTCCCAAATGGTACGCACTTTCTTTTCTTCAAAGATCTTGATTGCTTCTTTCTTTGTCATTGTCCCGGTTTTTTATTTTTTCTTACCTCCCTATATCCCAAGCAACACACTGCAAACATTGGTTACCAAATAATGAATACTTGCTATGTCAACCTTCTCGGGTAAACCGAAGGATTGCAGAGCGGAACTCCCCTCCGAAAATCAGATATCCGGGCACAACCTTCATGGATATGTTTCCTGCCTCGCTCAGAAGAGCAGGTATGACGGTCCCGTCGTCAGGCAAGTGATAGATGCAAACGGAGCCCGAGATGTTCTTCCCGTTCTTCAACAATCCTTTTGCACCTTTCAGGGCTTTCCGTTCGTAACCTTCTATGTCCATCTTCAAAAAGATATTGTCAGTCGGCTTGTCTTTGAAAAAGGTGTCCAGCGTGACATTGTCGTCGTCATCCGTATCGCTTACATACTTGCGGACAATCGTCACCTTATCCTTCCACGGAGCAAAGGTGGCATTCAACGCTTCTATCCATCTTTCGTCGCATTCGAAAATGAACGCATGCCTGACGTATTCAATCGTGTCGAGGGTAAAAATGGCTTCCGCCCCTCCCACATCCAACAGCACCTTGTCGGTCAGCTCTGCATACGAATCCACATAACGGTGGGCAGAACGTTCGTCCTGCTCTATCAAAAGGCTCTCATACGAAGTGCAAATATTGTCAACCTCACGATGGAAATACAACCTCTTGCCATGGTGCATCACGAACGAAAGAGAGTTCTCCGGGGCTGTGGAAACAACGACGGGCATCCTGTCATACTCCTTCGTCCACAAATACGGATAAGGGGTTGACCAAGGCTTCATCCAGACTTTGCTCCACTCCTTTATCGCCTTCTCCTTGTCCGTTTTAGGAGTGACTATACTGTAAAATACCCCCCCCATCAAGTACTTTAAAAGTTTGGGATTTCGGATTATGGTCAGCAAACCTCCCAAAAACGCACTGTAAATACGCTTTCTCAACTTTTCAGGTACAACACGCCTGTACAACCCGGCAATCATTATCTGTTTCTCCTTCCTTGAAATTAGAACTCTTCTGTTATCTGCTTTTTCATTTGTATCGACACTTTTGGCAAAAACATATATATGTTTTGCCCAAAAGATATATATGTTTTTATGAAAAGATATATATGTCTTATTTCTCGCCTTCCTCCGGTGACTTTTCCTGATTTCAATAGACACTTTTTCTCTTCATTAGCTGAAACAGTAGACACATTAAATGAACACATACTGAATCTATGGACACCTATGTTTTTCACCTCCCGATGCAGTGATAGATGAAGCCGTTTTCTTCCAACTCCTGGGGGTCGTAGATATTGCGACCGTCGAGGACAAGCGGAGTTGCCATCAGCTTCCTTACCGCAGACCACGACGGCATGCGGAACTCCTTCCATTCCGTCACGAGCATCAAGGCATCGGCATCAACCACCGCATCATATATATCCTTTGCATAGTGAACAGCATCACCCACGCGGCGCCGAGCTTCATCCATTGCCACAGGGTCGTAGGCATACAGCTCGCATCCTGCCGCCAGCAACTTCCCTATCAAAACCAGAGAAGGAGCTTCGCGCATATCATCGGTCTCGGGCTTGAACGCCAATCCCCAAATAGCAACACGCCGCCCTTTCAGATCACCATTGAAATGCTTCTCCAGTTTACGGAACAGGAGCGATTTCTGCTCATCGTTCACCTCCTCGACAGCCTGAAGGATACGCATCGGATAGTTGTTTTGCCCCGCAGTATGTATCAATGCCTTCACGTCTTTGGGGAAGCAGGAGCCGCCGTAGCCTATACCGGCATACAGGAAGCGGTTGCCTATGCGGGCATCCGAGCCTATTCCCTTGCGAACCATATTCACGTCCGCCCCGACAATCTCGCACAGGTTCGCAACGTCGTTCATAAAGCTGATACGCGTCGCCAACATTGCGTTCGCGGCATATTTGGTCATCTCCGCAGAGGGCACATCCATGAATATCACACGGAAGTTGTTCAACAGGAAAGGACGATACAGCCGGCTCATCAGCTCTTTGGCATGCTCCGACTCCACGCCCACAACCACCCGGTCCGGGCTCATAAAGTCTTTGATTGCCGCCCCCTCTTTCAGGAACTCAGGGTTGGAAGCCACGTCGAACTCAATCTTTGCGCCACGCTTGTCCAGCTCTTCCTGTATCGCCGCGCGAACCTTGCGGGCAGTGCCGACCGGCACAGTGCTCTTCGTCACCACCAGGATATGCTTCTTCATGTTCTTTCCGACCGTGCGTGCCACCTCGAGCACATATTTAAGGTCTGCACTCCCGTCTTCATCCGGCGGCGTACCCACGGCACTGAACAGCACCTCCACCTCATCAAGACATTCCGCAATGTCGGTCGTGAAATGCAATCTGCCGGCTTTCTGATTGCGATGAACCACATCTTCCAAGCCCGGCTCGTAGATGGGAATTATTCCTTGCTTGAGGTTCTCTATCTTCTTCGCATCTACATCCACGCAGAACACTTCTGTCCCCATCTCCGCGAAGCAAGCCCCGCTGACAAGCCCTACATACCCCGTCCCTACTATCGCTATTTTCATACTATAATCAGTTTACAATTTACAATTAAAGGCTCTTGAAATATTTGATCGTTTCAGCCAACCCTTCTTCCAAACGGATCTTCGGCTCCCAACCGCCCAGCTTCTCCTTGGCCAATGAAATATCCGGTTTGCGCTGTTTCGGGTCATCGAGAGGAAGCGGCTCGAATACAATTTTCGACTTCGAGTTCGTCATCTTCAATACTATCTCTGCCAGTTCAAGCATTGTAAATTCACCCGGGTTTCCCAGGTTGACAGGTCCGGAAAAGTTCTCCGTTCCCATCATACGAACAATCCCCTCAATCAAATCATCCACATACTGGAAACTGCGGGTCTGCATTCCATCCCCGTAAATAGTAATGTCCCGTCCCCTCAATGCCTGCATGATAAAGTTTGAAACCACCCTTCCGTCGTCCGGACGCATACGAGGCCCGTAAGTGTTGAAGATCCGTATAATCTTGACATCAACATTGTTCTGGCGATGATAATCCATGAACAAAGTTTCCGCACAACGTTTTCCCTCGTCATAGCAACTCCGCAAACCTATGGGGTTTACATTCCCCCAGTAGCCTTCTTTTTGCGGATGAACGGCAGGATCCCCATAAACCTCACTGGTAGAAGCCTGAAGAATACGCGCCTTTGTCCGCTTTGCCAAACCAAGCATATTGATTGCACCGATAACAGATGTTTTTACAGTGCTCACCGGATCAAACTGGTAGTGTACGGGTGATGCCGGACATGCCAGGTTGTATATTTCATCAACCTCCACGTAATACGGAAATGTCACATCGTGACGAACCAACTCGAAATAGGGGTTATCCAGTAAGTGGACAATGTTTTTCTTCAGACCAGTAAAATAATTGTCCATGCAAATCACATTGTTCCCGTCTTTCAATAAGCGTTCGCAAAGGTGAGAGCCAATAAAGCCGGCTCCTCCGGTAACCAAAACTTGTTTCATACTATCTATCGATTGTTTTTTTACATTAAATCAAGACACACAAAGGTTCGTCAGTCCCACCTGTGGGAGTGACGAAAAGCGCACAAAAATAGATATTTGTATTCAAACCTACATTCTTTTTCACGAAAGAATAAACAAACAGAACCACAGGGTTACCTCTACCGCCGGCAGAGCGTGTCTCCCCCGCCAATCGGCGAAATGGGTAGAACCTCAGGGAATACGGGTACGAGATGTTCTACCATTATGTCTACATTTGTACCCAAAACAACGATAATCACATGAAAGAAGTCCGATTTGACACAGTTCAGCAATTCAATGATTTTTACGGTTTCGAGACGCTCCATCCGTTGGTGAGCGTAGTGCGCCAAACCAAGCAAGCTGCCCTTGAGGAAGAGTACATGTCGTACATCGGCATATATATGATTTATCTGAAAGAGACAAAAGGCTGCCACATTTCCTACGGGAGGACAGAGTACGACTACGACGAGATGACCGTAACATCCTTTGCCCCCGGGCAATCCATCCACGTCCTTCCCAACAATGGAGTGTTGCCAAAATGGACTGCCATAGTGTTTCATCCGGATTTCTTAGCAAGAACACCCCTTGCCGGGCGCATGTCGCGCTACGGGTTCTTTTCCTACACCAGCATGGAGGCACTTCATCTCTCCTTGCAGGAAGTCGGCATCTTCCGAAACGTGGTGGAGATGATACGAAAGGAGCTGTCGCACGCCATAGACAAGCACACGAAGGAACTTATCGTGAGTAACATCGAGCTCCTGCTCAACTACTGCCTCCGCTTCTACGACCGGCAGTTCATAACCCGCGAAGAGATAAACCACAGTGTCATCCAAAAGTTCGAGAGCCTTCTGAACGAATATCTCCGCAACAACGCCGCCGAAGAGGGGCTTCCGACTGTGTCGTATTTTGCCGACAAATGTTGCCTATCAACAGGATATTTCGGAGAACTGGTGAAAGCCGAGACCGGACAGAATGCGCGTGATTTCATAAGCGGACACATCATCGCGGCGTCAAAAGAACTGCTCAGCAACGGTGTCCTCTCGATAAATCAAGTCAGCGACCGCCTGGGCTTCGACTATCCGCAACACTTCTCGAGATTCTTCAAACGCCATACCGGCAAGACCCCGGGCGAATACCGCAAAATCGGCTGAATTCCCTCAAGCTAATAACGGTTCTAAATTCGATTTGCAGAGGGTGACAACTAATATCGATTAGCCTCCCCGGGATCTGACAAGTGATTTTAGGAATAGACACCATTTATGCTCCGTTTTCAGAGGACATATATATCTTTTGCCCGAAACATATATATCTTTTGACGAAAACATATATATGTCTCGTTTTTCAAGTCCGTCTGAAATTTGTTTCCACATGTGCCGCATTTTGGAACAACAGAGGGGCAACTTTGCGGTTGAAACAATTTTACTAACCGTCAAAGTTTTGAATTATGGAAACGAAGAAGAAGTATTTTATGGAATGCCGCCTTGCCGGCCGTATGTATCACGAAGCGGATGAAGTGTGGGACAAACTTAAAGTCGGCACAGTCCTCAGGCTGGAACGCGACATGAACAACCGTTTCGACACGGATGCCGTAGCCGTCATGTTCGACGACAAAGAAGATGGCGAAGCCTACTGTATCGGCTACATTCCAAGAGACAACAATGAAACTATTGCCGCTCTTTTGGAAATGGGTTGGACCGACATTTTTGAATGCCGTATCAACAAAATCAATGCGGACGTCCACCCCGAACAACAGATTCGCATGACCATCAAAATCAAACGCAACCATTAGGAAGCGGATACATGGTGTCGGCACGATATATGACCGCTCTTTTTGCATTTTGTATGAAGCCGGCAAAAGCCGTACTTTTGGCACTATCAATGAAAAAAGGAAGGAGTTTATTATGAAAGGTTACGCAAAGCCATTGCATGAATTTATCGAGGGTCATAAAATTCAGTTTGTAATTCCCGTTTACCAGCGCAATTACGATTGGCTGATGGAAAACTGCAACCAGCTGTTCAGTGATTTGATAAAGCTAAGCCGCTCCAGTCGTCCGGCGCATTTCTTTGGTTCGATAGTTACATCCTCTGCCGACAACAGCTACAACAGGTTGGTGATTGACGGTCAGCAACGTTTGACAACCGTTTCTCTCCTTCTTTTGGCAGGCATAAAGGCAGTGAAGGACGGAGCCTTGGAGATTAGCAGCAAATCGAAATTGGACGAGGCATACGAGGTTTTCCTGAAAGCCAAATTCTGTAATCCGGAACGCAAAATCAAGTTAGTCCCGATAGAGAACGACAGGATCGCCTACGACAAGATTTTCAACAACGAAGATGCGCTCGTTGAAGATTCAAAGGTTACACGCAACTACCGTCATTTCTATGATTTGTTGACGCGAAAGCCGCAAGCTTTGTCTTTCGACCAACTGCTTGACGCCATAGAACGGTTGCAGATCATTTCCATAGAACTGGATAGCGATGATGACGCACAGCTCATCTTTGAGAGCCTCAATTCTACGGGCTTGGCACTGACCGAAGCAGACAAGATACGCAACTACCTTTTGATGTCGCTGACCCCTGAAGAGCAACAGGTTTGTTTCAAGGAATACTGGCAAAAGATAGAAGAAGCTACAGAAAACCGGCCGACCATGTTCCTTCGTGACTACCTTACTGTCAGACAACAATTGCAACGCCCGGTTCGTCAGTCAAACATCTATTACGAATGGAAAAGATACATGGAGGGACATGACCGCAAGGCGGAGTTGGCTGAAATGCTCGATTATGCGCACTATTATCAGCAAGTGACAAAGGCAAGGCTCTCCACAGCAAGACTGTCTGAGAAGATGCGCCATATCTGCAATATCGAAACGGATGTAACCAATGTCTTCTTCATCCAGTTCCTCAAATATGCAGTTGAAAACGACTTCACGGAAGACGAGGTGTACAAGGTGATTGATATTATTGAGAATTATATGGCTCGCCGTATCGTATGTAATATGCCTGCCAATTCCTTGACACAAGTATTTTGCGCCTTGCACAAGGATGTCTTGAAGAGTATCGAGGAATATAGAACCGCCGATATAGCACTTGCCTACACATACTCTGACATACTTGCGTATCACATCATGCGCCGCGACGGCAACTATCAGTTGCCAAGAGACGTGCAGTTTGTCGAAGCTATCAAGACGCGTGACGCATACCATATGTTGAAGCCGTTCCAGATATTCCTGTTTGAGCGTTTGGAAAACTCCATTCATGGTGAATACAACGATGTGGCTACCGACATGAAGAAGAAGGATGCCACGATAGAACATATTATGCCTCAAACACTCA
>CAVJTV010000070.1:6628-11333 GCA_963652435.1 Desulfovibrionaceae bacterium | reverse complement strand
AACGCGCGCCCCGAAAGTCGGGGGCTTTCCGAATTGGGAAAAGAGCTTCTACACTTGTAGAAATGGCTTTGCACCCTTGCAAAATGGTTTCCACGTTCGTAGAAATGGCTTTGCAGTCTTGCAAAAGGGTTTCCACGTTCGTAGAAATGGCTTTGCAGTGTTGCAAAATGGTTTCCACGTTCGTAGAAATGGCTTTTCACCCTTGCAAAACGGTTTCTACGTTCGTGGAAATGGCTTTTCACCCTTGCAAAAGGGTTTCTACGTTCGTAGAAATGGCTTTTCACCCTTGCAAACTCATTTCCGGAAGTCGGGAAACCCCTTTGCACCCTTGCAAACTCATTTCCGGAAGTCGGGAAACCACTTTGCACCCTTGCAAGGTCGTTTCCGGAAGTCGGGAAACCATTTTACACCCTTGCAAGGTCATTTCCGGAAGTCGGGAAACCGTTTTACACCCTTGCAAGGCTGGTTTTAGATTTCTAAGAGGTGTTTTGAGGGAGAGAAATAAGGAAAAACAGAGACAAAAAAACAGCCGCCCCGAGTGCGGGACGGCTATCTTTCCAATATTTTTTCGATTCTTATTTATTCATCTCGGCTTCGATGGCTTCCAGCTCCGGACCCATGTTCAGGTTGTAATAGATACCCCTCAAGGCAATCATATACTCCGTCTCATCGGGTTTCAGCTCGTGAGCTTTCTGGAAAAACGGAAGAGCCTTCTTAAACAAATCCTTCGCTACTGCCAATTCTTCCTGATACTTCTTGCTATCGTTGATCATATTGGCTTCGCCCTGCTTGTTTACGCCCTGGTTGTAGTATATACGACCCAAGCTGGAGAGATACTCCGGCGATTCGGCGTTTATCTCCAACGCTTTCTTGAAGTAGTCTTCAGCCGAAGCAAAATCCTTAAGACCTGTCTCGTAAACCACGCCCATCACGTAGTAAAGCTGACCGTTCGACGGGTTCTTTGCGATTGCCGTAGTCAAATATTCGACTGCCTTCTCGTTTTGGTTCGAACGAACGTATGTATCGATCAAGCTCATCAGGAAATAGTTTTCGTCAGGGAACTTCTTCAAGCCTTCTTCCAGTGTGCTCACGAAATTCACCGTGTCGCCTGCCTGCTGATATTCGTAAGCCAAATACTGATAAACATCGTTCTGACGGAAGTCGGTATCTTTCGCACGGCTCAACGCAGCGATGGCAGTCTTCGAATCGTTCATCTGCGTCGCAGCAACGGCAGCGTAGAACTGCACCGTCATAAACGTAGAGTCTTTCGCGGCAGTCGGCGTCCCTTCAAACATAGGCATCTCGGAGATTTCCAAATACTGGTTGAAGAATTCGTATGCCTTCTTGTAGTCTTTCTGATCGAAATAGTAGGCACCGCCGTTGAAATAGTATACGTGGTCGGCACTCAATATGCTCTTGATGTCCTTCGTATACTTCGGCTTGATTTTCCCCTTTTCGTTAGGCAGCTTATCCAATTCGTAAGCCTTCTTGAAATAAGGAAGGATGGCAATCAAGGCATCGTACATAACCGGTTCGTTCGGCTGCTGACCCAAAATCTGCTTTGTCCTCTCCATGCTGAACTGCTGGTCTTCGATAAAACCTGCGACATACCATGCCTCGGCAGTGTTCTTTGTTTCCGAATTTTCCAAAGCTTGCTTAATCAAGGCTCTTGCTTCGGTGAAGTCTGCCTTGTCTCCCTTTGCAATACTCTGTGCCTCTTTAACGACTTTCTTCTGAGCGAAAGCGGCTGAAGATGCAACAATACACAGCGCAATTGTAAACAATAATCGTTTCATTGTGATAGTAATTTGAGATTAATATACCTATTTGTTTAGTTATTCATTTGTCGGTTCTTCTGCGTCGGCAGTGCCTTCCGTCATCGCTTCCTGCTCTTCCTGATCGGAGAGGACCTTACATACCGAAGCTATTTCGTCGTTGCGTTTCTCGAGATTGATAAGTCGTACACCCTGCGTTGCACGTCCGATGACGTTAAGATCTGCCACCTTCAGACGTATCGTGATGCCGGACTTGTTGATGATCATTATATCATTGTCTTCCGTGACATTCTTGATGGCAACGAGCTTACCTGTCTTTTCCGTGATGTTTATCGTCTTGACACCCTTACCGCCACGGTTCGTAATGCGGTAATCATCGATCACCGAACGTTTCCCATAACCTTGCTCGGAAACAACCAGGACAGTCTCTGCATCCTTGTCCTTGATACATACCATACCTATCACTTCGTCGTTGGGGTCGTTGTCGAGCGTCATACTTCTTACACCCGATGCCGTGCGCCCCATATCGCGGACTGCACTCTCATGGAAACGTATCGCACGCCCGTTGCGGTTTGCTATCAGCACCTCGTTGTTGCCGTCTGTCAGACAGACATCGATCAATCCGTCTCCCGGACGCAGCGTGATGGCATTTACGCCATTCTGTCGCGGACGCGAATAAGCCTCGAGCAACGTTTTCTTGATAACACCCTTCTTGGTGCAGAACAGCAGATAGTGCGAATTGACAAATTCGGTATCCGTCTGCAACTTCTTTACGCGGATAAAGGCATTCACCTTATCGTCCGGCTCGATATTGAGCAGGTTCTGAATGGCTCTGCCCTTCGCGTTCTTGGCACCTTCCGGTATTTCATACACTTTGAGCCAATAGCATCTGCCCTTTGCCGTAAAGATCAGCAATGTCGCGTGCATGGATGCCGGATAGATATATTCCACGAAGTCCTCGTCGCGCGTTTCCGAACCTTTCGCTCCTACGCCGCCTCGTCCTTGTGCGCGAAACTCGCTCAGAGGCGTACGTTTGATATATCCCATGTGGGAAATGGTGATGATCATCTCATCGTCTGCGTAGAAATCTTCCGGATTAAGCTCTTCCGAAGCGTATACGATGTCGGTCTTGCGCTCGTCGCCGTATTTCTCTTTTATCTCTTCCAGCTCGCTCTTGATTACATCCATGCAGACATCATCGTTCGAAAGAATTTCCTTCAAGCGGGCAATCAACTTCTCTATCTCTTCGTATTCTGCACGCAATTTGTCCTGCTCTAATCCTGTCAGCTGACGAAGCCGCATCTCAACGATAGCCCGCGACTGCGCGTCGGATAGTGAGAAACGTTCCATCAAACGTTCCCGCGCTTCATCCGGGCTTTTCGAAGCTCTTATGATAGCGATCACCTCGTCGATATTGTCCGAAGCAATGATCAATCCTTCCAGTATATGCGCTCTCTCTTCCGCTTTCTTCAGCTCGAAACGTGTGCGGCGAAGAACCACCTCGTGGCGATGGTCGATAAATGCCTTTATCAGATCCTTTAGATTCAACAGCTTCGGACGACCGTTTACCAAAGCAATATTGTTTACGCTGAAAGACGATTGCAAAGCTGTCAGCTTATACAATTTGTTCAACACGACACCCGAGTTGGCATCCCGTTTCACATCGACAACGATACGCATACCACTGCGGTCGCTCTCGTCGTTCACATTGGAAATACCGTCGATACGCTTCTCGTTTACCAAATCGGCAATAGATTTGATCAGCTCTGCCTTGTTGACAAGGTATGGGATTTCGGTGATGACAATCTTCTCGTGGTTGTTCTCCACTTCGATATCCGCCTTACCGCGAAGGACAATCCGTCCCCTACCCGTCTCGAAAGCCTCTTTCACGCCAGCATATCCGTAGATCGTCGCACCTGTCGGAAAGTCCGGAGCTTTGATATACCGCATCAACCCTTCAACGTCGATATCTCCGCGAGCATCGATATAAGCGATACATCCGTTGAGCACTTCTGCCAGATTGTGCGTCGGCATATTCGTTGCCATACCGACAGCAATACCGGAAGCACCGTTCACCAGCAGGTTGGGAATACGTGTCGGCAACACTGTCGGCTCTTTCAGCGTATCATCGAAATTTAACTGGAAATCTACGGTGTCCTTATCTATGTCGCGAAGCATTTCCTCGGCAAGTTTGCTCAGCCTTGCCTCCGTATAACGCATGGCAGCAGGGCTGTCACCGTCCACCGAACCGAAGTTACCTTGCCCGTCGACCAACGTATAACGCATCGACCAAGTCTGTGCCATACGCACCATCGCGTAGTAAACAGACGAATCGCCATGCGGATGATATTTTCCTAAAACTTCACCGACAATTCTCGCAGATTTCTTATAAGGTTTATCGGATGTATTCCCCAGCTCGTTCATCCCAAACAAAATACGGCGATGAACAGGTTTGAAGCCATCCCTAACATCAGGAAGAGCACGCGAAACAATCACAGACATTGAATAGTCAATGTATGCCGTTCTCATCTCATCCTCAATGTTAATCTTAATAATTCTGTCTTGATCAATCATTTAATCCTATATTAATTACAATATCACACCCTCAAAAAGGCTCGCTAAGGTAAGGCTTTTCCTCTTATCACGAAAGTTTCGCATTGAATTTTTATAATCCATTCCAGCACAAGACAGAAAGGTGCTGCATTGCCTGTCTTTTAGCGACGATAGAGAGAAATGAAGAATGGCATGGATTTTGTTTGATGTGCGGGGAGTTTATTACCTTTGCGTTTGAAGTACATTATATAATATGGTATGAAGAATAATTATTCGAAGAGACTTATCGACGTTATAGAATATAGCCGCGAAGAAGCGTCAAGGCTTCAAAACAGTTATATCGGACCGGAACACTTAATGCTTGGAATTGTCCGTGA
>CAVJTV010000070.1:0-6618 GCA_963652435.1 Desulfovibrionaceae bacterium | reverse complement strand
GAGGCAAAGCTGTGCAACTATTGTATGATTTGCATGTCGACATATTAGATATAAGGATGAAGATTGAAAAGGAAATCAGAAACACATTCGAGACAGAGGATTCTGACCTGCAGAATATCGCGGTAAGTAAAACTACCGAACGCGTTTTGCGGATGAGCATGTTGGAATCCCGTTCGCTTAAGGCGGAGGAAACCGGCACGGAGCATCTGCTGCTTGCCATTCTGAGGGAACAGATGAACGTGGTGGCCAGAGTGCTCGACGAAGCCGGTGTGACATATGGTGATGTAAAAAGACGTTTGGTTGAAGAGAATGCAGAACATTTGAAAGAGACGGACTACATAGAGGATGGTTATACGAACGAGGAGGAAGAAAACGACGACGACCTTTTCTCTTCACGCAGAGACTCTGCCCGCTCATCATCTAAGACAAATGTCACACAGCCGAAGTCTTCGAACGACACGCCTGTGCTCGACAATTTCGGGACGGATATGACGCGTGCTGCGGCAGAGAATATGTTAGATCCGATTGTCGGTCGTGAGAAAGAAATAGAACGTCTTGTGCAGATACTAAGCCGACGTAAGAAAAACAATCCTGTGTTGATCGGTGAGCCGGGTGTGGGCAAGTCTGCCATCGTGGAAGGTCTTGCCCTTCGTATCGTCCAGCGGAAAGTATCGCATATACTGTTCGACAAACGTGTGATAAATCTGGACATGGCTTCTGTGGTTGCCGGAACAAAATATCGCGGACAATTTGAAGAACGTATCAAGGCAATCTTGAACGAGCTTTCGAAAAATCCGAATATCATTCTGTTTATCGACGAGATTCACACGATTGTGGGGGCAGGCTCGGCTTCCGGCTCTATGGATGCGGCAAATATGTTGAAACCGGCATTGGCACGTGGCGAGATACAATGTATCGGAGCTACGACGTTGGACGAATATCGCAAGAGCGTTGAAAAAGACGGCGCATTGGAACGCCGTTTCCAAAAGGTGATTGTCGACCCGACAACGGAAGAAGAGACTCTTCAGATATTGAAGAATATCAAGCCGCGTTACGAGGAACATCACAATGTAACGTACACCGACGGTGCTCTCGAGACCTGCGTGAAGCTGACAGGGCGTTATATCAACGACCGAAACTTCCCCGACAAAGCCATCGACGCTTTGGACGAGGCTGGTTCGCGTGTGCATGTGTCCAATATCACCGTTCCGAAAGCCATTGAAGAGCTGGAAGCAAGGATAGAGGACGTGAAGGCAGAAAAGCAGGCTGCGGTGAGGTCTCAGAACTTCGAGCTGGCAGCAAGTTTTCGCGATAAGGAGCGTCAGTACCTTATGCTACTGGATACGGCAAAAGCAGCGTGGGAGCATGATTTGCAGGAGCACCGCGAAGTGGTGGATGAAGACAAAGTTGCCGAGGTGGTAGCCATGATGTCCGGCATACCGGTTCAGCGTATTGCCAAGGCGGAGAATATGAAACTTCTCGAGATGACGGACAATCTGAAAAAGCAGGTGGTCGGTCAAGACGATGCCGTCGAAAAGATAGTGAAAGCCATCCGGCGTAACCGTGTCGGGCTGAAAGATCCGAACAAACCGATCGGGACGTTCATGTTTCTTGGTCCGACAGGTGTCGGGAAGACTCATCTCGCCAAGAAACTGGCTGAATATATGTTCGACTCTGCAGATGCGTTGATTCGTGTCGACATGAGCGAGTATCTCGAGAAGTTTGCCGTGTCGCGCCTTATCGGTGCGCCTCCGGGATATGTGGGCTACGAAGAAGGCGGGCAGCTGACAGAGAAAGTGCGCCGTAAACCCTACTCCGTCATATTGCTCGACGAGATAGAGAAGGCGCACCCTGATGTGTTCAATCTTCTCTTGCAGGTGCTTGACGAAGGTCGGCTGACGGACAGTCTTGGACGGCAGGTAGACTTCAAGAACACTGTGCTGATAATGACCTCCAACGTAGGGACACGACAGCTGAAAGACTTCGGGCGGGGCGTAGGGTTCAGCTCGCAGACTGCCGGAGACGTGGACAAGGACTTCTCGCGTGGCGTTATTCAAAAGGCATTGAACAAGGCGTTCGCACCGGAGTTTCTCAACCGTATCGACGACATTATCATGTTCGACCAGCTTGACAAGGAGGCAATACTGAAGATTATCGACATAGAATTAGGAGAACTCTTCGGACGTGTCCGCACGCTGGGTTACGAACTATTTGTTACTGACGAGGCGAAAGATTTTATTGCCACGAAGGGCTACGACGTACAGTTTGGCGCACGTCCTCTGAAGCGCGCCGTCCAAAAATATATAGAAGACGAATTGGCAGAAATGATTATTCATGCATCCGTTGAAGCAGGCGACAGGATTGTTGCCGACGTCGACAAGGACGGGCAGAAGATTGTCTTGTCGAAAGAAAAAGTATAACAACATTAAAACGTAAAGCAAAATGGCAAAACAAGGAAACATAGGTGTTACGAGTGAGAACATCTTCCCTATCATCAAGAAGTTTTTGTATAGCGACCACGAGATTTTCCTTCGTGAGTTGGTGTCGAACGCTGTAGACGCGACGCAGAAGCTGAAGACTCTGTCGTCGGTGGGCGAGTTCAAGGGCGAACTGGGCGATTTGTCGGTCCGGGTAAGTTTCGACGACAAGACCATCACGATTTCCGACCGTGGTATCGGCATGACTGCCGAAGAGATTGACAAATACATCAACCAGATAGCTTTCTCCGGCGCAGAAGAGTTTGTGGAGAAATACAAGAACGACGCGGCAGCCATCATCGGGCATTTCGGGCTGGGCTTCTATTCTTCGTTTATGGTTTCGAAGAAGGTGGAGATCGTTACACGCTCTTATAAGGAAGGAGCCGTCCCCATGAAGTGGAGCTGCGACGGTACGCCGGAATATTCGCTGGAAGAGACCGAGAAAGCCGACCGAGGCACGGACATTATCCTCTACATCGACGACGAGAACAAAGATTTCCTCGAGAAAGGCAAGATCAGCGGCTTGCTGACGAAATACTGCCGCTTCCTCCCCGTCCCCATTGTCTTTGGTAAGAAGCAGGAATGGAAAGATGGCAAGTATGTCGACACCGACGAAGACAACGTTGTCAACGACGTTACGCCGGCATGGGTACGCAAGCCTGCAGACTTGACCGACGAGGACTATAAGAAGTTCTATCGCGACCTCTATCCAATGGCGGAAGAGCCGCTTTTCTGGATACATCTGAACGTGGACTATCCGTTCCACCTGACGGGTATACTCTACTTCCCGCGTATCAAGAGCAACATCGATTTGCAACGAAACAAGATACAGCTCTACTGCAACCAGGTGTTCGTGACAGACTCCGTGGAGGGCATCGTCCCCGAATTTCTCACCTTGCTGCACGGTGTGATCGATTCGCCGGACATCCCACTCAACGTCTCGCGGTCTTACCTGCAAAGCGACCAGAACGTGAAGAAAATATCCAATCATATCACCAAGAAGGTGGCAGACCGCTTGGAGGAAATCTTCAAAAGCGACCGCAAGCAGTTCGAGGAGAAGTGGGACAGCCTCAAGCTGTTCATACAATACGGTATGCTTAGCGACGAGAAGTTCTACGACCGCGCTGCCAAGTTCGCCCTCCTGAAGGACGTGGACGGCAAGTATTACACCCTCGAGGAATACAAGACGCTTGTCGAAAGCAATCAGACCGACAAGGAAGGCAGCCGCGTCTATCTCTATGCCACTAACGCGAACGACCAGTACAGCTACATCCAGGCTGCGAAAGACAAGGCTTACAACGTGCTGATTATGGACGGTCAGCTCGACGTTCATGCCATCGGTCAGCTGGAGCAGAAGCTTGAGAAGACGCGTTTCGTGCGTGTCGACAGCGACACCGTCGACAATCTCATTCCGAAAGACAACGCCGCCAAGGTGACGCTCGACGAAGACCAAAGGAACGCCTTGCAGGAGATGTTCCGCAGCAGGCTGCCGAAAATCGAGAAGGCGGAGTTCATCGTCACCTTCGAGGCTTTGGGCGAGACTGCCAACCCTGTCATGTTGACACAAAGCGAGTACATGCGCCGTATGCGCGAGATGTCTGCCATGCAACCAGGGATGTCGTTCTACGGCGAGATGCCGGACAGCTACAACCTTGTGCTCAACACCGACCACGCGCTTGTCAAGAAGGTGCTTTCGGGCGAGGAAGAGAGCTGCGGCGAGAAGCTGAAACCCGTTTTGGCTGATCTGAAGGGCTGGAAGACGCGCCAGGCAGACCTTCGCGAGGCACAGGGCAAAAAGAAGGAAGAGGAAATTACCGCCGAGGAAAAGGAGGACATGACGAACACGAACCATAAGATTGATGAACTCGTGTCGCAGCGCAATGCCATTTTGTCGGAATATGCTGCCACAGACAATATGGTCGGACAGCTTATCGACCTTGCCCTTCTCGGGAGCGGCATGCTGAAAGGCGAGGCACTCAGCCGCTTCATCAAACGCAGCATCCAAATGATAGGATAGCCCTCGATGCCGCCTCGCGGCGTCTCATTTCTTGGGAAACAATTTTAGAAAAGTGCTTCTCTTGTTTCGCTGGACCTACGGCGAAGGAAGTGAAGTGCTTTTCTGATTTTATTCCACCGACAGGTAGTCTCTTTTGTTTGTGTACGCGAGTGCCGCGCCGATAGCCGTGCGATATTCTGCGTAGTCGGGTATGTGGAAAGTGCCGCCGTACATGTTTTCAATGCGGGAAAAGACGGTTTTGCACTGCGGGAGCTTGGTGAGGTTGCCGATCAGCACGTAGTCGTGGATGTCGCTGTTGAGTGCCGCAAGGATCACTGCCTGCCCGATGCACTGAAGCACCATATATATGATACCGGCAGCAACGTCTTCGGGCGAGGCGTTCGTTTCCGCCTTTCCGAACGTAGCGGCTGTGGCGTCGAGCGGCAAGCCCGGAAGGGCAATGTTGCAGATGTCGCGTATCTGGAGATTGACGTTTGTGATGTCGCCTTTCAAGGCAAGGTCGACAATCTGGTGAAAATCCTGCGTCTTCAGCAGCAGGCGCGACAGTCCCTGCACCGTGCCGCCGCCAACGCCTATGCCGCCGATGTGTTCTATCTGCTTGCCGTCGACTTTGACGAACGAGGTGCCCGTCCCCATGCTTACGACAATCAGCTTGTCGAGCCGCGTCATGTATTGCGCCCCTAACCCGTTGGCAAGAAACTCGTCGGTCTTCGCTGTCGGCAATCCGTACAGCGGCTGGTTGATATACGCGCTGCCCACGCCCGTAAGCATTACCTTCTCAACGCTCTCGAGCGCAATGCCGCCTTCGTAAAGATACCTTCCGAAAGCACCGAACAGAGATGTCACCGGATCGGTTGCCCTCACGAACATGGGGCTCTTGATGTCCGCTCCATCCAAGCCGACAATCTTCGTCGTGCTCCCACCTACGTCAATTCCTATAACTATGCCCATAGCCCTTCTGTTAATACCGGTGCCAAAGGTACTCCTTATCGCCGGAAAGTCGTACCTTCACGAAAAATTTAAGAAGAGGGTTTCCCAGTATGTTTTCTGAGCTTAATTTCCAACAGATCGCCAGCGCGTTTATCGTGCTTTTTGCAGTTATCGACATTATCGGTTCTATACCTATCATTATAAACCTCAAGGAAAGCGGCAAGGACGTGAATGCACTGAAGGCGACGGTCATTTCGTTTCTCCTTATGCTCGCCTTCTTCTATGCTGGCGATTTCCTGCTCAGGCTTTTCCGCGTCGACATCGAGTCGTTCGCCGTGGCAGGTTCCTTCGTTATCTTCCTCCTTTCCTTGGAAATGATTTTGGATGTGGAGATATTCAAGAACACGGGACCTATCAAGGAAGCTACCCTTGTGCCGCTCGTGTTCCCGCTCCTGGCGGGTGCCGGCTCGTTCACAACGCTCCTCTCCCTTCGCACCGAGTATGCAGAGATAAACATCGTCATTGCCCTTATCCTAAATATGCTGTGGGTCTATTTTGTGGTTCGCATGACCAAACAGGTGGAGCGCCTCCTCGGCAAAGGCGGCATTTACATTCTCCGAAAGTTTTTCGGCATCATCCTGCTGGCAATCTCCGTAAAGCTCTTCTCTGCAAACGTCACCCAGCTCTTCGAAGGCTTGTATCAGTAGTGTAGGCTTAAAACTACTTCCGCTACATCATCAAAAGGTACGGCATCTTCTCGCAAAACGACAAAGACTAAGCAAAACACGCCTGCGTAGTGGCAAGATATGTCATACAAGACACTCATGCAGCTTTTGTAATGGCTAGAAATAGCATTTCTAACCTCATGCAGTTTTTGTAATGGCTAGAAATGGTATTTCTAACCTCATGCAGCTTTTGTAATGGCTAGAAATGGTATTTCTAAGCCCATGCAGCTTTTGTAACGGCTAGAAATAGCATTTCCTGCCATTCCAAAAACTGCATGAAGGTCTTGTACGGTGTTTCTGAGCTGCCGCAGTCCGCGTAATGGCAGGATATGTCTTACAAGACCTTGCCGCAGCTCAGAGTTTAGTATGAGGACAGTGTGTCAAAATAGGTACGGGATGACATTTGGGCAAGTGCGCCAATTATGCCTATTATGCTCATTACGCCTGAAAATCGAATAGGAGGTAAATG
>CAVJTV010000069.1:0-11595 GCA_963652435.1 Desulfovibrionaceae bacterium | reverse complement strand
TCAGTGCTGAATTTTCATTACGGAGCACTCCGCGATGGTTTCTCAGTGCTGAATATTCATTACGGAGCACTCCGCGATACCTTCCGGGCATACGGAAATCGTTACAAAGCACTCCGTGGTACTTTCCGGGCATACGGAAACCGATACGGAGCACTCCGCAATACTTTCCGGGCATACGGAAATCGTTACAAAGCACTCCGTGGTACTTTCCGGGCATACGGAAACCGATACGGAGCACTCCGCAATACTTTCCGGGCATACGGAAATCGTTACAAAGCACTCCGTGGTACTTTCCGGGCATACGGAAACCGATACGGAGCACTCCGCAATACTTTCCGGGCATACGGAAATCGTTACAAAGCACTCCGTGGTACTTTCCGGGCATACGGAAACCGATACGGAGCACTCCGCAATACTTTCCGGGCATACGGAAATCGTTACAAAGCACTCCGTGGTACTTTCCGGGCATACGGAAACCGATACGGAGCACTCCGCAATACTTTCCGGGCATACGGAAATCGTTACAAAGCACTCCGTGGTACTTTCCGGGCATACGGAAACCGATACGGAGCACTCCGCAATACTTTCCGGGCATACGGAAATCGTTACAAAGCACTCCGTGGTACTTTCCGGGCATACGGAAACCGATACGGAGCACTCCGCAATACTTTCCGGGCATACGGAAATCGTTACAAAGCACTCCGTGGTACTTTCCGGGCATACGGAAACCGTTACGGAGCACTCCGTGGTACTTTCCGGGCATACGGAAACCGTTACGGAGCACTCCGTGGTACTTTCCGGGCATACGGAAACCGTTACGGAGCACTCCGTGGTACCTTCCGGGCATACGGAAATCGTTACAAAGCACTCCGCGATAGTTTCCGGGCAACCGGAAGCCGTCTACAACCTGTGTTTGTAGAGCCGCGCCAGGACTTTTTGGTATTCGTTCTCCAACTGCAAACGGTTTTGCATGCTCTGATAGATGGTCGTCACGTCGGCGAAATATTCTATCATGCTTATCTGCCCGCTACGGACGGCTTTGTTGAGAAGCTCGAGGTCGGCTTGTTCCCCCAGCACCTTGGCGTATTCGTCGATGGAGGTTCTCAGCATGGCGGCACGGTTGTAGAGCTGCAAAAGCTCGCTCTCGACGATGGTCTGCATGCTCTCCGTCTGAAGCTCGGCGTAGAGGCTCTGCGCCTTCGACGCCCGCACCTTTCCACGGTTGGAAAACAGTGGTATGCTTATGCCGACGATGAAACCGTTGTAACGCTCGCCGCCCGAAGAGGGGTTCATGCGGTATCCCAGCTCGAAAGAGGGCAGCCCCGCGGCACGGCTGACGGCAATCTGCCTTCGGGCAACGCTCTGCTCGCTGCGCAGCGCACAGAGGCGGCTGTCGGAAGCGAGTATCTCCTGCTCCAGCTCCGTGGGCGACGCGGGGGCGTTCACCTCAGGGTAGACAGTGTCGGTAAATTCAATCTCCGTACCCCCCGAGAGCATTGCCAGCTCGCGCATCTTGTCGGCGCGGGCAACCTCGTTCATCCTCGCTTCGTTTCGGACATTGAGAAGCTCGAGGGCAATCTTGTTCGTCTCTATCCTGCCGGCGTCGCCCGCCTCAAGGCGGCGTCCGTAGAGCCTCTGAAGCTCTTCGGCATTATGGCGGCGCACTTCCAGGAGGCTCCTTTCGCGGTTGAGCATAACAAGGTCGAGGCACACCTCCTTAGCCCGCAGCAGCACCTCCCTGCGAAGCGTCTCGCCTCCTTGCTCGAGGCTCTCGCCGCGCTGCCGCGCGAGTTTCCCCCTCTCAGTGTAGAGCGTGGGGAAGCTGAAAGACTGCGAGGCAATAAGCTCGCCGGTGAAACCCATGCCCTCCTTGTTGCCGTAGAGATGCGAATAGGTGACGGTAGGGTCGGGGAGGTTGTTTTCCGTCGCCGCCTCGATCTTCTGCGAGGTGGTGAGCTGGCGGGATGCCTGCAGCTCCTTGTTGCCCTCTTCGACGCGGCGCAGCACATCGTCGATACCTGTCTGTCCGCTCGCGGAAAACACCGCCGAAGCCAACAGTGCGATAGTTATGTATGATTTCATTTCTCTTTATTCATTAAAAGGTAGACAATAGGAATGATAAACCCGTTGAGGAAGGTCGACGTGAGCAACCCTCCGAGTATCACGGTTGCCATAGGGCTTTGTATCTCGTTGCCCGGCAGGTCGCCGTTCAACGCCAACGGAACGAGCGCCAAGGCAGAGCTCAGCGCGGTCATGAGGATAGGGTTGAGACGGTCGAGAGAACCCCGCACAACTGCGTCGAAAGCCGAGTAGCCCTCGCCGCGCAGCTGCGTGTAGTGGCTTATCAGCAACATCCCGTTGCGAGTGGCTATGCCGAAAAGCGAGATAAATCCTATTATCGCGGGAATGCTGATCTCGCCTGATGTCACCCACAATATGAGCACGCCGCCTATCAGAGCCAGCGGCAGGTTCAGAAGCACGACCCCGCTTTCCTTCGCGTTCTTGAATTCGTTGTAGAGCAAGAGGAATATGACAAGCAGCGAGGCGAAAGAGGTCAGTAACAGGGTGCGGCTGGCAGCCTGCTCGCTCTCGAACTGCCCGCCGTACTCCACGTGGTAACCCTCGGGCAGGTGGACGGAACTCTCTATCCTCTCCCTTATGTCGTCCACAACGCTGCGCAGGTCGCGCTCCGACACGTTGGCACTGACAACCAGCTTACGCTGCACGTTCTCGCGGTTGATGGTGTTCGGACCGGCGGCAGACTTAACCTCGGCAACGTAGCTCAGGGGTATCTTCTTCCCGCCGGCGGCATCTATCGTCAGGTTGCGTATGTCGTCCATCGTCGCACGGTTCTCTTCGGAGGCCTTCACCGTCAGGTCGAACGTCTTCCCGTCGTCGTAGATCTGACTGACCACCTCGCCGCCCAGCATAACGCCGACATACTCCTCGAACTCCGGCAGCGGTATCCCGTATTTCGCCAGCAGCTCGCGGCGGGGAGTGATGGTGAGCTGCGGACGCTCTATCTGCTGCTCCACCTTCATGTCGACCAGCCCTGGCACGTCGCTGATGGCTGTCTTTATCTCACCACCTATCGCGAACATGCGGCTGAGGTCCGTGCCGAACAGCTTGATGGCAATGTTGGCTTCCGTTCCCGAGAGCATTGCGTCGATGCGGTGGGAGATGGGCTGACCTATCTCTATGTTGGCTCCGCTGATGGTCGAGAGCTTGCTCCGCACGTCGTTCATCACGGCTTCGCGGCTGCGCTCCTTCAACTGGAACGGTGCCTCTATCTCCGAAACGTTCACGCCGAGGGCATGCTCGTCGAGCTCGGCACGTCCTGTCTTCCGCGCCACGGTCTGTATCTCCGGAACCTGCATCAGCAGCTCCTCCGCGCGGCGACCCATCCTGTCCGACTCGTCGAGCGAGATACCCGGCAGGGTACTTACATTGATGGTGAACGACCCCTCGTTGAACGGCGGCAGGAAGCTATGCCCCAGAGTGAAGAATATAGCCAGCGAGACAGCGAACAGAGCGATGGTGCTGCCCAACACAGCAGACTTGTGCGCCAGCGCACCCCGCAGCGCAGTGCCATACACTTCCTTCAGCTTCAAGGCAACCCACGACTCCTTGTCCACCCTGTCCGTCTCCTTTCGACTAAGAAGATAACTGCACAGGACGGGCGTCAGCGTGAGAGCCACCACCGTGGAAGCAAACAACGCCACGATAAAGGCTATTCCCAGCGGCACCAACATTCGCCCCTCCATTCCGCTGAGGAAAAACAACGGCACGAAGCTCACCACGATAATCAGCGTGGAGTTGAGTATAGGCATACGTACCTCGCGGGAGGCATCATACACCACATCCAAGACTCGCCGCCTCTCGCCCACGGGCAGCGCACGGTTCTCACGTATCCTCTTATACACATTCTCGACATCCACGATGGCATCGTCCACAAGCGACCCTATGGCAATCGCCATACCGCCGAGCGACATGGTGTTTATAGTCAGCCCCATATAGTGCAGCGTAAGGATGGAGATAAGCAGCGACAACGGCAGTGCCACCAGCGAGATCACCGTCGTGCGGATATTCATAAGGAACAGGATGAGCACAATCACGACGAAGATACTCCCTTCAAGCAGACTGTCCTTCACGTTGTTTATCGAGCTGTCGATAAAGCGGCTCTGACGGAAGATGTCTGTCGACACGTTTACATCCGCAGGCAGGTTCTTCCCTATGTCTGCCACAATCACGTCGAGCTTCTCCGTAAGGTCGATGGTACTGGTGCCGGGCTGTTTGGTGACGGTGATGAGCACGGCAGGTTTACCCCGCTCGGAAGCTGTGCCCAGCTTGGGGCTTTTGCTCCCTATCTTCACCGTTGCCACATCCTCGAGCATGACGGGCGAGCCGCCGACAGTCTTGACAACACCCCTTGCTATCTCCTCAGCCTTCGACGTGGAAAGGATGCCACGGATGATATATTCGTTGTCGTATTCATAGAGCACGCCCCCGTTGGCATTACGGTTCATGCCACGGCATACCGTCAGCACTTCGTCGAGGCTCACGCCGTAGTGCTTCATGCGTGCAGGGTCGAGCAGTATCTGATACTCCTTGATGTCCCCGCCGATAACGGCGACCTGTGCCACACCGCCTGTCGAAAGCAGGCGCGGACGGATAGTCCAGTCGGCAATGGTACGCAGATCCATCTGCGTTGTCGGCTGTATGCCTTCGCCCTGTGGGACGGTGTCTTTTGTCGTCAGACCTATAATCATCATCTCCCCCAAGATGGAAGACTGCGGTCCAAGGGTGGGTTTCCCCACGTTCTCGGGCAGACTTTCGCCGACAATCGCCAGCTTCTCGGAAACGATCTGCCTGGCACGATAGATATCCGTGCCCCAATCGAACTCAACCCATACCACCGAGAAGCCGGTAGTCGACGAGGAACGCACGCGGCGTACATCCATCGCTCCGTTCACTGCCGTCTCCACAGGAAAGGTAACAAGGCGTTCCACCTCCTCGGGCGCCATGCCGTTTGCCTCGGTCATGATAACCACCGTCGGAGCATTAAGGTCGGGAAACACATCCACGTCCGTATGAAACGCCGTGTAGGTCCCCGCTATCATCAGCAGCAACGCACAGATCAGGACAACCAATCTGTTGTGCAGCGAGTAATATATTATCTTGTTCAACATAACGTTTAAGCTCTCCTTTGGTTAGTGATGGTGTGTATGTGCAGGGATAGCATTGGAAGCGGAGGCGAGCTTTATCTGATATGCACCCTCGGTCACGACCTCGTCGCCCTGCTTCAGTCCGGACAGGATCTGCACCTCGCAGCCGTTGCTCGCTCCCAATCCCACTTCCTGTTTTCTATAACCGTCTTCATCAAGACGGACATACACGGAATATACGTCCTGCTCTTCTATGAGGGCGGAGACGGGAACACTGAGTACGCCCTCCATCGGATTGGTGAGAAGGTAAACCTCCACATAAGAACCAGGGACAACGTTCCCCTTGTTGTCGAACTCGAAGGTGACTGGGACATAAAACGAATCGTCGCCCGATGCCTTCCCGTACGAAAGCAACCGCCCGTGAAGGTCCGACAGCTTGTATACCTGTTCGTCGTATGGCGTGCGGAAGTTGGCAGAGCTGACAGAGGGGAGATACCGGTAATACTTCTCCGAGACTTCGGCACGGAGCACCAGTCGATTGTTTTGCGTGATGGTCATCAATGGCTGCCCCACTGCGACATAATCACCTTCCTTCACACGTATGTCCTTCAAATAGCCTTTTAACGGCGATAGAACAGACACACCGCTCGCCGTCTCCCTGCCAGCGACAGCTTCGTATGCGGTCTTGGCATTCTCATAATTCATTCTTGCCTCTTCAAACTCTTTCGCCGAGACAATCTTGTCGCCGACGAGCTGCTGCATACGCTCGTATTCTTTCCGTGCAGCTTCGTATGCTGCTTTTGTCCGCACCGCCACGTTCCCTTCCGGCAGGGCGTCGGATGCCAGACTTAGCAATGCCTGCCCCTTCTTTACGGGAGAGCCGTCGACCAACCTCACATTGCCGAACGTCACAATGCCCGGGGCTGTTGCCACAACTGCCATTTCTTCTCCCTGCGCTGCCACGATGCTTCCGCTCGCCTTTATGACTTCAGTAAAAGAAGCCGGCGTCATAACCTTTGTCCGCAGCCCGACAGCCTTGGCTTGCTCTTCCTTAAAGATGATTTCGTTGACATGCGCACCCTCGTGCTCATGGTGATGCGCCTCTTCGTGTTCGTGCTCCTCGTGTTCGTGTTCATGGTCGTGATGCGTAGCTTCTCCGCCGCCACAACCTGTGAATATGTAGGCACACATGACCCACATCAGATATATCTTTCTCATTGTTTTCTTACAGTTATAAGTATGAATGAATTTGTTTATGTCCGGGCGAAACGTTCGGTCGTTTTGCCCGAGCTGTTCGACCCCTTTTTTCGAGAGGTTCGAACCTTTTACCCGAAAGGTTCGAACCTTTTGCCCAAAAGGTTCGAACCTCGGTTTTTCGGGGGCTTTTTGGCGGACTGATGTCAGCCGCGCAATCTTACAACTTTGGAGGGGCGCGAAGTCCGCCGACACTCGCTATCCAAGTGTCGTGAAGCGACTCGATGTAGAAGGCTCGTTCGCGGTCAAACGATTGCTCGTATGCCATCGGAACGATATGGTTCAGGTAGTCATACAGAACATGCAGAGGGATGAACAGGTGGCTTGCGTCTGCGTCCGTCGCCTGCGACAGGATAGAAGTGAAGATGGCAAGGTTATGCCCGTTGCAGCCGCAATCGTGCGACTCTGCACTGTGATGGATATGCTCGGTCGGAGCCTTATAGCAAGGCATACCGTCGCTGTGATGATGATGCGGCATCACCACCGAAAGCAGCATGATGACACTTGCCACCAGCATAACGTAACCTGCTATTTGTCTCTTCACACTCATCGTTATCTTTTTTTGCGGCGATGCTGCACACTCCTGCGTCTCTTTGGTTCATATAGCGGGGCTTCGCCAAACTTCGGGTCGACGGGAATCTTGTATATCTCCTTCCCGAGGAAGTCTTCGATACGCTTGAAGCCGGCTTGCTCATCTTCGCCGATAAACGTAATTGCCAATCCCTTGCCGTCGGTCCCGCGGGCAGTACGCCCGATGCGGTGCACGTAATCTTCCGAATTGTGAGGTATGTCGAAGTTGACCACCAGCTTGATGTCGTTGATGTCGATGCCACGGGCAACCACATCGGTGGCAACAAGTATGTCGACATGCCCATTCTTAAATTCTTTCATCACCTCCTCGCGCTGCGATTGCTCCAGGTCGGAGTGCATGGCTGCAACGTTGAACTTCATCTTGCTGAGCGAAGCGGCAAGCTCCTTCACTTTCATCTTCGAGGAAGAAAAGATAATCACACGCTGCGGACGGCTCTGCCCAAAAAGGTCTTCCAGTATCTTCAGCTTTTGGTAATCGTAGCAGATATAAGCCGTTTGCATAATCGTCTCCGGAGGGCGCGAGATGGCAATCTTCACCTCTTCGGGGTTTTTCAGTATGGCTTTGGCAAGCTCCCTTATTTTAGGCGGCATGGTAGCCGAGAACATAATGACCTGACACGTGGAGGGTAGCTGCCGGAACACCTGCATGATGTCGTCGTAGAACCCCATATCCAGCATACGGTCGGCTTCGTCGAGCACGAAATAAGAGACCTTCGAAAGGTCCACTGTCCCCAATTTAAGATGCGACAAGAGCCGCCCCGGAGTGGCAATGACTATGTCGGCACCCATTTCCAATCCTCTCCGCTGCTGCTCCCAAACAACACCGTCGGTCCCGCCATACACGGCAACTGCCGAAACAGGAACGAAGTACGTAAACCCTGCTATCTGCTGGTCTATCTGCTGTGCCAACTCGCGGGTTGGTGCCATGATGACGGCATTGACGGCATCCTCCGGAAAACCGCCCTTGCTCAGTTCGTTGATAAGCGGCAACACGTAGGCTGCCGTCTTGCCTGTGCCGGTCTGTGCACAAGCAATAATATCTTTTCCCTCTAAAATTATAGGAATCGTCAACTCCTGCACGGGGGTTGTCTCCTGAAAGTTCATCGCATCGAGGCCATCCAATACAGCCTCTTCCAAATCCAGTTCGTCGAATCTCATCTTGTGTTTCTAAAAGTCCCGAAAGGTAAGCATTATTTATCAAACCGTGACAATATGCTTCATTTCTTGCCGTAATAGCGTTCGTATATCTTGTCGTATGTGCCATTATTCTTGATTTGCGAAAACCAACTGTTCAGACTGTCGCATAGCGCAGGGGAGTCTTTTCGCACAGCCCACGACTGAAGCTGGGTGAAGCTGATATCCGTATTTATGTCTATCTCCGGCAAACGCTCTTTCGAAAGACGGGCGGTCTGCTGGTCGCACACGGCATAGTCGATGTCTCCTCTCGCAACCATAATGACCAGCTGTTCGTCTGAATAACGCTCGTCTTCCCTCACATGGATAGTGTCGCCAATCTCGTGCGCCAGGTTACGCAGGCGAAGCAGGGCAGGGGAGTTCTTGGGTATGTATAGCGTCTTTTGTGCCAAGTCGATCTGATTACGGATAGGCGGGATGCCGTTGTTGGCTTCTTCGGTACGTTGCACCAACACCTGCTTGTCAAAAACAATAGGTTCGGTAAACAGAAAGTCTTCTCTTATCTCGCTTGTGATAGGGATATTGCGGGCAATGACATCGCAGCGTTTGTCGCGCAGCATATCGAAGCTCTCCGCCAAACTCATCTCCAGCTGTATCTGCACTTCCAATCCGGAGACGGCAGCGATTGCCCGGCTCAATTCGTATTGAAAGCCTTCAATCGTATCGCCGGAAATATGGTAGCCCGACTGGTTATATTCGGTGACCAACCGGAGGACACCCTCTTTCCGTATCTCCGCATAATCCCTCGGGGCAGTGAAACCGTTTATATACGACCACAAACCAACCATTGCCGCCAGCACACATACAAGTAGGAACACGTAAACGACGAGCAGTTTTCTCGATTTCATAACCTGCGGGGGGGATTAGTTGTTGAACGTAACAGCTATGCCCATTTTCAAAACCATCGGATTCAGCGGGTAATGCGCCAAAGAGAAGTAATCTGGATGGGCAAACTTGCTGCTCAGGTTATACGCCATAATAAAGAAACGGGCTTGCTTTACGTGGAAGTTCACGTAGGCATTTACCAAAGGATAGCCACCCACCTTCACTTCGTCTTGAATCTGAAACTGCTGTGTTGCCGGTTCGTAGTACGGAGCGTAATAAGCCGTGTTGTAATGCACGTCCGCGCCGATTTGCACAGTCAGCACTTTCACCGGCTTAACCGCCAAATACATGTTCGAGTAGACGCTTAGCGAAGGAAGCGGGAGCACACTCTTGTCGCTGCTCAGTTGCCAGCAAGCCTCCGTTTCCCATCCGAAAGCGCGGTAACGGATATCCTGCTTTAAGCGTGCGTTGATCACCTGCAGGTTGCTGCCATGCTGAACGGGGAAGCCGTCTTTGGAGAAGTAGATATAGTTCTGTATGCTTTCCACGCCAGCCTTCAGTGTCGTCTTCGAAGATTCCAGATGCACCTCGCCGCCGGCATAGATCTGTTGCATCATGTTCAGATCCGGATTATCCCACCAGAAATAACGGGAGTGGTTATGACGCAGGTAGAAAGCCGGCGTCACATTCTTTATATAAGCATCTGCCTTGACGACGGCATCCTTTCCGAACAGACGGAAACGCGTCTCAAGGTCACCCGTCGCACGAAACTCGCCCACATCGCTTCCCAACAGACACAATTCACCGCGCGCATTATACGTCAGCACGCTGCCTGTGCGTTTCGACAGCTCTGCACCGAGATATGTGGAGAACTCATCATATATGTCTGCCGACGAAATGTTTCTCAGGTTTACGTTCTCAACGGAGAAGCCGAGACCTCGCCCATACTCGCCATAGTCGACGCCTTCGATCCTCGGATCGAGCTTAAACCTGCGCTTCTCCATCCGTATGAAAGCCGTCAAGCCGAACTTCACCCAATCCTGGAAACCTTCCCTGAGCGAAAGCCCTACGGTGTTCTTCAGGTTCCATGCCGATGTCTGGTCGTCGAGCTCCGTACCCAATCCATATATGCGTGCGAAACGCGTCCCGTCACGCTCGACGACATACGAAGAGTCCATCAGCGCAGTGTTGTCTGATATGAAATGACGGCGGTTGTCTTCATAGTCTATCGTATGGATAATGCTCGAGACGGGGATAAATATCTCCTTCGGGTAACCTTCTTCGTCGGTCTCCTCTGTCTCGCGGGTAAAGCCGAGGTTATAGCGGTGGGTGAGGAAATAGCGTTTGCCGCGCACACGGTTCCACGCGTTTGTCAGATAACGGACGTCATACGACTTGGTGTCCGACGGACGCCCTTCGGGGAAGTATTTGTCCGGCTCGTTGATTGTCGAGTCGTTCGCCAGCCCGCCGTTTTCGTAGTTCACGAAATTGAAGTTTCCAAACGAGGCAAACAGCTCGTAACGGTCGGTGCGGTAGTTGCCAAAGAAACGATAGCTCAACAGTTTGTTTCCGTTGTTCTTGTAATGCCCGCGACTGTAAACGTAATCGAGCTCGCCTCCCACATTGATCTTCTTGCCGAAGTTCAGCGTCATCGTTCCCTTCAGCCGCTCTTCCTTGTTTGTGCTACCGCCTGCCGTGGTGTACATGATATTCGTATAAGGCACTTTCGTGTCGTAGAAATATGCATTCTCCGGCGTTGCGATGGAGTGGTCGTAGGCATCGGCAAAGATAAAGTCGCGCGCCTCCCCCCGTTCGGAGAATATCTTGCTTTGTGCAGGTGAACCCAAGTTGGAAGTGTAGCCAATGGCAAGAGACTGCGCTTCGACCAGCGTTGAATTGCCGAAGTTCAGTCTATCGGTGTCAAGCGGCGCAACGTACGGCTCGCCAAGGTGCTGCGTAAGCCGGTAGGCTGTGATGCGTTTGGATTTCAATGCGGCACTATCTACAACCAGCAAGCTGTCCGGTATCTCCTTTCGCGAAGACGACAGACTTGACAGCGAGAAGCCGCCACGCCCGCCTCCGCCGCCTCTTTGCTCCGACCGACTAACCCCGCGCTGCGCCTGGGCAGTCGCACAACAAATTGTCAGTAATAATAATATGTATAGGCTATTCTTCACGGGCGGCAAATATAGCACTTCTCGCACAAGCGATTGACAAACACCCCGAAGAAAGGGATGAAAAAATTACGGCAAGGATGTCATAAAAACGGGCTGCCCCGTGTGGGGGCAACCCGTTCGAAACGCTCTTGCAATTTGCATGAAAGAAAAAACACCGTGCAAAACGCTCTTGCAATTTGCATGAAAGAAAAAACACCGTGCAAAACGCTCCTGCAATTTGCATGAAAGAAAAAACACCGTGCAAAACGCTCCTGCAATTTACATGAAGGAAAAAACGCCGATCAAAACCCTCATGCAATTTACATGAAGGAAAAAACGCCGATCAAAACCCTCATGCAATTTACATGAAGGAAAAAACGCCGATCAAAACCCTCATGCAATTTACATGA
>CAVJTV010000068.1:0-11685 GCA_963652435.1 Desulfovibrionaceae bacterium | reverse complement strand
AGCTTGCGCATCAGAATAAAACCCACAATGTTATGGCACGGAAACATTATGCCGGTGCCTTCAAGATGAAAGGTAAGCCTGTTGTGAAAGTCGACATAAACTTCTGCGTAAAAGATGAGATGAACACAAAAATATGAACGACCGTAAAAGAATGACAAACGACCAATCACGTAGTGCAGGATTAGACATAGTCCGCACGCTTGCCATCACATTTGTTGTAGGAGGACATTTCTTCCTGCACACTTCGTTTAACCGAACGGAATTTTCAGGAGCGGAGATGTTCGCTCTTGGAATGGGGCAGACACTGTCTCTGACAAATGTCTGCCTGTTCATGATGTTGTCTGGCTATCTCAATATCAACAAAAAACCGAGCAAACCGTACTACAAAGGCGGAATAAGAGTTTTGGTTTCTTATCTGCTATTCTCGGTGCTGACCGTCGCGTTCAGAAAATACTATCTTGACAAAGAACTCTCGTGGTGGCAGTGGGCAATGAAGATAACAGACTTTTCCGCTATCCCTTATGGTTGGTACATTGAGATGTGGATAGGGCTGTTCCTGCTCACACCATTTCTTAATTTCCTATGGCATGGCATTGACAGTAAGCGAAACAAGCTATTGCTGATAGCCACACTGTTTGTAATGGCAGCCTTGCCGGACTTCACGAACCGCTACGGGATGTATCTGTCTCCGGGTTATTGGAGAACGGCTGCTTATCCTTTGCTATATTTCTTCTTGGGATGTTACGTTCGCGAATATCAACCTGTAGTCGACAGAAAGCTAACTGGGGGGGGTATTTTGTTGCTCTGTCTTGTTAATCCGCTCTTCAATGCGCTGTTCGTTCGTCACCACACGATGCTGCACATCATAGGCGGACCATGTGGTATCGTTGTTGTCCCGCTGACAGTCCTCGTATTCCTGATGTTTTACAAGATGGATGTCAGGTCTGATAAACTCAAGAAGTCGCTGAAGAGCGTGTCGATATTGTCATTGGATATGTATTTGGTCAGTTATATGTTCGATGCATTCTATTACCCTTTCTTCGCAGAGCATGTTTTCTGTGGGAAGACATTGTTTGCTCTGACATTTATCACCGTGGTACCTGCGGTGTTTTTGTCGTCATACGCAGCAGCGTGGGTAAAAAATCGGATATTTGCAGGGAAATGACATCAATGGAAAGACATAGTAAGCCGCGAATACTGATGGTTGCGCCACTGCCGCCGCCGGTACATGGGTCAAGCATGGTGAGCCGGAGCATGAAGGAGAGCCGCAAGCTGAATGAGGCGTTCACGATGGACTGGGTAAACCTCTCCACTTCAAGAAAGATGGAAGAAGTGGGCAGTCTGTCGAAGATGCTGATGTCAAGGAAAGCGGTGCGGTTTGTCGTGTCTTATCTTCGGACAATTTGGTTGCTGCTGACACATCGCTACGACCTATGTTATCTTGCCATCACTTGCCACGGCGTTGGATTCCTGAAAGACGCGCCGTTTGTGTTGCTTTGCAAACTATTCAGAAACAGGATCGTTATTCACCAGCATAATAAGGGAATGAGCCGAGATGTTGACAGGCCGTTGTCGCGACAGTTGCTTAGGTTGGTGTACAAAGGCACCAAGGTGATATTATTGTCGTGGTATCTGTTTCCCGACGTTGAACGGATCGTGCGACGTAAAGATGTCGTAGTCTGCCCCAACGGCATCACGCCTGAAGCGGACTCCGCACCAAGACATATACCCAACGAGGTGCCTCGTCTGTTGTTCCTTTCAAATTTGTTGAGGGATAAGGGCGTATTGACATTGCTCGATGCTTTGAAGATATTGAAGGATGAAGGACTTGCGTTTGTATGCGACTTCGTAGGCAGTGAAACACGTGACATGGATGCTGAGACATTCCGCATGGAGGCAGGGAAAAGAGGACTGGATGGCATTGCCGTGTACCACGGCTGTAAATATGGCAAAGAGAAAGAGGTGTATTTCAAGCACGCCGATATATTTGTGTTCCCTTCTTTCGACGAATGTCTGCCGCTGGTGGTTCTTGAAGCAATGGAATATGGTCTGCCCGTTGTTTCAACCGGCGAGGGTGGCATACGGGACGAAGTGGAGGACGAACGAAACGGATTAGTTGTGGAGACGCGCAATGCCGCTGCTCTTGCCACTGCCTTAGAAAGGCTGATAAGCGACGAGCCGCTACGCCGAACTATGGGCGAAGAGGGACGACGGATGTTCAATGAACGGTTCACGATGGAGCGTTTCGAGGAAAGGATGTGTGATGTCTTACGTTCTTGTATGAAGTAATAACCATGAGGAAAGTTTATGAATGAATATTTCAATATACGTTATGAGATGGACCGCGGCGAAGTGCACCGTGCTATTGAACGTGCGGTACGCCGTGGCGAAGCGGATTACATCTGCGTAGCCGATGGCGTGGTGCTAAACATAGTAAACCGCGATGCCGCTTACAGGCGGGCGGTGAATGGTGGTATGTTTGCCATCTGCGACAGCAGTTATGTGCCTCTCTATTTGCGTTGGATATACGGCATAAGGTGCGGGCAATACTACGGGGCAGAGATATTCAAGGATATAGTAAGCTCCGGAAAATACCGTATGATGTTCATGGGGACATCTGAAGCAACGCTTGCCGGACTACAGGGCACCATCAGGGAGTGGAACCCTGATGTGGAGACAATGACGTTCTATGAACTTCCGTTCCGCAAAGTTGAAGACTTCGACTACGCAGACATAGCACGGCGCATCGATGCCTCCGAGGCGGATATTATCTGGATTGCCTTGGGCGCACCGAAGCAGGAACTGTTCATGTCGCGCCTGAAGCCGTACCTCAAGCATGGCGTGATGATTGCCGTGGGTGCTGTTTTTAAGTTCTATAGCGGGACAGACGAGAAACGGGCACCTCAATGGATGGTGAAAGCTCATTTGGAGTTTGTCTACCGTATCTTCCGCAATCCTAAAAAACAGTTGAAACGTTGTGCCTGGATTGCATATACGCTGCCTCGTATGTTGTGGAAGGAATGGAGACGAAGCCGTACAAGGAAATCTGAACATAAATAACACAAAAAGGGAATGCGGAAACAGGCTTCACAACGGCAACAGGCTCCTACCCTATCAACGTAACACTGCCTATCGGCACAGCAATGAGCAAATCTTCCAAATCGAAGTATTCCAGAAAGTCGTAAAAGCTATTTCACTACCGTATATACAAAGGGCACAATCGACTTTTGGAATAGCGTAACCGCTATTCCCTGTTTTCATCTCCAAGCAAACGTGATTGGCATCGTTTGAAGGCGTGTTCGAGGGTCTGCTATTCCATGGCTTTATCATTGTCGGTTGGCGAAAATGTTTTTACTTTGCGACGTTTTTTTACTAAATGACAGTAGACAGACACCATGATTTGGAACGAGACTTTTGAATGTATGGACCGCGAAGAGATGCGGAAGCTACAGAGTATCCGGTTGAGACGAGTTGTTGAACATGTTTATCACAATACTCCCTTCTACCGAAAGAAAATGCAGGAGATGGGAGTTACGCCGGACGATATCCAATCTATTGACGATATTACAAAGTTGCCGTTTACGGTAAAGCAGGATCTGCGCGACAACTATCCGTTCGGGCTTATGGCTGTGCCGATGTCTGAGATAGTCCGTCTGCATGCCTCTTCCGGCACGACAGGCAAGCCAATTGTTGTGGGGTATACCCGCAGGGATCTTTCCCTTTGGGCGGAGGTTGTGGCACGATGCTTGACGGCATACGGCATTACGAAAAACGATTCCATACAGGTGTCGTATGGTTATGGCTTGTTCACCGGAGGTTTGGGCGTTCACGGCGGTGTGGAAAACATCGGCGGGACGGTAATCCCGATGAGCAGCGGCAACACGCAGAAGCAAATCCAGCTGATGCACGACTTTGGTGCAAAAGCATTGGCTTGTACACCTTCGTACGCACTATACTTGGCGGAGACGATACACGGCTCGGGCATTCCGCTGGAAGAATTTCAGTTGAAAGTAGGAGTTTTCGGTGCCGAGCCATGGACGGAGAACATGCGTCGGGAGCTGGAAGAAAAGCTGAACATCAAAGCATACGACATCTACGGACTAACGGAGATATGTGGTCCGGGGGTCGGTGGTGAATGTGAGTGTCAAAACGGGACACATCTTTGGGAAGACCATTTCTTCCCTGAAATTGTAGACCCCGTGACCCTGCAGCCCGTTGCCCCGGGAGAACATGGTGAGTTGGTGTTTACCACACTGACAAAGGTAGGTATGCCGATGATACGTTACCGCACACGCGACCTTACGCATTTGATATACGACAAGTGTGAATGTGGCAGGACGGCTGTTCGCATGGGGCGTATCCTTGGACGTAGCGACGATATGATGATCATACGCGGTGTAAATGTCTTCCCTTCGCAGGTCGAGTCCGTATTATTGGAAATGCCGGAGTTCGAAGCGCACTACCTGATCGTAGTAGACCGCGTGAACAATACCGATACATTCCAAATCCAAGTGGAGGTGCGTCCGGACTATTACACGGACGAGATGAACAAGATGATCGCACTGAAGAAGAAGATTGCCGCCCGTATGCAGAGTGTGCTCGGCATTCAACCGGATATAAAGATTGTCGAGCCGCGTAGCCTCGAGCGCAGCATGGGTAAGGCAAAACACGTAATCGACAATCGCAAATTAGTATAATCCTAAAAAGTAAAAGCTATGCTGATCAAACAACTGTCCATCTTTCTTGAGAACAAGAAAGGTCGCTTTACGGAAGTGGCAAAGATTTTGGGTGAAGCCGGAGTGAACATGTCGGCATTCACAGTGTCGGAAAATTCGGATTTCGGTATTCTGCGACTGATTGTGTCGGACACGGATAAAGCAATCAAGGCACTTCGAGAGAAGCTGTATGCCGTGAGTGTAGCTGATGTCGTATGCCTCCACTGCCCCAATCAGCCGGGTGCACTTGCAAAGGCGATGGACATCATCACCTCGGCAGGCATCTTCGTTGAGTATATGTATGCCTTCTCGCAAGGAGAGGCTGCAAACGTGATTATCCGTCCGGACAATGTGGAGAAATGTGCAGAGGTATTGAAGGCTAACAAACTGGAGCTGATAGCTGCCAGCGATTTGTATCGGTTGTAAATATTAACGCCACGCGATTTACCTTTTCGTTGGAAATGGTATAAATTTGCGCCTTCAAAAGTACGCGAATGAGAAAGATTGTATCTTTATTGATGATGATTACGGTTTTGCTGTCTTCTTGCGGGGAATACAACAAGATACAAAAGAGCACCGACTACGAGTTGAAATATTCGTATGCGAAGAAATACTTCAACGCAAAACAGTACAACAAGTCAGCCTCTTTGCTGGATGAACTGGTTACGATCTTCAAAGGTACCGCCTATGCGGAAGAGTCCTTGTACTTGCTGGCACAGAGCTACTACGGACAGAAGGACTATCAGACAGCCGCACAATACTTCAATACGTATTACACCACCTATCCGAAAGGCGAATACACAGAGTTGTCACGCTACTACTCTGGATATGGGTTGTATCTCGACTCGCCCGATCCACGGCTTGACCAAACGCAGACTTATGAGGCAATCAGCCAGCTGCAGCTCTACCTGGAGTATTATCCGCAGAGCGAGCGTGCCGCAGAAGCTCAAAAGATCATGTTCGAGCTACAGGAAAAGCTGGCGTTCAAGGAGCTGTTGGCTGTGCGGTTGTACTACAATTTGGGGACTTATATGCGCGACAACAACTATCTGTCCGCAATGATCACAGCAGAGAATGCACTGAAAAACTATCCTTATTCGCAGTATCGCGAAGAGTTTATGTTTTATGTGTTGCGTTCGAAGTATGAACAGGCGGTGAGAAGTGTGGAAGAAAAGTTGCAGGGTCGTTATCGTGAGGTTGTGGATGAATACTACACCTACATGAACGAATACCCGGAAGGCAAATACGTAAAACAGGCGCAGAAGTTCTACGATTATGCCAGCAAGAGAATCACAGACACATACTAAGGGAATTTATTTAATAGGAACATAGATATGGATTACAGAAAATCTAACGCACCTACCAACACGATTACCCGCGACATGATGAAGCTGTCTGCCGACACGGGAAATGTGTACGAGACGGTAATGATTATCAGCAAGCGTGCCAATCAGATCAGCGTTGAAATGAAGCATGATTTGGAGAAGAAACTCCAAGAGTTCGCTTCATATAACGATAACTTGGAGGAAGTTTTCGAGAACAGAGAGCAGATCGAGATTTCCCGTTATTATGAAAAGTTGCCGAAGCCGACGCTTATCGCTGCGAAGGAATATGAAGATGGCAAGATTTACTACAAGAGCCCTGCAAAGGAAAAAGATAATTTTTAAGAGACAGAATCCAAGCGGACAATTGGCAGTGGAGGGTATTCATCGTCAATTGTCCGTTTTTTATATCATAGAATAAGATGTTACAGAGGATACAAACCGTTTATTTGTTGATAATCGTGGGACTGATGGTCGCCACGTTGTTTATGCCGCTTGCTCTGTTGCAGGCAGGAGGAGAGTTCTACATGTTTGATGCCTCAGGGGTGAGCACCATCACCGCTGAAGCAGAATTGGTCTACCCGACGTGGGGACTTTTCGCGCTCGTGGCTGCGATATCTCTGCTGGCACTGGTCACCATCTTCTTGTTCAAGAAGAGAATCCTTCAGATTCGCCTTTGCGTGTTCAACGCAATACTGATGATAGGCTTCTACGGTATGTTCGCATTCTTTGTTTGGACGATGGAAGGCAAACTCCCGGAGTTCAGCGTGAACTTGAAGATAGCTTTGTCGTTCCCCGTGATTGCCTTGATTCTCGATTATCTTGCAATCCGCAATATCGGTGCAGACGAAGCATTGATCCGCTCGCTCAATCGTTTGAGATAAAAATGCCACACACAACGCAAAAGAAGCGGGGAGACAAACATTGAGGTTTGTCTCCCCGCTTCTTTATTTTATTCCTATCAAGAATTATTTACCGCCAGAATAGCTCTTGTTCAGCAGGTCTATCAACTCTCTCGTGATATCGTATGCTTCGCCGGCTATCAAGATATTATCTTCAGCCGTGTTGCTGAAAACCATCTGGTATCCTTTTTCCTTGTTGTAAACCTTCAGGGTCGAGACGATCGTGTCGCGAAGCTGCTCGTTCAGTTTCTGCCTTTCGACAAGCAACTCCTGCGTCAGCTTTGCATCCAGATCCTTCAGCTCCTGTTCTTTCTTCATCAAACGCTCCTGCTCTTGTTGCATGCGCTCACGCGTCAGGAAAGCGTTGTTTTCAGCTTTGCGATAGAACTCCTGCACCTCATTCTGCAAGTTACGAGCCTGCTGCGTCACGTTGGCACGCGAATTTTCTTCTTTCTTCAAGAGCTGCTCGTTCAGATCCTTGAAGTAATTGTAGTTAAGCAAAAGCGAATCGACATTCACATAAGCAACAGGAAGCAGACCTTCCGTACCGCTTTCACCGGATGCCAACGCCTTCGACACATTCGTTTCTTTCTTGTCGGAAAATTGCATTGCGAACAATATCACGACAGCCACCGCAAGCACACCATCAATAACGTAGTTAATGTTCTTCATCAAAGTGAGTTTTTTAATCTTTATATTATTCTGTTTCTTTCAATCTGTCGTAGAGGTTTCTCTCGCCCAACTGCTCGCGGTCTTGCGTCCGTGCACAGTGTATACCTTTTTTCCTCAACGCGCCGTTGCCATCGATGTGTGTATTCGGGAACTGTCCGCCCTTCTTGAATATGATCTTTATGGCAAGCAATGCGACGCACACGAAAAGAATTATGACCGTAAGCAATACCGTTGCAAGCATTTTCTCTACATTTGTGAGCGCAAATATAGGAGTTAAAGCGATTACAAAGTATCTTTTTGACGTTTAATTCTGCTTTTTTCGCGCACACACCACGATTGTAGTGGAGCTGTTGACAGACAAGTATCATTACTATAAAATATAACATCATGAAGATTACAGATTTGAAACCTGAGGTCGTTTGGAGATTCTTCCACGATGTAACCCAGGTGCCACGTCCTTCGAAGAAAGAAGGCAAAATGATCGAATATCTGGAGACATTCGCAAAGAATCACGGCATTGCCCTGAAGAAAGACAAGGCAGGAAACATACTCATGTCGAAGCCGGCGACCAAGGGATACGAAGATCGTCCCGTCGTTGTCTTGCAATCGCACATGGACATGGTCTGTGAGAAGAACAGCGGGACAAAACACGACTTCGAGAACGACCCGATCGAGACCGTCGTCGACGGCGAATGGCTGCGTGCCAACGGAACGACGCTCGGAGCAGACAACGGCATCGGTATTGCCGCAGAGCTTGCCATTTTGGCGTCTGACGACATCGAGCACGGACCGATTGAATGTCTCTTTACGACAGACGAGGAGACGGGGCTCAGCGGCGCGAAGGCTTTGGAAGAAGGATTTATGACGGGCAGCATCCTGCTCAATCTCGACAGCGAAGACGAGGGCGAGATATTCATGGGGTGCGCCGGCGGAAAAGACACGCAGGCGGTGTTCAGCTTTGTGCCTGAGATTTCGCAGTCGGAAATGGTCTTTTTCAAGATAGATGTCAAGGGTTTGAACGGCGGACACTCGGGCGGCGAGATCGACAAAGGGCTTGGAAACGCAAACAAGGTGCTGGTGCATTTCCTGTATCTGATGGCTGACAAGAAAGTGGACTTCGCGCTCTGTTCCATCAACGGCGGAAACCTCCGGAACGCCATTGCACGCGAAGCGCACGCCGTCATTGGCATCAATCCGAAGGATAAAGAGACGGTGCGCGTGATGCTCAACCACTACACGGCGGAGGTGGAGTACGAGCTGCGGCACGTAGACCCCAACGTGCAGATCACGATGGAAAGCACGCCGCGCGAAGAGCTGTGCTTCAGCAAGGGCGACGCAGAGAAACTCATCTGGGCGTTGCACGCCTGCCCGCACGGGGTGCTTGGCATGAGCCACGACATCGAAGGGCTGGTGGAAACATCGACGAACCTTGCTTCTGTGAAGACACAGTATGACGCGGAACGAAAAATCTTCGTCGTGACGGTCGGGACGAGTCAGCGCAGCTCCATCGAATCGTGCAAACGCATGGCGGCAAACCAGGTCAGCTCCGTGTTCAAGCTCGCGGGTGCCACAGTGACCCAGGGCGACGGCTATCCCGGATGGGCGCCTAACCCCGACTCCAAAATACTGAAGATAGCGGAGGAAACCTATCGCAAAATGTTCGGCAAAGATGCCAAAATCAAGGCGATCCATGCCGGACTGGAGTGCGGGCTATTCCTCGAGAAGTATCCATCGCTCGACATGATTTCTTTCGGACCTACGCTGCGCGACGTACACTCGCCCAACGAGCGGATCGAGATAAAAACCGTCGGCATGTGGTGGGATCACCTCCTCGTGTTGTTAAAAAACATCCCCGCAAAATAAACCGACGCAATTTGCGTTATAGAAAGAGGATTAGCACTTCACCTCGGTGCTCTTCCTCTTTTTTAGTATGAGAACGATTATGTCACGAACAGCATTTTTATCGTTGATTGCAGGATTTATCACTCTCGGAGCACTCTTCGCATGCGACGGATTGGACGAGAACTATTCGACGAACCCAAATCACAGACTGAGTTTCTCCGCAGACACTCTGTCGTTCGACACGGTATTCACGAGCGTCGGATCTGCCACTAAGCAGTTCATGGTCTACAATCGTAACGACGCGCCTCTCAATATAGAACGTATCATCCAGGCATCGCCTGCCACAAGCGGCTTCCATATCAACGTCGACGGAAGGAAAGGCGACGTGTTCGACAACGTGCGGCTGGCTGCGGGCGACAGCATGTTTGTGTTCGTGGAGGTCAACGTCAACCCGACGGACAAAGACAATCCGCTACTCATACAGGACTCCATCCTTTTTACATGCAACAACGTGACGCAGACGGTCCTTCTCGAAGCCTGCGGACAGGATGTACACATGATTAAAGGCGGAAAGACGCTGACGGAAGACACCGATTTCACTCGCCGGCGTCCGTATCTCGTCTACGACAGCCTTGTCGTAGCTCGCGGCGTCACGCTTAACATCGAGAGTGGCACAACGCTTTATTTCCATAACAAAGCGCGCCTTGTCGTAGACGGCACGCTGATTGCCAAAGGCACGCGCGACTTGCCCGTTACGTTCCGCGGCGATCGCCTCGACTTCGTGCTCGACGATCAGCTTCCCTACGACCGCACCCCCGGTCAGTGGGACGGCATTGTGCTTCGTGCGGAGAGTTTCGGCAATGTATTGGAGCACGCGATAGTGCGAAACGGAAGTCTCGGCATTGTCTGCGAGGCTTCCGAGCCGAGCGAGCCGAAACTAAAGCTCTCCAACTCGCAGGTTACAAACATGGATGGGAATGCGCTTACTGCCGTGAACTGCCGGATAGAAGCGTCGAACAGCGAGCTGTCTAACGCGACTGCCGGAGTGGCTCTGCTCAGTGGCGGCTCGTATAGTTTTACGCATTGCACACTGGCAAACTACATCACTGCCAAGTCGCGACGCTCTTTGGCACAGGAAGGCGAGCCGAGTTTTACTCTAAAAATACTCGACGACACTGCCGATGAATACAACTCGAACGTCGGGGCGTATCCGCTCACATCGGCGACGTTCGACAACTGCATCGTCGACGGCAGCTACGGCGCAGGGAAAGAGATTTACATCCTCATGGGAGGCGCGGAGAGCGAAGAATTGAAATACCGCTTCAACCACTGCGTGCTGATGATGAACGCGATAGAAAGCGAGAACTTCTCGGATGTCGTTTTTGTCGACGGAACCGAAGGCAGCCGCATGGAATACCGCATGACGGGCGGAAGAGTAAATAAATATATGTACGATTTCCGCCCTGCCGACAGAGCGACGCCATGCGTCGATATGGCTGATGTCTCTGTCGCAAGAGAATTTCCGACAGACCGCTACGGCGTGGACAGGTTTGCCGACGAAGCTCCCGACGCGGGGGCATACGAGTTTGCTGACGACACCTCGAGCGGCGACTAAGACACCCACCGCAAGCAACATCCAACACCTTTTCCTATCTCCTTTCTTTCCTTATGCTTTTATGAGGCTATGCTGCGGCGCAAAGCGTCTTCCGCGTCATGAGATGTAACGTTGCAATGCGTTTTCGTGACGGAAGTTGCCGCGTTTTCTCCCCTGCGTTCATTCTCACACGCGACAAAGTGTACGGAGAGCTTCGCCCGCTGCGTTTCTATCACGGATTTAAGTACGAAGGTGGCTTCAGCGACCATCTACCTGTCTTAGCAGACTTCGAAACACATCACCCCTTTTGATTTTTTGTTGGGAAAGTAGTTTTTTGTCGCTTTGTCGACTTGCAAAAGCACGGGAATGTACTTTTTTGTGTCTTTGTCGACTTGCAATAACACTAAAACTGACATGTTTGTCAGATTGTCGAGTTGCAAAGACACCGCAAAGTACATTTTTGTCTCTTCGTCGAGTTGCAAAAGCACGAAAAAGTACTTTTTTGTGTCTTCGTCGAGTTGCAAAAGCATCAAACATGACATTTTTGTCAGATTGTCGAGTTGCAAAGACACCGCAAAGTACTTTTTTGTGTCTTCGTCGAGTTGCAAAAGCATCAAACATGACATTTTTGTCAGATT
>CAVJTV010000067.1:0-11702 GCA_963652435.1 Desulfovibrionaceae bacterium | reverse complement strand
GCGGACTTTCCGGCGTTTTTTTATTTCAAAAACGGAAGAAAGCGGACTTTCCAGCCGTTTCCCAAACTGCGGCAGAAGAATGTGCGCAGTCAATGGTTGCTGGCTCCGGAAATACAGGCTTTATTCCACGGACAGAAGGAGCGTTCTGCCCTGTGCGTCGCCCCATTCCGTCAGCAGCCGGCGCAAGCTGCCGAACTCGGCGGGCGTGTAGAGCTGCTTGCGTAGCTTCAGGCTGCGCTCGATCAGCACTCTGTCACCATTTTTACCACAACGGAAAATAAAGGTGCCGGCTTCGTTTTCGATGACTTTGTCCGTCTCTGCCATGGCGAGCTTCATGCTCGGAGGCAGAGAGACGGTGTACGTGTAGTGCTCGTCAACCATATACGGCATGAGGATGTTGCTCGTGCGGGCGGAATTGAGGCGCGGGTAGCGGCTGTGGGAGAGGCTCACGGGAACGTCGGGAAGCAGGAGCGTGACGTATCCGCTGCGGGCACTGAGTGTCTGAGTGAAGGTCGTTTTCCCCGCGTGGGGTGTGATGTCGTCGCCATAATAGGGGAGGTGCGCTTCGCCGAGGGATGCCTTGAGCGTCGACTCGGCTTTGTCGACGGTGACGTTGACAGCCACTTCGCAGTCTATGTGCGCATCTGCCGTGGGGAGCGCGACGGGGCTTCCGGCATTGCTCAGGCTGATGAGCGGCGTCGCGATGTTGCATCCTGCCGCAGCCATCATCTTCGAGGTGGGCGAGAGGACGTATTGCCTGCCGTCGGCACGGGCAATCACCACCAAAGAGCCGATGGCACTCAGCGCGAGGCAGTCCTGGGGGGCAACGGCGCGATAGGAGGCGGCAACCTCAGCCCCGATGCCGGCAGCGCGCAGCAAGCCGTGGAGAAGGTTCGTTTTCTCTGCCGCCGTGGCGTAGGCGGAATAGAACACGTCGCTCACGGAGCGGAGCCTGTAGCCCGCCTCGCCGAGCGAGACTGCGCTGAAGCCAACCTCCTCGACCACGTGCCGCAGGATGGCCTGCAGCTTTTCCGTATCGTTCTTTTTCCCTTCCGTCAGGCTCTCCGCGATGGCTTGGAGCTGAAGGTCTGTCGCGGGGGCAAACTGCGAGAACAGCCCGCCGAGAGCATCGCCGCACGAGGTATAGGTGGAGGCAGCGAGGAAGGGCACGTCGCCGCCGGCAGCGGTGACGAACGGTTCGCGCGAGGCGGCAGCCACGTTGTGCAGATGCCACGTGGCGGTCTTCATCCCGCCGTCAGTCGTAACCATGGGGCGGGCGTCCATGCCGTGGAGAGTGTATGCGAGGGGCTTGCTTTCCGGCACGGAGAGGCTGATGGTGTAGTCCTTCACCGGCGAGGACTTTTCTATCTCTTCAAACACGTCGAGCTCCGGCAGGTAGCCCGCCTCTGTCGTCAGAGTATAGTCGAGGCAGATGGTCGCGCCTATTTCGAGTCCGGTATGCACAACAACCATCTCGCGGAGCATGTTGTAAGCCGGCGCGTCGGCAGCCGAGCGTGGGAGCACCTCGACAAAGGCGTTGTCGGGCGTCTTCACCGTGCTGCCGTCTTTCCTTCGGGTGTAGGAACTGTTGATCGTCAGCTTCTGGTGTCGGGGGTCGTAGACAATGAACGTCTCCCCGTAGGTGCTGTTCATTGCGGTGTGTGTGAAAAGGGTAAGCTCCATGCTGCTGCGCAGTTCCTGGCTTCCGTCCGCACGGAGCGTGTAGGCTTTCGTGAGCTTTTGGTATTCGGCTTCCGACTGTGCGGAGAGAGTCGTTGCCGAGGCAAACAGCGCGATAAGCAGCGCGAGTGTGTATGTAGTCTTGTTCATCGTTGTTCTACTTTTTAATGATTAGATATTCGCCGAAACTCTTGTGTGCATTCACGGCAGTGCGGAACCCGTCCCAGTCGCCAGCCTCGTAGACGCGCTTCTTCAGTGCGAGCCTCTGGCGGAGCGTCACCTTGCCGTTCTCGCAGCCCAACGAGCCTTCGAAGTCGGCAGCATCGCTCTCATGCGTCTCCGCTCTTGCTTCGCCGAGAAGAGTGTAACCCCTGGGGAGCTTTATCGTCTCGTCCATCTCCACCAGTCGCGAGCAGGCATCCTTGAACCCGTAGCGGCGTTTCTCGATGTCGGTGTCGATGCGCAGGTAGGTCTTCACCTGGTTGTAGAGGTTGTTCATGACCATCGGCTTGAACGCCATCTCTTCCTTTCCAACAATAGCATATTCCGGTATCTCGTAGCGGAACGTGATGCGGATAGGAGCGGCGAGATAGTCTTTCGGGGCTTTCCCGTAGTCCACACTGACGAGGCGGGCTTTCGGCGAGACGTTCAGCAGCTGGCTCTCCAGCATGTTGCGCCACTGCGACTGCCAGCCGCGCGTGAACATACTGCGGACGTAGCTGTCGGACTGCCCTTCGGCTGTGACGGTAAACTCGCCCGTCAGCGTGCCGTTCTCCTTCAGACGGTTGTTTGCCCGTATGCGCAAGTAATGGTTCTCTGGTGCGGAAACGGGCGTGATGCAAAGGTCGGAACCTTCGGGAACGCCCGGCAGATAGTTCTGCTGCTGCTCCGCGCTGCTCCACAGCTCGCGGCAGAACGGCACCCACGTCGGGTCGAGCGGCATGTAAGTGCCGTCCTTCAGCTTGACCACGGCAACGCAATGGTTGAAATGGTCCGCCGGGATGCTTTCCACACGGCTGCCCGCCATCGTCATTGCCGGATAGGCCTCGAATCCCGCCATGCGGAGGAAAGAGATGAGTGTGCCGGCAATGTCTTTGCACACGCCGCAGCGGTCGGTGAAGTTCATGCGTGTGTTGTGGAGCGTATAGCCTTCGCCCTTGCCCATCGAGATGCCCGCATAGCGGATATTGTCTGCCACCCAGTGGGTGAGGGCGGCGATCTTCTCCATGTCGGTCTTCTTGCCTTTGATAATCTCATCGACCTTCTTCTGTGCTTCTGCCATCGGGGCAAAGCTGCCGTATTCTTCGTTCACGCGGTTAAACCAAAGCGATTTGTCCCTCCAGCAGTCGGTGGACGAGAGCATCAGCTTCGGCGCGGCATCGAAAAGGTTCACCATGTTAGGCTCCTGCTCTGTCGGCATGATGTCGCACGACGTGAAGGTGTAGGTCTTGCGCCCGCCCTCGTAGCGCACGGAAGAGGTGCAGCTGCCTTCGTAGAACTGAAACTGAAGGTCCTTGTCTTTGGGGACCGACACCTTGTAGACCTTGCGCACGGTAGGCTCCGAAGCCCAGAAAGGCACGATGTCGTAGAACTGTCCGCGCATGGGCGGGATGAAACGCGACTCGTCGCCGTCTGCCGTGCCGTCGGCAAGGAGAGCGTAGGTGAACCCTTTCTTCTCTATCTCGTAGTCGAGAACGTCGCCGGGGCTGAGCCTTCCCACTTCCAGCATGATCTGTCGGGCACCCCAATAGATGGAACGTGCCGGCGCGGCATAGTCGCACGCCGCAGTGACATCAAGATTGACAACGTCGCCATTGGCACGGTAGACGGTGGCATGGCGAAACCGGGCGAAAGCCGTCAGCGGGTCGTAGTCGTACTTTATGATACGATGGGCAGTTGCCCCACGTCTGGTCATTATCTTGACCTTTTTACATACGGCAAACGACCCCGAGCCGGTGGGCTGCACGGTTACTGACGTGCTGTCGAGAAGATTGACGCAGTCGTGCCCGGCGTATTTGTCCTCTTCGCCCTGAACGTAGGTGGAAAGCGCGAGGAGCGACAGGACGGTAAATGCTAAATACTTCATTATTTCTTCAGTTGATGATAATATTCTTCCAATAAACGTGTGTCTTCTTCCTTGTCGGTGAACACCTCCGTGAGGATAGGGCGGTTCACCGGATTGGGGTCTGTGAGGACACGAACGGCTTCCTCCAGCTCTTCCATGCTACGGACAGCTTGGTAGAGGAAGCCGCGTTCCGTGGCTCTGCCTTCTGCCGACGGCCTGTGCGCAGTGTTGAGCAGCAGGATGCGCAGATTGCAGCCGTAGCCTCCGCCCCAAAGCGCGTTCATGTCGTAGAGAAGATTGGTGGTGTTGATAACGACGAAGTTCAGCTTGTCTGACGCCACCGCATAACCCATGGCAGTGGAAAGAGAGCCTTCCTTGCCGTCTGTCACGCTGTTGCTACACACCTCCACTCCTTCTGCCAGGCGGTATAGCTGTGCGCAGCGTGCGATATGAGCACTGCCAAGATGAAGGGCTGAAGGGATGGGCAACGACTGCATCAGCTTCCCGACGGCAGCCATCTCGGAATAGGCAAACTCGGGGCACGGCAGCTCCTTTGTGTTGTTTTCCCAAACTCTCGGAAACTCCGTCGGCTTGTTTTCCAGCAGATATGCAATCTTCTCGAGAAACTCGAACGGGTCCATCTCTATCACGGTTGTGAGCACGCCGAACATATCAGAGACCTCGCCTTCTGCCGATACATGCCAATGCTCTTTCGGCGGATTCTCGCGCAGGAACTTCTTCAAACTCTCGGAAACGATCTGTCCGCCGTAGGTGATGACCAGTTCGGGCACCATCCTACATAGTGTCTTTTCCGGCAGGGTGCGGAGGGCTGTGTCGAAGTTCTTGATAGGTATGCCGGGGATTGTGCGGTTGCCGGTGTGCTCCGTCAGCCATGCGAAGTGTTTGTAGAGCAGCTTCGATATGTTCTTTTCGAAAAGATAAATCAGACTCATCTGTCCGACAACAATCATACGCCGGTTATATTTGTTCAGACGCTCAATCAACGTGTCGTATTCCCTGTCGTACACATTCAGCCCTTGATAACGCGTTATGACGCGCACCGAAGGCAGGCTCTCTGCGGTATGCCTCGACGACGGTTCGGAGATCGTGACGTTGATATGCACCGGACCTTTGCCGTGATGGTTAAGTTCCAGCAACGCCTCGTTGACAAGGAGGTTACAATAGCGTTCGTCTTCGCCGGTATGTATCTCCTGCAGGTTCACCGAGCGTTTGACCAACTGTCCGAACACCCTTTCCTGCCGTCCGAACGATGCCTTCGGATCGCCGGCAGATATCACGACGAGAGGCACGTGTTGACAGTATGCTTCCGCTACTGCCGGATGGATATTCATAAGGGCAGTGCCCGACGTGCAGCATACGGCAGCCGGCTTACCGCCATGCAGAGCCAGCCCCAAAGCAAAGAATCCGGCACTCCGCTCGTCACAGGCGTGATAGCATGTGAAGAACGGATGGTCTGTGAATGCGTCTGTTATCGGAGAGTTGCCATCGCCAGGGCATAACACGATTTTGCTTATGTTGTGCTCCTTGAGAAGAGCCACCATTTGGAGAACGTTTCTCTTGTCGGTATACATGTTATATCATATAATCTGTTCAGTTTGCCCGCAAAAGTATACATTTCGTAACATAATCATTACCTTTACCCCCGTCAAACAAACACAAAACAAATACGATCATGGATAATACGACAAAGTCGCAAATCATATCTCTTATACATCGTGAAGTGATACCTGCAATAGGTTGTACGGAGCCTGTCGCAGTGGCTCTTGCCACGGCAAAAGCCGCAGAGGTGTTGGGTTGCCGTCCGGAAAAGATAGAGGTGTTGCTCAGTGCGAACGTTCTGAAGAATGCCATGGGTGTGGGTATACCTGGTACAGGAATGGTGGGTCTTCCCATTGCCATTGCTCTCGGTGCGCTGATAGGGAAGTCGGCATACGGACTGGAGGTCTTGCGTGACGTGACCCCTGAGGCGTTGGAAGAGGGGAGAACCCTGACGGAAAACAAGAACATACATATCGCCTTGAAGGAGAATGTGGACAAACTTTATATCGAAGTGATTTGTAGTGCTGCAGGGGAAATGTCGCGAGTTATCATCTGTCACGAACATACACATATAGTATATGTAGAGAAGAACGGAGATGTCCTTTTGGATCTGCGCGACGAGATATCTTGCGAGGCAACCTCGGAAGACGACGGGATACGTCTCTCTTTCTCCACTGTCTATGAGTTTGCCACTGATACGCCACTCGACGAGATACGTTTCATTCTCGATACGGCAGACTTGAACAAGAAAGCGGCACAGGAATCCGTGAAAGGTCATTACGGGCATACCGTCAGCAAAACCGTATCGGGGGCTTACGGACGGAAGTATATGGGCGACTCTGTCTATACGCATATGCTGGCAATGACGGCAGCAGCCTGCGACGCCCGCATGGACGGGGCGATGATTCCGGTTATGAGCAACTCGGGAAGCGGCAACCAGGGTGTTGCTGCCACACTGCCGGTTCTCTCTTTTGCAGAAGATATCCATTGCTCGGAAGAGAAACTGATACGTGCCCTGATGCTTAGCCATCTTATGGTTATCTACGTGAAGCAGAGCCTCGGGCGGCTGTCTGCCCTTTGCGGTTGTGTCGTTGCCGCGACAGGTGCGAGTTGCGGCATTACCTATTTGATGGGCGGAGACAAGATGCAGATATCGTATGCAATAAAGAACATGATAGGGAATATCACCGGTATGATTTGCGACGGGGCGAAGCCGAGTTGTGCGTTGAAGGTCTCGAGCGGTGTCTCAACCGCCATGATATCAGCACTGATGGCTATGGAAAACAAGGTGGTGACACCTGCCGAAGGCATCATCGACGAAGATGTGGATAAGTCTATCTCAAACCTTACCGCAATAGGCTCTCACGGGATGGAGGAAACAGACCGGATGGTCTTGGATATTATGACAGGCAAGTCTCGTTGAAAGCAAAAAATATTACTTTTGCGCCTTGATTCTTAAAAACAAACAAATCCTATATAAGATGTATAGAACAAGAACATGTGGAAATTTGCGCCTGGCAGACGAAGGTCTGGTAGTCACTTTGGCAGGATGGGTGCAGAGAACGCGTAAGATGGGAGGTATGACGTTTGTCGACCTTCGCGACCGGTATGGCATAACTCAGTTGGTGTTCAACCAGGAGGTAGATGCCGAGCTTTGCGAAAAGGCGAACAAGCTGGGGCGCGAGTATGTCGTTCAGGTGACGGGCACAGTTAGGGAACGTTCGAACAAGAACAAGAATATCCCTACGGGCGATATAGAGATGGTTGTCTCTCGGCTTAACGTACTGAATGAAGCTGTCACTCCTCCTTTTACCATCGAAGACGATACGGACGGGGGCGACGACCTGCGTATGAAATACCGTTACTTGGATTTGCGGCGCACAGCTGTCCGCAAGAATCTTGAATTGCGCCACCGCATGGCTTTCGAAGTACGCAGCTACCTTGACAAGCAGGGTTTCCTTGAGGTGGAGACGCCGGTGTTGGTCAACTCCACGCCGGAAGGGGCACGCGACTTTGTCGTTCCTTCGCGTATGAATCCGGGGCAGTTCTACGCCCTGCCGCAGTCGCCGCAGACATTGAAGCAGCTGCTGATGGTGTCGGGTTTCGACCGTTATTTCCAAATTGTGAAATGTTTCCGCGATGAAGACCTTCGGGCAGACCGTCAGCCGGAGTTCACGCAGATCGACTGCGAGATGAGCTTCGTCGAGCAAGAAGACATACTGACACTCTTCGAGGGAATGGCAAAGCACCTGTTCAAGACGATTCGCGGCATCGAGATGAAAGAACCCTTTCTGCGCATGAGTTGGCACGACGCCATGAAATATTACGGCAGCGACAAGCCGGACTTGCGTTTCGGCATGAAGTTCGTCGAGCTTATGGATATAATGAAAGGTCACGGCTTCTCCGTATTCGACGATGCCGCTTATATCGGCGGTATATGTGCCGAAGGGGCAGCAACCTATACACGCAAGCAGTTGGATGCGCTGACCGAGTTTGTGAAGCGTCCGCAGGTTGGAGCGAAGGGTATGGTCTATGCCCGCGTCGAGGCGGATGGAAACGTGAAGTCGAGCGTGGACAAGTTCTATTCGCAGGAGGTGCTTCAGAAGATGAAGGATGCTTTCGGTGCGAAGCCCGGCGATCTGATTCTTATTCTCTCCGGAGACAATGCGATGAAGACACGCAAGCAACTGTGCGAGTTGCGTCTTGAGGTGGCAAGCCAGTTGGGGCTGCGCGACAAGAACAAGTTCGCCTGCCTGTGGGTTGTCGACTTCCCGCTGTTCGAATGGAGCGAAGAAGACGGGCGTTACTATGCCATGCACCATCCATTCACCTCTCCGAAGCCGGAAGACATTCCGTTGTTGGATACAGACCCTGGAGCCGTGCGTGCGAATGCCTACGATATGGTTATCAACGGTGTGGAAGTTGGCGGCGGTTCCATTCGTATCCACGACAGCAAATTGCAGGATAAGATGTTCCGTCTGCTGGGATTCTCGGAAGAGAGGGCACAGTCTCAGTTTGGCTTCTTGATGAATGCCTTCAAATACGGAGCACCTCCTCACGGTGGATTAGCATACGGTCTGGACCGTTGGGTGTCGCTGTTTGCGGGTCTCGACTCCATCCGCGACTGTATCGCATTCCCTAAAAACAACTCCGGCAGGGATGTCATGCTCGATGCGCCGTCGGTTATCGACGATTCGCAGCTGGATGAACTGTGCCTGAAGGTAGACGTTAAAGAATAATCTGCCGTTTTCCCTCATGATACGGATAAAGGATGTATTGAACGAATTGGAACGATACGCTCCGCTTTCTCTTCAGGAGGATTTCGACAATGCCGGTGTGCAGGTTGGAAATGTGAATCTGCCTGCCACGGGGGCACTTCTGTGTCTCGACGTTACCGAAGAGGTTGTCGACGAGGCGATGGACAAGGGGTGCAATCTGATTATTTCCCACCATCCGCTGGCGTTTCGGGCGTTCAAGTCGCTGACAGGCTCTACGTATATCGAACGATGTATGATGAAAGCCTGTGGGCACGACTTGGTGGTTTATTCTGCCCATACCAATCTCGACAATGCTGTGGGCGGGGTGAACTTTCGCCTGGCGGAGCTGATTGGCCTGAAGGATGTGCGTGTGCTCAGTCCTCAGGGCGGACAGCCGGAGATGGTTGGTGCGGGGTCGGGAGCCATCGGCGAGCTGAGGAAAGAGGAAGACGAGCAGTCGTTTCTACGGCGGGTAAAGACGTTGTTTGAAGTAGGCTGCGTAAAGCACTCCGCCTTTACGGGCAGACCTGTGCGGCGTGTGGCACTATGTGGAGGTAGCGGTGCTTTCCTTGTGAAAGATGCCATTGCTTGCGGGGCGGACGTGTTTATCACTGGCGAGGCTAAATACAACGACTTCTACGATGTGGAGGATCATATCCTGCTGGCTGTGATAGGTCACTACGAGTCTGAGGTATGTACAAAAGACATCTTCCACAAGATAATATCGGAAAAGTTTCCTACCTTTGCCGTGCATTTTTCGAATGTTAATACAAACCCGGTAAAATATTTATAGGATGGCTAAAGAGAAACAATCAGCTGAAAAAGAGTACACAGTTGAAGAGAAGCTTTCTACGCTTTATCGACTTCAGACAATGATGACTGAGATTGATAAGATAAAGACGCTTCGGGGCGAGCTTCCTTTGGAGGTTCAGGACCTGGAAGATGAGATTGCAGGACTGGAGACACGTCTTGGCAATTATAAGTCGGAGGTAAAAGGTTATGAAGGAGCTATTGCAGAACAGAAGCATAGGATAAAGGAGTCCACCGGACTGATTGAGAAATACAAGGCGCAGTTGGACAACGTGCGCAATAACCGCGAGTTTGATAACCTGACGAAGGAAGTCGAATATCAGGGGCTTGAGATAGAATTTTCGGAGAAGAAGATTCGCGAGTTCACAGAGATGGTTGCCAATAAGAAAGAAGAAATAGGCAATCTTTCTGAGATGTTGGATGGTCGGAAGGCTGACATTGAGCAGAAGAAGAGCGAGTTGGATGAGATTATTTCTGAGACCAAGCTGGAAGAAGAGAAGTTGCGTGAGAAGGCAAAGAAGCTGGAGGCGATAGTTGAGCCTCGTTTGCTTGCTGCTTTTAAGCGTATCCGTAAGGGTGCCCACAACGGGTTGGCTATCGTTTGCATACAACGCGAAGCCTGCGGCGGTTGCTTCAACAAGATCCCGCCACAGAGACAGCTGGATATAAAACTGCACAAGAAGGTTATCGTTTGCGAATATTGCGGACGTATAATGATAGACCCTGAGTTGGCAGGCGTGAAAGAGTAAGAACAGATAGATAGAGAATAGTGGCAATGGCTTTAGCTGAACGAGGGAATGTCCGGCTAAAGCCATAGTTTTATATATCGGGATGAGAAACAAGGTTCGTGCATACATAGAGGAGCAGCATCTGCTTGAGGCGGATGTTCCCGTGATGGTTGGGCTGAGCGGGGGAGCCGACTCGGTGGCTCTGCTTGCATTGCTTGTGCAGATAGGGTATCCCTGCGTTGCGCTCCATGCGAACTTCCATCTGCGCGGCGACGAGTCTATGCGCGATGAACGGTTTGCCGAAGATATGGCGCGCAGGCTGCAAGTTCCGTTTCATAAGACCGACTTCGACACAACTGCCTATGCTTCGGAGCATCATCTCTCCATCGAGATGGCTGCCCGCGAACTGCGTTACGCTTGGTTCGAGGAGATGAGACGGCAGTGCGGGGCGCAGGCTGTTGCCGTGGCACACCATCGCGACGACAGCGTGGAGACGGTGCTTATGAACCTGCTGCGGGGTACGGGCATCCGCGGGCTGTCCGGCATTCGTCCGAGGAACGGGTATGTGGTGCGCCCGCTCCTCTCGGTCAGTCGCAGCGAGATACTCGAATGGTTAGAGCAGCAACGGTTATCATACGTCACCGACAGCACCAATCTCTCCGACGCCTATACTCGCAACTTCATTCGCCTTCGTGTGCTTCCGCTGCTGGAAGAGCTTAACCCCTCCGCACGGGAGGCGATAGCACGCACTTCTGCTCACATGGCGGAGACGGAGGAGGTGTACCTGCACGTAGTGGAGAAAGCCCGACGCGAGCTTATGGAAGACGGATGCCGCATCCCGATTGCCCGTCTCATGCGTTACCCTTCGCCTGCGGCAATCCTCTACGAGCTTCTTAATCCATACGGCTTTTCCCCTCGGACGGCGGACGACGTGTTCCGTTCGATAGAGAAAGAGCCGGGCAAGATGTTTTATTCATCCGGCTATTGTCTCTTGAAAGACCGCGAATATCTTATGCTGAAACCGATAGGGCAGCCGTCGACGGAGGAGTATTCCATCACGGCGGAAGACATCCGAAGGGGTGTTTGGTATGGTCCCGTCGGGTTGTCTTTCTCCACTTCCGTCTTCACGGAAGATTTCTGCGTACAAAAAGACAAACGGACGGCATATTTCGACCTTGAAAAGCTCTCGTTCCCCCTGACGCTTCGCAGATGGAAGGACGGCGACCTGTTTGTTCCCTTCGGGATGAAGGGGCGCAAGAAGCTGAGCGACTATTTTTCCGACAACAAGTTCAGCCGCATGGACAAGGCGGAGGCGTGGATTCTTTGTAGCGGCAGCGACATTATATGGATCGTGGGCGAACGTGCCGACAACCGCTTTCGCATCGGCAAAACAACCGGCAAAATCCTGACGACAACTCTCCGCGATACTTTCCGTACACCCTGAAATCGTTACAAAGCTCTCCGCGATACTTTCCGGGCACCCTGAAATCGTTACAAAGCTCTCCGTGATACTTTCCGGGCACCCTGAAATCGTTACAAAGCCCTCCGCGATACTTTCCGTACACCCTGAAACCGTTACGGAGCCCTCCGCGATACTTTCCG
>CAVJTV010000066.1:0-11755 GCA_963652435.1 Desulfovibrionaceae bacterium | reverse complement strand
CACAGTGTCTTTGCCACTGTTACAATCATGCTGTGGGCTGCCACAGTGTCTTTGCGCCCGTGCACATGCCCCAAGCAAGTAAATACGGTATAGGTCACAACTCCAACATATTCTGTTTGAAAGTTTCGAAACTTTCGTATCCATGAACCCGTCCTGCTTTTATATCCTCCAAAGCCTCATCCAACCCTGTTCTCTTCGGGGCTTTTATCTTTCCATCCAACGCCTCGATGAATTTCTTCAACGTATCGGTTTATTTTTCAAGGATGGTTATTTCATACGTCTTCAAAGATGTCGTTGTTTACATACCACCCTGTTCTTACGAGTCTCCGGCGCAAATATAAGCCTTTTTTATCGGGAGCTGCCGCCCATGATGTCAAGCAGCTCGTTGGTGATTGCCTGCTGGCGGGTCTTGTTGTACTGGAGCGTCAGTTCCTGGATGAGATCGTTGGCGTTGTCGTTTGCCGTCTGCATGGCAAGCATACGCGCAGCGTGCTCGGAGGTGGAGGTGTCGAGAAGCGTAGCGTAAGCATTCAGACGGAGCACCTTCGGCAGCAGGAGGTCGAGCAACTTGGTGGCCTGCGGCTCGAGAATATAGTTGTGCGCAGCCTTCATAGGGTCGCCTTCGGGCAGGGCGACAGGGAGGAAGACCTTCCATGAGAGCACCTGCTGCGAGGTGTTCTTGAAATGATGGTAAAGAAGCTCGATGCGGTCTGCCTGCTTGTCTGTATACATATCCATAAGCACGGCAGAGAGCTTCACGGCATCGTCGTATGCGGGTTTGTCGCCGATGGCAAGAAAACGGTCGTCGGTCTGATAGCCGGCATTGTGAAGGAGATCCGCAATCTTCTTTCCGACGGGAAAGATATGCACGGCGATGCCCTCCGTCTCGTATCTGCGTAGCTGCTCGCTCAAGCCTTTCCACACATTGCTGTTGAACGCGCCGCAAAGCCCTGTGTTGGACGAGAAAGCGACGACGGCAACCTGCTTCACGTCGCGCACCTCGGTGTATTGCGAGCTGAGCTCTTCCTCGGCAGAGAGGATACCGCTAAGAATGGCGTTCAAACGGTCTTCGTACACCAGCAGATGCTCGATGACAGCCTGCGTGCGGTGTAGCTTGGCAGAAGAGACCATCTTCATAGCCGAAGTGATCTTCTGCGTGTTACGCACCGACGCGAGACGAACTTTTATTTCTTTCAGTGACGACATGACAATTTCCTTTCTTTTAGATTTCTGCTGTCAGTTGTTTGGCAGTCTCGTCGAGGATACGGCGCACCTCGTCGTTTATCTCTCCGGAGCGTAGCACATCAAGCACATCCTTTCGGTGCTTCGTCGTGAGAGTCTGGAGAAACTCCTTCTCGAAATCATGCACCTTGTCCAGCGGAACATCCCTCAGCAAGCCCTGCGTTCCGCAATAGAGGATGGCAATCTGCTGCTCCACGGGCATGGGGCTGTATTGCGGCTGTATCAAGAGACGTGTGTTCTTTTGTCCTTTGTCGATGGTGAAAGCGGTGACAGCATCCATGTCGCCGCCAAACTTGGTGAACGACTCCAGCTCGCGGAACTGCGCCTGGTCTATCTTCAGCGTGCCAGCCACCTTCTTCATTGCCTTGAGCTGTGCGTTACCTCCCACACGGGACACGGAGATACCTACGTTGATTGCAGGACGATTGCCTTGGTTGAAAAGGTCTGTCTCGAGGAATATCTGTCCGTCGGTGATGGAAATCACGTTTGTCGGGATGTATGCCGAAACGTCGCCTGCCTGTGTCTCGATGATGGGGAGGGCTGTAAGCGAGCCGCCGCCTTTCACTATGCCTTTCATGCTTTCCGGAAGGTCGTTCATACGCTCTGCCACTTCCTGCTGTGCGATAATCTTCGCCGCACGCTCCAAAAGACGTGAGTGGAGGTAGAAGATATCACCAGGGTAAGCCTCGCGCCCCGAAGGACGGCGAAGGATAAGCGACACCTCGCGATAGGCAACAGCCTGCTTCGAGAGGTCGTCGTAGACAACCAGAGCATGACGTCCGCTGTCGCGGAAGAACTCGCCGATGGCTGCTCCGGCAAAAGGAGCGAAGTATTGCATTGCCGCAGGGTCGGACGCCGTTGCACTTACCACAACGGTATAGTCCATCGCCCCCTTCTCGCGCAGTGTGTTGACAAGCGAAGCCACCGTGGAGCCTTTCTGTCCGATAGCCACGTATATGCAATACACCGGATCGCCGGCTTCGAAGTTGCTGCGCTGATTGATGATGGTATCTATGGCAATGGAGGTCTTGCCCGTCTGACGGTCGCCGATGATAAGCTCGCGCTGTCCGCGTCCGATAGGTATCATGGCATCGACAGCCTTGATACCTGTCTGCAAAGGCTCATTCACCGGCTGGCGGAAGATAACACCCGGAGCTTTCCTCTCGAGCGGCATCTCATATTTCTTTCCTGAGATCTCCCCCTTTCCGTCGATAGGCTCGCCAAGGGGATTGATCACACGCCCTATCATATTCTCGTTTACGTTGATGGACGCAATACGGCGCGTGCGTTTCACTGTGTCGCCTTCCTTCACACGGTCTGTCGGACCGAGAAGCACAGCTCCCACATTGTCTTCCTCGAGGTTCATGACGATGGCCTCCATACCGTTGTCGAACTCCAGCAGCTCGCTTGCCTCAGCATTGTCCAATCCGTAGATACGCACCACGCCGTCGCTCACCTGGAGCACATTACCAACCTCCTCCAGCTTTATGTCCGTCTCAATACCTTCCAACTGCCGGCGCAGTATGTCGGAAACTTCACTTACTTTTATCTGGTCTGTCATACGTTTTAGTCTTTAATTTTTTTCGATTAGCTGATTTCTGATTTCCCGAAGAGAATGCGCATAGCTGGCATCTATCCGATACCCTCCGATGCGCAGCACGAAGCCGCCAATCAGCTCAGGCTTCACCGCTCCCGTAAACTCGATGGTATTGCCTGTCTCTTTCTTCAGCCGCGCACTCAGATGTTCCTTTGTCTCTTCGTCGACCGGAGCAGGCGTTTCAAACAATACCCGGGTAATCTTTTTGTTCTCCCTATACATACTTATATAGATATGCGCCATAAGAGGTAGCAGGCTCTCTCTCCTACGCTGCACAACCATACGGACAAAGCGGACAAACAGTTCGCTGGCGCGCCCTCCGGCAGCTGTCACGAGAAGCGACTCCTTTTCCTTCATGGCGACAAGCGGGTTTCGCAACACTGTCCGCAGCTCCGACTCTTCGTCGAAGCTCTTCGTCAGCATCTTCATTTCTTCGTATACCCTCGTCTCCGTCTTCGTTTCTTTTGCCAAAGAGAAGAGGGCCTTGACGTAACGTGAAGAGATCGTACCTACATCCATATACTACACAAACTATGATTTACTAAACGAAACATTGTCGAGCAACTCGTTGATGATCTTCTCGTGCTCATTCGTGCGACCTATCTTCTCTTTCATCACCTTCTCAGCGATGGCAATGGAAAGGTCGGCTATCTCGGTGCGCACCTCACGGATCGCTTTGTCTCTCTCCTCACGGATGCGCCGCGTAGCTTCTTCCAACTGCTTGTGCGCCTCCACGGAAGCCTTATCGCGAGCTTCGTCGATGATCTGCTGTTTCTCTGCCAGAGCTTCTTTCAAGATTGCGTTCTGTTTCTCTTTGGCTTCGGCAAGTATCTTCTCTCCCTCTGCCTGTATGCCGGCAAGCCGACTGTTTGCCTCGCGAGCAGACTCAAGAGAACCGTCGATGTATGCCTTCCGCTGTTCCACAGCCTTCACAATGACTGGAAAGCCGTATTTGGAAAGGACGACAAAGACAATCCCGAAACTGAGAATCATCCAGAACAGAAGCCCTGCGTCTGGTGTGAGCAATGACATAGATCCTCGCTTTTTATTGGAACAAAGCCAAGAAACAAACTACGACTGCAAACAGAGCGACACCTTCCACCAATGCACCCATGATAAGCATGGATGTACGGATATCGCCCGATGCCGACGGCTGACGGCTTATACCTTCAACGGCACCCTTACCGATTATACCAATACCGATACCTGCGCCGATAACGGCTAATCCTGCACCTATGGTTGCACCGAGCTTTGCGATACTCATTCCGGCTGCTGCCTGTAACAAAATTGCTGATAACATAATCTCAATCGTTTAAATGAATTACTATTATTGTTTTTACTATATGCTTGCTTAATCCTTCACCTTTGCCATTCCGATATAGTTGGCAGAAAGCATGGTGAATATATATGCTTGCAGACATGCCACCAATAGCTCAATGCAGTTCATAAACACATTGAAGAGGACGGACACAAGGGTCATTATCCCGTTGATGGCTGCCCCCATCGAGGCAGTGATAAATATAAGGCATGTCAACGCAAGGATAATCGTATGCCCTGCCATGATATTGGCAAACAAACGAATCATCAGCGAAAACGGCTTCGTAAACATGCCGAAGAACTCCACAAAAGGCATTATCGGCAGAGGGAACTTCAAAAAGACAGGAGCCTTGGGCCAGAAGATGTCTTTCCAGTATTCCTTGGTGGCAAACAGGTTTGTTGCCAGGAAAGTGCATACAGCCAACACTGCCGTAATCGTGATATTACCCGTGATATTCGCTCCTCCAGGGAACACCGGAATGATACCGATAAGGTTGTTTATCAAGATGAAGAAAAACACCGTGAGGAGATACGACGAGAACCGCCGGTATTCCTTTCCGATTCCTTCTTTCACCACATTGTCGTGAATAAACATGACGATCATCTCCATAAGTCCCGTAAATCCGCCAGGAGCTTCGTTCGGATGCCTTCTGTACCAGCGGGCTGTACGGAGGATGATGAAAAGCAATATGCTACAACTGAGAAACAGTCCGCACACGTTTTTTGTCAGCGATAGGTCTATCGGCTTCACTTCTTCTCCACGACTGTTCACCTCCACAATCTTTCCCTCATATCGCCCTTCCGTTGCAATATGGTAGCCACGATACGTCTCCCCGTGATGAAGACGCGAGGAAAGGAAAAAGCTCCAGCCCTGCTCTTCGTTCCTCAGCAACACGGGCAGAGGAATGGATATCTCCTTTCCGTTCCATTCCGTGATATGCCAGGTGTAAGCGTCTTTGATGTGAGAGAAAACAATCTCTTGTACATCAACCTCGCCCTGCTTGCCCTCTGCGGCAGCATTTGTCGGAAAACTTATCCACGTAAGTAGCAGGAAGGTCAGCCACAACAGACTGTTGTTTTTTATACTGTTCATGTTCTCTGTCTTTTTCATTCGATACAAACCGACAACCTGTCGTCTTTTATCTCGACGAATCCGCTCTGTATCTTTATCTCCTGTTGCTTTTCTTCCCCGTCAGCCCGATAGCAAATCACCCCTTCGCGAAGAGCTGCTATCATCGGAGCGTGATGCGCCAACACGTCGAACGAGCCTTCCTTACCGGGGAAGCACACATAACTCGTCTCGCCTTTGAACACAACGCCGCTCGGGGATATGATTTCCAGTTTCATGCTCTATCAGTTTGCTCGCTCTGAGAGTTTCTTGCCCTTTGCAATTACGTCTTCAATGGTCCCGACATTGAGGAAAGCCTGTTCGGGGATGTCGTCCGTTTCGCCATCCATGATCATGTTGAACCCTCGGATTGTATCCTCGATAGAGACCATCACACCCGGAACGCCGGTAAACTGTTCAGCCACGGCAAAAGGCTGCGAGAGGAAACGCTGCACGCGGCGGGCACGGTTGACCGTCCGACGATCGTCTTCCGACAATTCCTCCATACCCAAAATGGAAATTATGTCTTGCAGCTCTTTATTGCGCTGAAGAATTTGCTTTACACGCTGCGCCGTCTCGTAATGCTCTTTACCCACAACAAGCGGATCGAGTATGCGGGAGGTCGACTCCAACGGATCGACAGCCGGATATATACCAAGCTCCGTAATCTTACGGCTGAGCACCGTCGTTGCGTCGAGGTGAGTGAATGTAGTGGCAGGCGCAGGGTCTGTCAAGTCGTCGGCAGGCACATACACAGCTTGCACAGATGTGATGGAACCTTTCTTCGTGGATGTGATACGCTCCTGCATGGCTCCCATCTCCGTCGCCAACGTCGGCTGATAACCTACGGCAGACGGCATACGCCCCAGCAATGCCGACACTTCAGAACCGGCTTGCGTGAAACGAAAGATATTGTCGATAAAGAGAAGTATGTCGCGCGTTTCGCCTTCAGGAGCCAAGTCGCGGAACGATTCGGCTATTGTCAAGCCCGACAATGCCACCGAAGAACGTGCTCCCGGCGGTTCGTTCATCTGACCGAACACAAGCGTTGCCTGCGACTTTGCCAGCTCGTCTTTGTCTATCTTCGACAAATCCCAATGACCCGCCTCCATGCTCTCCTTGAATTCTTTCCCGTAACGAATTACATTAGACTGAATCATCTCGCGCAACAGGTCGTTGCCTTCACGAGTACGTTCACCCACACCGGCGAAGACGGAGAAGCCGTTGTTCTTCTTCGCGATGTTATTGATAAGCTCCATGATAAGGACGGTCTTGCCTACGCCGGCACCGCCAAAAAGCCCGATCTTACCTCCTTTGGAGTATGGTTCCAACAAATCGATCACCTTAATGCCTGTGTAGAGGACTTCCTTACTCGTTGTCAGATCCTCAAATTTCGGCGGCTCGCGATGGATAGGAAGAGCTCCCTTACGATCCAGTTCATCCATTCCGTCGATTGAATTACCCGTGACGTTCATCAGACGTCCCTTTACCTGGTCGCCCACAGGCATTGTGATAGGCGAACCATGCGACACGGCTTCCATTCCCCGTTGCAGTCCGTCTGTCGTATCCATAGCCACTGCGCGGACTGTGTTTTCTCCGATATGCTGTTGCACCTCGACAATCAGCACCTTTCCGCCCGGACGGGTTATCTCCATAGCGTCGTGGATACGCGGCAACACAACCGCCTCTTCATCCTTGGTGTCAAAGTGAATATCCACCACCGGACCGATAACCTGCGAAACATAACCTTTTATTTCTCCCATATCATATGTATCTTCGTCTAACTGTTAAAAACGTTGCAATATTACGAAAACAAAACGCCGTGAAATTGGGGGTTGTCGCTTTTTTGTCTTTTTTGCACTTAGTTAAGCTCAGGCTAATTACTTCGTATTCTGAAATAAACCAATCTTCGCGAGACATGGAACAATTCAAAAGAAAAAGATTTCCACCGGTCGGAAATTCCATGTTTCGGATTGTTAATGCTGCCGATTCTTTCCTTTTGGAACACGAAAAATGTTCCGCTCTTGAAATAATAACTACTTTTGCCGACGAATTATGGTGTAACGACGGTGGCTTCCGCTGCCGCGTTAGTAAAAGGGAATCCGGTGCAAGTCCGGAGCTGTACCCGTAGCTGTAAGTTCTGTAACCTCGGCAATCTTTCTTATTTGCCACTGGGAGAATGTCTCCCGGGAAGGCGCGCCGACCAAAGGGAGAACAAGCCAGAAAACCTGCCACGATTTTGTATTCGACGCCTCGGGTAAGGTGCTCGGTAGACCTTTAGACAAATGCGAACATTGTATGCTAAAATGCTTGCGTGCTTAGTCGGCACATTCTTCGGTGTGCCTGCGCTGTATGCACAGACAATCGACACAGCTGCTTATCACCCGCTGAAGGGTGTTGAGGTGGTTGAGAAGGCGCGTGTGTCGACAACCCGCGAGGCAACGCCCTTGCAGGTGATGGATCGTGCCGGCATTGAGCGACTGGGTCTGCAGAACCTTTCGGAAGCGGTGAAACGCTTCTCCGGTGTCGCAGTAAAGGACTACGGAGGAATAGGAGGACTGAAGACCGTTTCGGTGCGTAGCTTGGGAGCACAGCATACGGCAGTCTGCTACGACGGCGTGACAATCACGGATGCCCAAAGCGGACAGGTGGATATCAGCCGTTTCTCGCTGGATAATGTGGAGATGGTCTCGCTCTTGATAGGTCAGAGTGACGATATATTCCAAACAGCACGTATGTATGCTTCAGCTGGAGCATTGAGCGTGAAGACCAGCACACCGGATTTCACCACTTCTCCGTTTCATCTGAAAGCACAGCTGAAGGCAGGGTCGTTCGGATTTGTGAATCCTTACCTGCGTTATGAGCAGAAATTAGGGAAAAGGTGGTACACCTCGTGGCATGGCGATTATCTGCGTGCCGACGGCAACTATCCGTTCACGCTTGAGAACGGCAATCTGATTGAGAAGAAGAAAAGGAACAACAGCGATATCGAATCGTGGCGCACGGAGCTTAACCTTGTGGGCAACATGGGGTCTGCCGGCACGCTTGCGGTGAAAGGCTATTATTTCGACTCGCACAGGGGGTTGCCCGGCTCCGTCGTTTACTATAACGATTATGCGGGTGAACGCCTTTGGGACAGGAATGCCTTTGCGCAGGCTCATTACAAGACGCGCGTGACGGAGAAGTTCGCCCTGCAGGCACAAGCCAAATACAACTATTCATGGATGCGCCATTTGGATGTGAACAACAAATATGAATCGGGAAGATTGGACGACAGATATACGCAGAAGGAGTATTATCTCTCTGCATCCGGACTGTACTCGCTGACCGACCGTATCTCTTTCTCCTTGGCAGAAGATTATTTCGTCAATACGCTCGACAACACCATTCCGGAATGTCCGTTCCCGAGGCGTTACACATCTTTGACTGCTTTGGCTGCACAGTATAGGGATGCGAGGTGGACAGCCACCGCCAGTCTGCTCGGGACGTATATAACCGAGAAAGTCGGACGGGGCGACCCTCCGGCAGACCGCAAGCGGCTCTCTCCGGCAGTCAGCGTGTCGTGGCGTGTCATGCCGGAGCATAATCTCCGAGTGCGTGCATCCTATAAAGACATCTTCCGCGTCCCGACATTCAACGACCTCTATTATCTGAGGATAGGAAATACACTTCTGAGACCGGAGCGTGCAACACAGTTCAACGCGGGGATGACATGGGGAGGCTCCGTGTCTTTCGCGAAACATCTGAGCGCGTCGGTCGACGGATATTACAACCGCGTAAGCGACAAGATTGTTGCCATCCCGACGATGTTTATCTGGAAGATGATGAACTTGGGAGAAGTCTCGATCGGAGGGATAGACGTGAATCTGTCGGCAGATGTCCCTCTGTGGAAGAACGTCTCTCTGACAGGGCAGGTGTCGTATTCGTGGCAACACGCGATAGATGTCACCGACGAGGCAGACAAGAACTACCGCGACCAGATACCTTACACGCCGCGTCATTCGGGGAATGTGTCCGTCGCGTTGCAGATGCCTTGGGTCAACGTGTCGTATCTGCTGACGGCGGTGGGCGACCGCTACGACAGTCCGCAAAACATCAAGCGAAATCTGATTGAGCGTTATGCCGAGCAGACTGTTTCGCTCAACCGGACATTCACGTTTGCCGCCTGCTCGCTGCGTTTGCAGTTTGACGTTGTGAACGTGGGCAACATCAATTACGACGTGATAAAGTATTACCCCATGCCCGGACGTTCGTTCCGTGGAGGGCTTGTCTTTGTATATTGAAAACGTATGGTATAACTAACAATTAAAAATGAAACGAGAAATGAAACAGAGAGTATTCTTATTTGCCAGCCTCGCCCTTGCGGCGCTGACGTTCTCTTCCTGTAGTGACGACAATGGCGGCGACGACCCCATTGAGATCCCTGAAGAGTTGACAGGTGTTTATGTGTTGAACGGCGGAAACTACGGAAGCAACAATGCCGGTATTTCTTATGTGAACGCAGACGGAACGGTGACGGAAGATATCTTCAAGAACCAGAACGGACGTGCGCTGGGAGATATGGGACAGCACATGATCAAGTATGGGTCGAAGCTGTATGTGTCGGTGTACGGCTCCGGTACGGTGGAGATTCTGGATGCCAAAGACGCCACGAGCCTCAAGCAGCTGACGCCGACCGACGAAAGCGGCACAGCCCGCGGTCCGCGTATGCTTGCTGCCCACGGAGGTAAGGTGTATCTCACGACATACGACGGATATGTTGCCAAGATAGACACGGCATCTATGGCTATCGAAGGGTATGTGAAGGTAGGTCCCAACCCTGATGGTATCACCATTGCCAACGGACGCATCTACACGGCAGACACCGACGGCATGAACTGGCCGAGCCAGAGCACCAGCGTTTCGGTTGTCGACATAAGCAGCTTTACGTTCGAGAAGACCATCACCGTGTCGCTGAACCCGAACTACATCTATTCGGACTCCGACGGCGACGTGTATGTCGTTTGTATGAGCGACTATTCCGACGACAAGTCGTATATCGTGCAGCGCATCGACGCGAAGACCGACGCAGTGACAACTGTCGAGGGCATCAAGGCATACAAGATGACGGTGGCAGACGACATTGCCTATATCATGTTCAACGACTACTACGCAGGCGTGGTGAAGTATTACAAATACGACCTGAAGAACGAGACACTGCTTAGCGAGAGCTTCATCACCGACGGCACGGAGGTAAGCTCGCCGAACGGTATCGGCATCGACCCTGTTTCCGGCGACATATACGTAGCGAAGAGCAACAGGAAGAACAACGGAGATGTCTACGTCTTCACTGCCGAAGGAAAGCTGAAGACACAGTTCGAGACGCTCCCCTATCCGTCGGATTTCGTGTTTATGACTAACAAGTAAAAGGCTTCCATACGACGTTGAAGCAAGTTGGTTTTTTTATACTGGTTGTACTCTGGGCTGTTTCCTGTAATCGGCCCGGAGTACGTTTTTCTGCCGGCGACCCTCTTGAGGGCGAGGACAGCATCCGCTACGCCAAAGGGTTTACCGTGCAGCACTGCGAGGGCTACACCTCTGTCGAGGTGCGCGACCCTTGGGACAGCACCCGCATCCTGCAACGCTACCTCCTCGTCAGCCGCGACAGTGCGCTTCCCTCGCGCCTTCCGCAGGGGACGGTGGTGCGGACACCGGTGCGCAACGTCGTTGTCTACACCTCCGTGCATGCTGCCATCATCGACTGTCTTGGCGAGACGCGCCGGGTTATCGGCGTGTGCGAGCCTCGGTATATGGAGACACCCGCCATTCAGGACGGATTGCGCGAGGGCAGGATTACGGACCTTGGCGAAGCAACTGCTCCGAACGTGGAGAAGATGATAAACATAGGGGCGGAGATAATCATTGCCTCCCCGTTCCAGAACGCCGGCTACGGACCGGCAGAGAAACTTGGCATCCCCATCGTCGAGGCTGCCGACTATATGGAGTCGCTCCCCTTGGGGCGGACCGAGTGGATACGGTTCTACGGACTGCTGTTCGGCAAAGCTGCCGTGGCAGACTCCATCTTCCGCGAGACGGAGGGCGAATATATGAAGCTGAAAGAGCTGGCGAAAGACGTAAGCCGTCGACCGAGGGTCTTTGCCGAGAAGAAGTTCGGCTCGTCGTGGTATATGCCCGCAGGCAACAGCTACATCGCACATCTATATGCCGATGCCGGCGCAGATTACGTCTTCAAAGACCTCGCGGGGACAGGGAGCACGCCGCTGGCGTTCGAGACTGTGCTCAACCGCGCCATACACGCTGACGTGTGGATGATGAAATACAACCTGACCGAGGAAATGACCTACAAAGACCTGCGCGTCGAATACACCCCGTACGAGAACTTCGATGCCTTCAAACGCCGCAACATCTACACCTGCAACACGGGCGTTGTGCCCTATTTCGAGGAGTTCCCCCTTCATCCCGACTATCTGCTGAAAGACATGGTGTGGATA
>CAVJTV010000065.1:0-11813 GCA_963652435.1 Desulfovibrionaceae bacterium | reverse complement strand
TTTCTTGGCATTTCCCGAATTACATGAGACAAAAAAGGGGCTGCGCAGGTTTCCCGCGCAGCCCCTTTAGCTTGCCTAACTATACCTTTATATTATACCTCTATGCTATACGGCTTGCGTATAGGGTTTCCTCTCCGCTTGTTGGCTTCGTCGTCGAAGAAGAACTCTTCTTTTTCCGGATTCCATGTCAGCTTGCGGTTGAACTCGTAGCAGAGGTTGACGATGTGGCAGAGAGATGCCGTGCGGTGACCAATCTCCACGGTGCTCAGTGGCTGCTTGCGGGTCTTCATTGCCGTAAGGAAATCGTTGTAGTGGTCGTCGCTCTTGTATAGCTTGATCTTGTCGTCGCCGATAACCTCGTCCTGCAGCTTTGCGGGGATGGTATCCAAGAAACTGCGGCTGATGTCGATCACACCGTCCGAGCCGATGAAGCGGACAGCATTGCCGTCGGCTTTGCGGAAAGGCTCGTGCGTCATGATCGTGCCGTTTGCATAACGCATGGTGAGCGGGCGCAGCTCGCTCTCATCGGGAGGAGTAAATTCAACCGGACCGGAATCGTCCATGCCCAAAGCCCACTGCGCGATGTCGAACATGTGAGCACCCCAGTCGCAAATCATTCCGCCGCCATATTCGCGATAGTTACGCCAGTTGGGGAATATGCCCCGTTCCATAGGCGGCGCCAGCTCTTCGTTGTAGTCGTTCATCGGAGCCGGACCGATCCACATCTCCCAGTCCAATGTCTTGGGCACCGGCTGTGCGGGCAGGTCGAACTTCACGGGAGGAGGTCCGACAGAGACCTTCACCTCTTTTATCTCGCCGATATACCCGTTGCGAACCAGCTCGCAGGCATGGCGGAAGTTGCGCCACGAACGCTGCATATTGCCCACCTGCAACACGCGTCCATACTTGGCAACGGCATTAGCCATGGCACGCCCCTCTTCGATGCTGTGCGACATAGGCTTCTCCACGTACACATCCTTGCCGGCGCGGCAGGCTTCGATGGTGTGCACCGCATGCCAATGGTCCGGCGTGGCAATGATAACACCGTCGATGTCGCTACGGCTTAGCAGCTCGTGATAGTCGGCATACTTCTTGAAACCTTTGTACACTTGCCCTTTGGCTTTCTCGGTCTCTCTTTCAACAATCTCCTGCATGGCATTCAGCTGGCGCGACTCGCAGTCGGATGCCGCAATCAGATTGGCTCGGCGGGCAAACTCGGGACCAAGAGTCCAACGCCCTTGTGCCCCACAACCGATAATACCAAGATTGATCTGGTCGCTGGGTGCGACAAAATTCGTTCCGCCCAAAATGTGTCGGGGCAGAATGGTGAAGCCGGCAACCGCCAAAGCTCCACTTCTGATAAAGCTTCTTCTTTTCATTGTTTACTGTATTTATGGTATTAGAAACATTGAGAATCACCGCAAAGCTATGAATAAAGGCTTACAAAACAAAAATTACTTACTACCTTTATCCGCCGAAAACGGCGGCCATGTTATCTGTCATACATATACAATGGGTGGTAGGAGTGATATTCATCCTGCTGTATTCAATCACCATACTGGGGTTGGTGTTGGTCATCATTGCGGAAAACAGAAATCCGCTGAAGACCATCCCCTGGGTCATTGTGCTGTTGCTGGCTCCCGGCATCGGGCTGTTGTTCTATTTCTTCTTCGGGCAAGACAACAGGAAGCAGCGTATCATCTCGCGCCGCACATACAAGCGCATTATGAAGCGTCCGCAGGGCGGGAAGCTTTTGCCGGATGCCTGCACTGTCCCCGAGCAGTATCAGCCTTTGGTTACGCTACTGAACAACAACAACCAGTCGTCTCTGCTCTACGGAAGCGAGATAAAAACCTACACAAACGGAGCGGATAAGTTCAGAGACCTGCTGCGCGACATCCAAGGTGCGACGCACCATATACACATACAGTATTACATCTTTTGCGACGATGAGGTCGGGACGCGTATCAAGGATGCGTTGATAGCAAAAGCAAAAGAAGGCGTTGCCGTGCGATTGCTGTACGATGATGTCGGCTGCTGGAAGGTGAAGAACAGTTTCTTTGGAGAGATGAAGGAAGCCGGTGTGGAAGTCTACACCTTCCTGAAGGTGGCTTTTCCTGTATTTACCAGTAAGGTCAATTACCGAAACCACCGGAAGATTGTTGTCATCGACGGTCGGGTAGGCTATATGGGCGGGATGAACATTGCCGACCGGTACGAGAAAGGTTCGGAGCTGGGCGTTTGGCGCGACACACATTTCAGGATAGTGGGGAAGGGTGTGCACGGACTGCAATCGGCTTTCTTGATAGACTGGTATGTCGTCAGCAAAAAGCTGTTGAACGACAAACTTTTTTATCCGCCGACAAAGGTGTACAACGACGGCAACATAATGCAGATAGTGACGAGCGGTCCGGTCGGGCAGTGGCGTACACTGCTTCAGGCGTATATCTTTGCCATTGCCAACGCGAAGAAATATATCTACATACAAACGCCTTATTTCCTCCCCACCGAAGGTCTGAACCAAACACTTCAGATCGCTGCTTTAGGCGGTGTCGACGTGCGGCTGATGCTGCCCAAACATTCCGACACCCGTTCGGCGAATATGGCAACACATTCTTTCATCGACGAGATGGTCAAGGCGGGCGTGAAAGTCTACTTCTACAATCCCGGTTTCCTACATTCCAAGCTGATGATTACAGACGACGCGCTTACCTGTATCGGCTCGGCAAATATGGACTTCCGCAGCTTTGAGCACAACTTCGAGATAAGCGCGTTTGTGTACGACGAGACCTTCGCCATGCAGATGAAGCAGATGTTTCTCGACGATATGCACAGCTGCGAGCAACTGATCCCGTCGCGTTGGCTGAAACGCCCCGTCAAGCAACGGTTTGCCGAATCGTTCTGGCGTTTGTTCTCGCCGCTCCTCTAAAGTGTTTCCTCTTTGATGAAGATGCTGAAGTTGACCGAGCCGTATGCGCGGCGTTGGTTGAAATAGCGAAGATGAGAGAAGTCGTTCGTTTTCGGATGCTCCATCACCAATATGCCCCCGTCGCGCAGCAGGTCGCCATCGAAAACCAACTCAGGCACGTCGGGCAGCTCCTTCAGCGCATAAGGCGGATCTGCAAAGATGAAATCGAAGCCTTGCCGTGGGGATGAACGCAGGTATCGGAACACATCGCCTCGAATCAGACGGAGCGCATCGGTCTTCAGCTCTTTTGCCACCTTGTCGATAAACGAGGCATGGGCGTTGTTCTTCTCCACTGCTGTCACGCTCCTGCATCCTCTTGAAAGCAATTCGAACGAGATACTTCCCGTTCCGGCAAACAGATCCAACGCATCCGCTCCTTCCAAATCGGTCAGGTTGTTGATCACATTGAAAAGATTCTCCTTGGCAAAGTCGGTCGTCGGCCGCGCACTGAAAGATGTTGGCACATTGAAACGCCTATGACCGTATATTCCACTTATAATCCGCATACCAACAAAGCTGCCAAATCAAGTGGGGCATGCACCATTTCCGCTCCCAGCAGGTAAGCCTCCACCGGTAATTCCGCAGGAGCGGTATATTGTATGTAGTTCTGCAACATCCCTGTCATACGTGTGCGCAGAGACATGTCTCCATAGATATGAAGCCGGTCTTTCTCCTGATCCATGCCGACCTGCTTCCATACATACAATATATCGTATATGATATCGTCTGTCGTCTCATGCTCGAACGTGTTTACGAAAAGCAGCTTCCCTTGGACAAAGCAAGCCACATCCATTATCTTCCGATGAACGACGACATACATCTGGCGGGAGACCTGCCCTTGGCTCTGCTGCTTCCACAATGCCAACTGGGGCGCAATGTGATGAACGAACATCGGGTTGATCAGCGAACGTGCGCAGAAGCTATACACCTCATCGTCCACTCCGAACACAACATTCGCGTTGTCCCGCGTCAGCGCATTGCTTAGGCATCTGTCCGCAGGAGAAGAGAAAGTGTATCTTATCAAGTCCGCCAGCCGCCGCTCCTCGAATGCCTCGCAGGGTACCACTGTATACCTTGGCGACACAAAGATTACGTTCGTCTGTTTGTAGGGGTAGGCAAGAAACTCGTGCTCGAAGAAAAACTCTTTCAGTGAAGTGATATAATCTTTCGTGCGATCGAACTCCGCATTTCTGCAAAAGAAGCTCTCGCCCACGGAAGGACAATATCCGGAAAAAGAAAGTCCATCCGACCGAAGCCGGATGGACATGATGTATTTCTCAGAATTGTTCGCAGTCAACTTATCAGGAACGCCGTCAGCCATACGTTGCCGGATTATTCCCAGTTACCTGCATTGTTGTTGATCTCCGTCAACGAACCGACGCGCAACCCAGGGTATCTTTCTAACTTCGCAGCCTTGTCGTCCAAGTTTACAAGCAACTGCTTGTCCAAGTCGCCTAGATAATCGTCGTACTTAACGCCTGCCTCAAACACTTTCACGGTGTAACCTGAGCCGGAAGTAAGCGTGGCTGTATCCATCGAGAACTTAATGTTTGTCCCGGGAACATTCTCCAATACATCGACATTGTAGTCTTTGCCGAACAAAGTGTCTTTTGCAATCACCCAAATGGTATCACGCTTGATCAAACCCTTCTTTACCGCTTCTTTCTCCGTCATACCTTTCTCCAACTGTTCGTCAGTCAAGACACCTTCCTTCACCAAGAACGGAAGCTTGTCTTCCTTTAGGAACTTAACCAAGTCTGCAAAACTGCCTGCGTGTGTCTTATACACGTTCTTGTACTCAATCTGAGCCTTACGGATGTCGATAAGGCGAGCCTTGATTGCATTCTCGCGCAGATCCTTTTCCTTATTGAACTCAATCGGCGTCATGATGCTTCTGTAGCACATGTAAACCAACATAACAACAGCAGCAGCTAATAAAATCTTCAAAGTAACTTTCATGGTTCGTATCGCTTTTTTTGATTATTTTCGTCCGGCAAATGTAAGCAAGAATATTCAATGCGATACTTTCGATGCCAAAATTATTGTACGCAAAATGATAAATAGCTATTTAGGTCGCCGGATTGCGCAAAATTTCCCGCATAACATGACAGAAGATCAACTTTCTGCCTTGAACGTGATTGCTAATTTTCTGGTCTCTGCGGAGCCGGACAGGCTTTTGCTGCTGAAAGGATACGCGGGGACGGGGAAGACTTCATTGGTTGGTACCATTGTCAAGACATTGTGCGAGCTACGGCAAAAGGTCGTGCTGCTTGCTCCCACGGGAAGGGCTGCCAAAGTCTTCTCGAACTATTCCGGAATGGAGGCGTTGACCATACACAAGAAGATATACCGCCAGAAGTCGTTTTCGAACGAGATGACAGGGTTCGAGCTCTCATACAATAAGCATAGGGATACACTCTTTATCGTCGACGAAGCGTCTATGGTTGCCAACAGCGAAGGCGGCTCGAGCGCTTTCGGCTCCGGACGGCTGTTGGACGACTTGATAAAGTACGTCTATTCGGGTGCGGACTGCCGGCTGGTTTTCATCGGCGACACGGCACAGCTGCCGCCGGTCATGCAGACGGAAAGTCCGGCATTGAATCCCGACGTGCTCCGAGGCTACAATCTGCAGGTGGAAGAGATCCTTCTGACGCAGGTCGTGCGCCAGGGTGAAGACTCGGGGATACTGCTCAACGCCACTTGCCTGAGGGATGCCCTGCGCAGCGGCACGGTCGAGATATATCCCAAGCTCCGCACAAAAGGCTTTGCCGACGTTCGCGAGATAGGCGGCGAGGTGCTGATAGAGGAGATCTCATCGGCATACAGCCGCGATGGGATAGAAGAGACAATGATTGTCACACGCTCCAACAAACGTGCTAACATATACAACAACGGTATACGCAGCAGGATACTCTATCGCGAAGAAGAACTCGCCTCGGGCGACAGGCTGATGGTCTGCAAGAACAACTACTACTGGACCGAAGACTGCAAGGAGATGGACTTCATAGCAAACGGCGAGATTGTCCGTGTACTGCGCGTGAGACGCACCTACGAACTCTACGGCTTTCGCTTTGCCGATGTCTTGGTCTGCTTTCAGGACTACGACACGGAGATGGAGCTGAAAATCCTGCTCGACACCTTGCAGACCGACGCGCCATCCCTTCCGCGGGAGCTTAACGACAAACTCTTCTACGCTGTTCTTGAAGACTACGCCGACATCCCCACCAAGGCGGGCAAGATGAAAAAGATGAAAGTAGACCCGCACTACAACGTTGTGCAGGTGAAGTATGCTTATGCCATAACCTGCCACAAGGCGCAGGGCGGACAGTGGAAGAATGTCTTCATCGACTTCGGTTACATTGCGGAAGATATGTTGGGCGAGGATTTCTACCGATGGCTCTACACAGCTTTCACTCGTGCCACCCACCGCCTGTATCTCGTCAATCTTCCGGACAGTTTCAAGTAAGACCCTCTCCGGCACGATGACGTGCTTTTTACGCATCGGATACGCTACGTTAATGGAAAGTGGCTACTTTTGCGGGCAGTACAAATCGGGGGAATTGTTGATACAGTTTCCGTTAAACACAAATCAGAATATGGCAAACAAAGAAAAGATCGATTATCTGTTGCTTGATATCCGGCAGCTCGAGACGCTTATTGCCGGTATGCGCGACGCAGAGATATATCCCGTGTCCTTCTTCAGTCAGGCGTTTGACCTGACGCATAAAATACTGAACGACCTCCACTCGTTGGAGGCGATGCAGATCGACGTTTTGCGCACTCAGATGGAAGCGCACGAGGCTCTTATCGGGTCGCTTCCCGAGCCCTCTGCCTCTGTGGTGGCAGAGCCTGAGGTGATAGCTCCCGAGGTTGAAGAGCCTGTGGTGGAAGCGGCAGCAGAGCCTGAGATAAAGACGGTGGTAGCAGACAAGCAGGGCGTTTCGCTGAGTGATATGTTAGAGAAGAAAAACCTCTCCGATTTCCGCAAGGCATTTAGCCTGAACGACCGTTTCCGTTTCCGCCGCGAGCTGTTCGGCGGTGACGAAGAGAAAATGAACAAGGCTATTGCAGACCTTAACGACATCCGCTCGTATGAAGACTCTGTTGCCTATCTGAACGACCGTCTGAAGTGGAATGTCGAGGATGAGGCGGTGGCAGACTTCCTCAAGCTGTTGGAAAAGCGATTCCTTTAGAGTTTATATGGCAAAGCTGACAGTTGTACCTACTCCCGTAGGCAACCTGGAAGATATGACCCTCCGGGCTATCCGCGTGTTGAAGGAAGCCGATCTCATCCTGGCAGAAGACACACGGACAACAGGCATCCTGCTCAAGCATTTCGGGATACAAAACCGTATGCAGTCGCATCATAAGTTCAACGAACATAAGACGGTTGAGCAGATAGCTTCGCGCATCAAGGGCGGCGAACAGATAGCTCTTGTGTCGGATGCCGGAACGCCTGCCATCTCCGACCCGGGCTTTATGCTGGTGAGGGAATGCGTGCGTCAGGGGGTCGATGTGGAATGTCTCCCGGGGGCAACGGCTTTTGTCCCGGCATTGGTGGCGTCGGGGCTGCCGAACGAGAAGTTTTGCTTCGAAGGATTTCTGCCTCAGAAGAAAGGTCGCCAAACGCGGCTGAAGGAGCTGTCGTTGGAACAGAGGACAATCGTTTTCTACGAATCTCCCTTCCGGCTTGTGAGGACGCTCGTGCAACTGTCGGAACACTTCGGTGCAGACCGCCAGGTGTCCGTCTCGCGCGAGATATCCAAGCTGCACGAGGAGACCGTCCGCGGGACGATAGAAGAAGTCATCAATCATTTCACCGAAAACGAGCCGCGGGGCGAGATTGTCATCGTCCTGGCAGGCAAGAAAGACAGGAAAGAAACAGAAACAGAAATAGACGTTTAATTCAAAAACAAGAGGAACATGAAAAAGTTGTTGTTAGTTTGTAGCTGTGCGACACTGTTGGTGTCATGCGGACAGAACTCCGCCGAATACAAAAGGCTGAAAGCCGAGAACGACTCGCTCCGTACGGAGAACACGAGAGCGACGGACGAAATGAACGAGATTCTCACGACGCTCAACGACGTGGAAGCAGACATACAGTCTATCCGCGATGCTGAGAGCTACCTGAATATCCAGCAGAGCCGTGGCGACATGGGGAAGAGCAACCGCGAGCAGATTCGCGAGAACATGCAGCTTATCAGCGAGACGCTGAAGAAGAACAAGGAGACAATCAGCCGGCTCGAGGAGAAGCTGAAGAAGAGCAGCATACAGTCTGCCGCCTTGAAGAAGACCATCAGCCGCCTCTCTTCGGAGCTTGATCAGAAGGTAACGATGATTGTTGCCCTGCAGGAAGACCTTGAAAAGAAGAACGTGCGCATCGAGGAGCTCGGCGAGATGGTCTCGTCGCTCAACGAAGACGTGGAGAGCCTCGCCACGACAAACGCTGCCCAGTCGGAGAAGATCAATGAACAGGACCGTGCGCTCAACACGGCTTACTATTGCTTCGGCACTGCCCGCGAGCTGAAAGACCAGAAGATACTTTCCGGCGGCGGACTCTTCTCCAAATCGAAAGTGCTTCAGAGCGGGTTCAACAAAGACTACTTCATCACTGTCGACATCCGTGAGGTGACGGAGATACCGCTGTTCGCCGGCAAAGCCAAGCTGAAATCCAATCATCCGGAAGGCTCCTACGAGTTCGTGAAAGACGAAGACGGAAATCTGACGCTCAAGATCAACGACGTGAAGAATTTCTGGAGCCTCGGCAGATACCTCGTTATTGAAATAGGATAATCGCGTGGAGGAAATTATACATCGCAGTTAGTCGCGGTATAATCGCGCACGCGCGGCGGTTTCTCCGCCGCTGCTGCGCGTCAAAATTCTGACGTAAAATGGAATTTGATATCGGGGAAGTCCTGTTGCGCCATCGTCAGGACATACGCCGAGTCTGCCAGGTAGACGTCGCGCCCTTCCTTGTCGAACGCCATATACTGCGCCTTGCGTTTCTTGAAGTTTTCCAACGCCACGGGGTTCCCGCTCTCGATCCAGCATGCCTTATACAGGCTGACGGGCTCCCATTTACACTGTGCCCCGTATTCATGCAACAGCCGATACTGAATGACTTCGAACTGCAGCTGACCTACCGTGCCGACGATCTTGCGTCCGTTGAACTGGCTGGTGAAGAGCTGCGCCACGCCTTCGTCCATAAGCTGCTCGATGCCCTTGCTCAGCTGCTTGGCTTTCATCGGGTCGGCGTTCTCGATGTACTTGAACATCTCCGGCGAGAAGCTGGGCAATCCCTTGAAGTGGAGATCTTCGCCGGCAGTCAGCGTGTCGCCAATCTTGAAGTTGCCCGTGTCGGGCAGGCCGACAATATCGCCCGCGAAAGCCTCGTCCACCGTCTCTTTCTTCTGTGCCATAAACGCCGTCGGGCTGCTGAAGCGCAGCTGCTTGCCGAAGCGCACGTGTTTGTAGGGCGCGTTCCTCTCAAACCTGCCCGAGCAGATCTTCACGAAAGCGATACAGCTGCGGTGATTGGGGTCCATGTTGGCATGTATCTTGAACACGAAGCCGGTGAAGGCATCCTCCTCGGGGTCGACAACGCGCTCCACCGCCTGTACGGGGCGGGGCGACGGTGCAATCTGTATGAAACAGTCGAGCAGCTCCTTCACGCCGAAGTTGTTGAGCGCCGAGCCGAAAAAGACGGGGGCAATGTCTCCACCGAGATATGTCTCCACGCAGAACTCCGGATAAACGCCCTCGATGAGCTCTATGTCTGCACGGAGCTTCTCTGCCAGTGTCTCGCCGATATGGCTCTCTAATTCCGGGCTGCTGATGTCGCCTATCTCGACTTTCTCCGTCACGTACTGCTTGCTCGGCGTGTAGAGGTCGAGCTTCCCTTCGTATAAGTTATACACGCCCTTGAAGCGTTGCCCCATGTCGATGGGCCAGCTCAGCGGGCGCACCTTGATATGCAGCTCTTCCTCTATCTCGTCGAGGAGGTCGAAAGGGTCTTTGCCGTCGCGGTCCATCTTGTTGACAAACACAATCACCGGTGTCTTGCGCATACGGCACACCTCCATCAGCTTGCGGGTCTGTGCCTCCACGCCCTTGGCAATGTCTATCACGATGATGACGCTGTCCACTGCCGTCAGTGTGCGGAACGTGTCTTCGGCGAAGTCCTGGTGACCGGGCGTGTCGAGGATGTTTATCTTATGCCCTGCGTAGTCGAACGCCATTACAGACGTTGCCACGGAGATACCGCGCTGTTTCTCTATCTCCATCCAGTCTGAGGTGGCAGTCTTCTTTATCTTGTTCGACTTCACCGCCCCTGCCACGTGGATTGCCCCGCCGAAGAGCAGCAGCTTCTCCGTCAGTGTTGTCTTGCCGGCATCCGGATGGCTGACGATGGCAAACGTGCGTCTTCTCTTTATCTCTTCTGAATACTGGTTCATCTTTCTTGTTCTGTCATTTCTCCATCTTCTCCATGCAGCGGCGAAGGCTCTCTTCCCAGTGCGGAACGGCGATGTTGTATGTCGTCTTTATCTTTTTCTTGTTTAACACGCTGAAGTGTGGGCGGGTTGCCTTTGTCGGATATTCTGCCGTCTCAATGGGGCGCACGTGGCAATTCAGCTTTGCCATCCGGATAACCTTCACGGCAAAGTCGTACCAGCTGCATACGCCCTCGTTGGAGAAGTGGTATATCCCCGGCACGAACGCTTCGCGGCTGTCTGCCTCCACTATGCTCAGCATTGCCTTCGCCAGGTCGCCGGCATAGGTGGGCGTCCCGACCTGATCGAACACGAAGCCGAGGTCGTCGCGCTCCCTACCGAGGCGGAGCACCGTCTTCACGAAGTTGGCACCGAACTCGGAGTAGAGCCACGCCGTGCGGACGATGGCAGCCTCGGGGCATACCTCCCGCAGCAGCAGCTCGCCGGCTAACTTGGTGCGCCCATACACCGACACAGGGCAGGTCTCGTCGGTCTCCACATAAGGGCGGTGGTTCGTCCCGTCGAATACGTAGTCCGTCGATACGTGTATCATCTTTGCCCCCGCCTCGTGTGCCGCCTCTCCCAGCACTCCGACGGCAAACGTGTTGATGCGGCTGCACAGTGCCTCGTCGTCCTCGGCTTTCTCCACTGCCGTATATGCTGCGCAGTTCAACACATAGTCCACACTGTTCTCCGCCAACGTGCGGCGCACCGCCTCAGGGTCTGTTATGTCGAGCGTGTCGACATCGGTAAAAAGAAACGTGTACTCGGGGTGACTCTCTGTTAGAAGGCGGACCGAGCTGCCAAGCTGCCCGTTCGCGCCGGTTACCAATACTGTCTTCATCTTGCTAATCTTCCAATTTTAGTTCTCCGTTCATATCCTCACGATACTTCTCGGCAAGGAGTGCCAAGAATGAGCTTATCTGTTTTATTGCCTCGAGTGTCTCCGCGCTGACTTCCTTTCCCTGCATCCTTAGAAGCAGGTAGCCATACACGGCATTGAAGCAGGTCTCTATCTCCGGCAGGTCTTCGCCGCCTGACTTTGCTCGAAGCTGCACTATGTAGGGGAGGGTCTTGTAGTATGCTGCCCCGTACACCATCTCGCGGGGCGATCGCAGCAGCCTGAGGTGCAGGTCTGTCAGGGCGATGATGACGTTTTTGTTAAGCTGGATATGTCCTTTCTCCTCAACGCCCTCGCTGCGCATCATCTCTATCAGCTCCTCATACCATCGGGCAATCTCCTTCTTCACCTCCTCCGGCTGGTTGTACCTCTCTACCACCGTCCGCCGTATGGCATCCGCGTCGAGATGGTTGGCACGTATCAAGTCCTCCACCTGCCACATGTAAAGCAGATA
>CAVJTV010000064.1:0-12027 GCA_963652435.1 Desulfovibrionaceae bacterium | reverse complement strand
GGGGGTCAGATATGTATTCCGTAGTTGTGTTTGACCTCATCCATCACGAAGGTGCTCTCAATGGAGCCGAGACTGCCGATCGTCCCGAGCACGTTGAGGAGAAACTCCTGATAGTGCTTCATGTTGAGGGCATGTATCTTCAGAAGATAGTCGTAGCTGCCCGAAATGTTGTAGCATTCCGTCACCTCGGGTATGTTCTGTATGATCTGCGTGAAGTCTGTGGCAATCTCCTTGTTGAGCCGGCTGAGCTTGACGCGGCAGAAGACGATGAAGCCGAGGTTGAGCTTCTCGGCATCGAGCACGGCGATGTATTTCTTTATGTAGCCCCCGTTTTCGAGCCGTCTGAGGCGTTCGAACACGGGGGTTGACGAGAGGTTTACCCGCGCGGCGAGTTCTTTGGTCGTGAGGCGTGCGTTCTCCTGCAGCGTGCGGAGAATGAGGATGTCTTTGCTGTCGAGTGTGTCCATATAGAATAAAATTCTTTCGTGTTATGTCATTCTGCCCTCCGACAGGGCGTTTGTTCTGTCGGGCAGGGCAAAAATAGTGACGTTTTCCGTATTTTCGGCTTTTCTTGTCCGATAATCCCGCCCGCCATACTTTTGCCGGAAAATAATAACACGAAGTCAAACCGATAAAAGAACAAACATCATGACAAAAGGAAAATTGCATTTCGAGACCCTTCAGCTTCATGTAGGGCAGGAGCAGGCAGACCCGGCAACCGACTCGCGCGCGGTGCCTATCTATCAGACAACATCGTATGTCTTCCACAACTCGGCGCACGCCGCAGCGCGCTTCGGCCTTCAAGACCCTGGCAATATCTACGGGCGGCTGACCAACTCCACGCAGGCTGTCTTCGAGCAGCGCGTGGCAGCCTTGGAGGGCGGCGTGGCAGGGCTGGCAGTGGCATCCGGCGCAGCTGCCATCACCTATGCTTTCGAGAATATCACCCGTGCGGGCGACCATATCGTCGCAGCCAAGACAATCTACGGCGGGAGCTACAACCTCCTGGCGCATACGTTGCCCACCTACGGGGTGACGGCAACCTTCGTAGACCCGTCGGACCTTCAAAACTTCGAGAAGGCTATCCGCCCCAACACGAAAGCCCTCTTTATCGAGACGCTGGGCAACCCGAACTCGAACATCATCGACATCGAGGAGGTGGCAGCCATCGCGCACAGCCATAAGATCCCGCTTATCGTGGACAACACCTTCGGCACGCCCTATCTCATCCGTCCGATAGAATACGGGGCGGACATCGTGGTGCATTCAGCCACCAAATTCATCGGCGGGCACGGCACGTCGCTCGGTGGCGTGATTGTGGACTCCGGAGGGTTCGACTGGACCTCTTCGGGCAAGTTCCCCCAGCTCACGGAGCCCGACGCAAGCTATCACGGAGTGCGTTTCGTCGATGCAGCCGGCGCGGCAGCATACGTCACACGCATACGTGCCATCCTGCTGCGCGACACGGGTGCCTGCATAAGTCCGTTCAATGCCTTCATCCTGCTGCAAGGCCTGGAGACGCTCTCCCTGCGCGTGGAGCGTCACGTGGAGAACGCTCTGAAGGTGGTGAGCTATCTGAAGAACCATCCTAAGGTGAAGAAGGTGAACCATCCCTCGCTGGAGGACCATCCCGACCATGCACTCTACGAACGTTACTTCCCCAAGGGCGGCGGCTCTATCTTCACCTTCGAGATAAAGGGCGGGGAGAAGGAGGCGCACCGCTTCATCGACAGCCTGGAGATATTCTCCCTCCTGGCAAACGTGGCAGACGTGAAGTCGCTCGTCATCCATCCGGCAAGCACGACGCACTCGCAGCTTAACGCCGCAGAGCTGGCAGAGCAGGAGATCTACCCTGGCACGGTGCGCCTCTCGATAGGCACGGAGCATATCGACGATTTGCTTGCGGACCTCGAGGGCGCGTTCTCCAAAATCTGAACGGGCAAAAGTCCCTTTGCTGAAGAAATCTCTATATTTGCGGCATCTAAGCAGACAGGTAAGAGAGATGACTTCGAAAGTTACTAAGGGCATTATAATTTCATTTTGGTTGTTGTTTGCGGCAGGGGTTGTGGCAGTGTTCCTCACCTTTGCCGCAATTGCCAATGGCTCTATCGGATATATGCCTCCGGTGGAGCAGCTCGAAAACCCGATAGACAAATACGCTTCCCAAATCATTTCCGTCGACGGAAAGACCCTTGGGAGCTATGCGCACAGTCAGGACAACCGTATCATGACAAGTTACAAGGATCTCTCGCCTGATTTGGTGAGAGCCTTGATTGCCACCGAAGACATACGCTTCACGGAGCATAGCGGCATTGATGCGTTGGGGCTGTTTCGCGCCGTTGTGAAACGCGGTATACTGATGCAGAAGAGCGGCGGAGGCGGCAGCACCATCACGCAGCAGCTTGCCAAGCAGCTTTTCTCGCCGAGTGCAGACAACGTGATGGAGCGTTTGTTCCAAAAGCCTATCGAATGGGTGATAGCCGTCCAGTTGGAGCGTTTCTACACCAAGGAAGAGATTGTCAGCATGTATCTCAACAAATTCGACTTCCTCTACAACGCCGTCGGCATACAGTCTGCCGCGCGTGTCTATTTCGCTACAACCCCCAAGGCACTGAAGACGGAAGAGGCGGCAACGCTCGTCGGCATGTGTAAGAACCCTTCCTATTATAATCCCGTCCGTCAGAATGAGCGGACGCGCGGCAGACGCAACACCGTGCTCCGCCAGATGGAAAAGGCAGGGTATATCAGCCGCGCGGAGTGCGACTCCTTGATGGCACTGCCTCTCACTATTCACTTCAGCCGCATGGACCATAAGGGTGGTCCGGCTCCTTACTTCCGCGAGTATCTGCGTCTCACGCTGACAGCCAAGAAGCCCGACCGCAGGCGTTATGCCTCGTGGCAGGGTCAGAAGTTCATGGAAGACTCTCTTGCGTGGGAAACAAATCCTCTGTATGGCTGGTGTAACAAAAACAAGAAAGCCGACGGCGAATACTATAACGTGTATACCGACGGGTTGAAGATCTACACGACGATTGATTCGCGTATGCAGCAGTATGCCGAGGAGGCTGTCCGCCAGCATATGGGTAAAGACCTTCAGCCGGCATTCTTCCGCGAGAAGAAAGGACGCAGCTACGCTCCGTTCTCACGTGATGTGAGCGCGGGGCAGGTGGATACGATGCTTATGCGTGCCATGCACCAGACAGACCGCTACCGCGCGATGAAGAAGTCCGGCATGAGTGAAGCGGAGATGCGCAGGGAGTTTCAAAAGCCGATAGAGATGAGTGTGTTCAGCTGGAACGGACCTGTCGACACCATCATGTCGCCGTGGGATTCCATACGTTATCACAAGAGCTTCATGCGTGCGGCGTTTATGTCGATGGACCCGCGTACGGGATATGTGAAGGCTTACGTGGGCGGAATAGACTATAACGATTTCCAGTATGACATGATAAATGGCGGCCGCCGTCAGGTGGGGTCGACCATCAAGCCGTTCCTTTATTCGTTGGCAATGATAGAGGGCTTCAGCCCGTGCGACGAGATGTTGCACGTCGAGCAGAAGCTGACCGACGAGAACGGCATACTTTGGGCACCGAAGAACGCCGGAGCAAAGAATGTGGGCGAGATGGTCACCTTGAAGTGGGGCTTGCAGAACTCGTCGAACTGGGTGACGGCATATCTGATGAAACAGCTCTCGCCTTATACTTTCGTTCGTCTGCTCCATTCGTTCGGGATAAAGGGAAACATAGACCCCGTCATCTCCGTCTCCTTGGGGACGCCCGATGTGTCGGTGGGCGAGATGGTAGGTGCCTACACGACCTTTGCCAACAAGGGTATCCGTGTCGAGCCGATGTATGTCACACGTATCGAAGACCAATACGGGAACACGATAGCCAGCTTCAACCAGCAGATGAACGAAGTGTTGCCCGAGGAAGCATCCTACAAGATGCTTTATATGTTGCGAAGCGTAGTTGACGAAGGTACGGGCAGGCGTATCCGCTTCCGCTACGGGATAAAAGTTCCTATGGGCGGCAAGACCGGGACGACGCAAAACAACTCCGACGGCTGGTTCATGGGCTTTACCCCCAGCCTTGTGTCGGGCTGTTGGGTGGGAGGCGAAGACCGCTCCATCCACTTCGACCGTATCCAGGAAGGGCAGGGGGCAAGCATGGCTCTGCCTATCTACGGACTGTATATGCAGAAGGTATATGCCGACAAGACGCTGGGCTACTCCGAGGACGAAGACTTCGATGTGCCCGAGCAGTATGCCGACCCGTGTAAGGTGGCTACGGAAGAAGAACGTAGGAGTGTCCCTTCCGACGTAGGCGGCATAGACAAGATGTTCGAATAACTTATAACCTCACATACCATGATCAACCGTGAATTATTAGACCCTAAGAGCATCGTCGTTGTCGGCGGCTCGAACAATGTGCATAAGCCCGGCGGCTGTTTGGTGCGCAATCTCATCGACGGAAAATACAAGGGAGACCTCTATGCCGTGAACGCCAAGGAAGACGAGGTGCAGGGCGTGAAGTCGTATCATTCTGTCAGCGACATACCCGACACGGAGATGGCAATCATCTCCATTCCCGCACCATCCTGCCCCGAGGTGATGGAGGTGTTGGCAAAGCAGAAGCATGTGAAGGCTTTCATCGTGGTGTCTGCAGGGTTCGGCGAGGAGACACAGGAAGGGGCAGAGCTCGAGAGACGTATTCTCGACATAGTGAACGAGGCGGGAGCTTCGATGATTGGTCCGAACTGCATCGGACTGATGAATATGAATTTCCACGGCGTGTTTACGCAGCCCATACCGGAGTTTCACCCTGGAGGAGTGGATTTCATCTCCAGCTCGGGAGGCACGGCTCTGTTCATCATCGAGTCCGCTCTGACCAAGGGTCTGCGCTTCTCGTCCGTCTGGTCTGTCGGCAACTCCAAGCAGATAGGCGTGGAGGAGGTCATCGAATACATGGACCGCAACTTCGACCACGTGCGCGACTCGAAGATAAAGATGCTCTATATCGAACAGATCAAAAGCCCCGACAAGCTGCTCTATCACGCTTCGTCGCTTATCCGTAAAGGCTGTCATATCGCAGCCATCAAGGCGGGGAGCACAGAGTCGGGCAAGCGTGCCGCCTCGTCGCATACGGGAGCCATTGCCAGCTCCGACTCGGCTGTCGAGGCATTGTTCCGCAAGGCAGGCATTGTCCGCTGCTTCAGCCGCGAGGAGCTGACAACTGTGGCAAGCATCTTTACCCTCAAGGAGGTGAAGGGCAAGAACTGCGCCATCATAACGCATGCCGGAGGTCCGGCAGTCATGCTTGCCGACGCGCTCTCGAAGGGCAGACTGAACGTCCCCAACCTTGAAGGTCCCGTTGCTGCCGAGCTGAAGTCGAAGCTCTACCCGGGCGCAGCCGTGGGCAACCCCATCGACATTATCGGGACAGGAACGCCCGAGCATCTGGCAACGGCAATAGACTACTGCGAAAACCGCTTCGACAACATAGACCTTATGATGGTCATCTTCGGGAACCCTGGGCTTGTCCGCGTGTATGGTGCCTACGAGGTGCTCCACAAGAAGATGGAGGAATGCCGGAAGCCCATCTTCCCCGTGCTGCCCTCCATCGTGACAGCCGGACCGGAGGTGCGCAGCTTCGTCAAGAGGGGGCATGTAAACTTCTCCGACGAGGTGACGCTCGGCACGGCTCTCTCCCGCGTGCTCAACACGCCCAAGCCTATGAGTGCGGACATACAGCTCTATGGTGTCGACGTGCCTGAGGTGCGCCGCATCATCGACAGTCTCCCCTCGAGCGGATACCTCGCTCCCGAGCAGGTGAGGACACTGCTCGGCGCAGCCAACATTCCTCTTGTGGAAGAGCTCGCCTCGACAGACCTCGACGAACTGATTGCCTTTGCGCGTAAGGTGAAGTTTCCCGTCGTGGCTAAGGTGGTCGGTCCGGTGCACAAGAGCGACATTGGCGGTGTCGCGCTGAATATCCGCAGCGAGGAGCATCTCGTGTTCGAGTTCGAACGGATGATGCGTCTTCCGGATGTGAAAGCCGTCATGGTGCAGCCCATGCTGAAGGGGCGCGAGCTGTTCCTTGGTGCCAAGTACGAGAAAGACTTCGGGCATGTTATCCTCTGCGGTTTGGGTGGCATCTTCGTCGAGGTGCTGAAGGATGTGTCTTACGGTTTGGCTCCGCTGTCGTACGACGAGACATTCTCCATGATACGTTCGCTCAGGGGCTACCCCATCATAAAAGGGACGCGCGGACAAAAGGGCATCGACGAGCAACAGTATGCCGACATCATCGTCCGCCTTTCCACGCTCCTGCGGTTTGCTTCCGAGATAAAGGAGATGGATATCAATCCTCTTCTTGCGACAGACCACGGACTCTTTGCGGTGGATGCCCGCATAAGGATAGAAAAATATTGACCCTCACGCACAGTAAAGCCTCGAAGAAGCAATTTCCTCGGGGCTTTCGATTGCCGATCAAAACCCTCATGTAATTTACATGAAGGAAAAAACGCCGATCAAAACCCTCATGCAATTTACATGAAGGAAAAAACGCCGATCAAAACCCTCATGCAATTTACATGAAGAAAAAAACACCGATCAAAACCCTCATGCAATTTGCATGAAGGAAAAAACGCCGATCAAACCCCTCATGCAATTTGCATGGGCTTAGAAACAGCGTTTCTAGTGTTCCTGCAATTTACATGGACTTAGAAACAGTGTTTCCGGCACTCCTGCAATTTGCATGGACTTATGATTTGGAAATGTTTGCGGGGAAAAAACAAATGCTTACATTTGCGGCGCAATTCGCGGAAGCGGATAAAGAGACGGGGTGTAGCGCAGTCCGGTTAGCGCACCTGCTTTGGGAGCAGGGGGTCCCAGGTTCGAATCCTGGTACCCCGACAATCGAAAGGGAATCGACACACAGGGATGGTGGTCGGTTCCTTTTTTTTCTGCCTTATCGGGGAGCTTTCTTATACAGGTAGATCGCGATGAAGGTGTAGAGGATGTTGGGAATCCAGGCGGCAACCATCGCGCTCACGTAGCCGTTGATGGCAAACGTGGAGCTTACCGTTGTGAAAAGGATATACGAGAAGCTCAATCCCAGTCCGATGCCGATGTTAAGCCCCATGCCCCCCTTTATTTTGCGCGAGGAGAGCGACGCGCCTATCGCGGTGAGGATAAACGCAGCCATGATGGATGCGAAACGTTTGTGATACTCTATCTCGAACGTCTGTATGTTTCCGATGCCGCGCGTCTTCTGACGGCGGATGTATTTTGCCAGCTGCGGCGAGGTCATCGTCTCGCAGTCGTTCACCGAGATAAGGAAGTCGGCAGGGATGATTGTGAGCGTCGTGTCCTTGCGCGAGCCCTGCGTGATATGTTCGCGCAGCCCCTCGAAGTCGCGTATCATATAGTCTATGACGGTCCAGTGGTAGAGCGAGTCGTATTTGATGGAGTTGGCAGTGAGCTTCGACACCAACTTCTTCCCGTCGAAATGTTCGAGCGAGAAACGGTAGCCCATGTTCGGGCGCGCGTCGTAGCGGTCGAAGTAGGCAACCACCCCGGGCTCCACCTCTATCTGTATGTTGCGGGCATACTCCACCTTCTTGTTCTTGATATACTTGTTTTGGAAGTCGATGCGCGTGCTGTTGGCAGGCGGTATGACGAAGCCGCTGAGCACAAAGCTGGTTATCGCTATTATCGCCGCCGAGATGGCATAGGGCAGCATAAGGCGGCGGAAGCTCATCCCGCTTGCCAGCATGGCAATGATTTCGGAGTTGTCCGCCAGCTTCGAGGTGAAGAATATCACCGCGATGAAGGTGAACAGCGGGCTGAAGAGGTTGACGAAATAGGGGATGAAGTTGAGATAGTAGTCCACGACAATCGCCTGGAGCGGCACTTCGGGCTTCAAGAACTTGTCTATCTTCTCGTTTATGTCGAACACGACGGAGATGGCAATGATTAGCAGAATGGCGAAGACGTATGTCCCGAGGAACTGCTTGATGATGTATAGGTCTATGCGTTTCAGTCCGAAGAGTTTCATAAGCGGGTGTTTAGTTGCCCTGTCATGCGGCTTTTCCACGCGCTGAAGTCGCCTGCGATGATATGCCGGCGAGCCTCGCGCACCAACCAGAGGTAGAAAGCCAGATTGTGGATGGAGGCTATCTGCAGCCCGAGCATTTCGCTTGCCTTGATGAGATGGTGGAGGTAAGCCTTGCTGTAGAGCGTGTCGACAAAGGAATGTGCGTCGGGGTCGATGGGGGAGAAATCGTCTTCCCATTTCTTGTTGCGCATGTTGATTGTGCCGTATTGTGTGAAGAGCTGACCGTTGCGGCCGTTGCGTGTCGGCATGATGCAGTCGAACATATCCACGCCGCGCTCGATGGCTTCCAGCAGGTTGACGGGCGTACCCACACCCATCAGATAGCGGGGCTTGTCTTTGGGCAGTATACCGTTGACCAGCTCTATCATCTCATACATCTTCTCCGTAGGCTCGCCAACCGCCAGTCCGCCGATGGCGTTTCCGTCGGCACCTTTCTCTGCCACGTTCTCTGCCGCACGGCGGCGCAGGTCTGTATATACGCAGCCCTGCACGATGGGGAACAGGCTCTGCGTGTAGCCATACTTCGGCTCGGTGGAATCGAAGCGGCTTATGCAACGCTCGAGCCAGCGTTCCGTAAGCCCAAGGGACTTCTTCGCATACTCGTAGTCTGCATCTCCCGGGCAACATTCGTCGAAAGCCATGATGATGTCCGCACCTATCACGCGCTGGATGTCCACCACCTTCTCGGGTGTGAACATATGCTTTGAGCCGTCGATGTGCGAGCGGAACATAGCCCCTTCCTCGCGCAGCTTGCGGTTGTCGGAGAGCGAGAACACTTGAAACCCTCCACTGTCGGTAAGGATTGGGCGATCCCATGTGTTGAACTTGTGCAGTCCGCCGGCCCTCTCCAGGATGTCGAGACCAGGGCGGAGGTAGAGATGGTATGTGTTGCCAAGGATGATCTGTGCATGTATTTCGTCTTTCAGCTCGGTCATGTGAACCCCCTTCACCGTCCCCTGCGTCCCGACGGGCATAAAAATGGGCGTCTCAATCACTCCGTGGTCGGTGGTAATCAAGCCCGCCCTTGCGTTTGTCTTCGTATCACTGTGTTGTAGCTCGAACCTCATCCCCTGCAAAATTTCGGCGGCAAAGGTAATGTTTTTTCCCTCAGAAACCGAAGTCGTCTACTTCCACCTCCTTAGCCTCGCCCTCCTTGGGAAGGGTGATGCGACGGTGCTCTGCGTTAGCCTTTACCATGATTGCCCGTATTGGGCGCACGGGGCATATCGATTCGCATCCGCCGCATCCCACGCACAGGTCGGGGTTCACCTCGGGGATGGTCAGCGTACCTTTATAGGGCACCATGTGCACAGCCTGCGTCGGGCAATGTTCGGAGCATGCGCCGCAGTCGGTCTCCTCCGTATTCACAATACATCGGCCCTTGAAGAAGGTGGCAACGCCCACCTGCAGCTCCCGCTTCTCTTCCTTGGTGATGGGCTTGATGGCCTCCGAGGGACAGACCTCGGAACATACCGTGCATTCGTAGTTGCAGTAGCTGTTGATATACGCCATGTGAGGCTTCAAGAGATAGCTGAGGCCGTATTCCATTCCTGCGGGGCGCAACACCTGGCTTGGGCATCTCACAACGCAGATATGGCATCCCGTACATTTGTCTTTGAAACGCTCCAAGCTGAGCGACCCCGGAGGGGTGAGTGGGAGAGATGCACCTTGCCCTTTGCGGTGCCTCCTGCCGGCAGCAGCTGCTGCCAAAGGTAAGGAGGCGGCAACGACGGCTCCGGTGGCAAGAAACGTGCGGCGACTGCTTGAGGCTGCCACCTTTCCCTGAGATGTCTCTTCTTTATTCTCAGCCTCTTTCTTTTTGCCCAAAGGAGGGTTGAAACGGTATTGCAGTCCGCCCTTGGCGCACGAGGAGATGCAGTTGAAGCAATCAACGCAACGCGAGGTGTCGATGGTCATATGCTTGGCATCAATAGCTTCCGCCTTGCAACTGTGCTCGCAGTTGCCGCAATGAGTACACGTCTCCTTGTTGAAAGTGATACGAAAGAAGGCATAGCGCGACGCTAAGCTGAGCAATGCCCCCACGGGACATAGCGTGTTGCAAAACAGCCGTCCGCGCCAAATGCTCAAGGCTGCAAACAACGTGAGTGCAGCGACGGCAGACACCAAGCCGGCAATGCTTACCGTACTGATTGTGACTTGAAACAACGAGTAGTTGTCCATCTTCATCAGCCCCTCTGCCAACATATTGTTTCCCCACATCACGGCGGGGCGAAACAGGTTGGTGGCAATACGTCCGAAGTTGCTATAGGGGTCGAGCAAGAGGCAAAGAGCGGAGAACCCCAGCAAAAGGGCTGCCACCGAAAGAAATAGCAACGCATATCTCACGAGGTTCATTGGCTTATGATACGTGAATCGCCGCGCACCTTTTCTCTTCTTCTTCCCGATGCAGAACAGACGGTTTACGATGTCCTGAAAAACCCCTGCGGGGCATATCGCCGAGCAGTAGATGCGCCCCATGAGAAGTGTGAGGAGCAGCAGCACTGCCACCACGCCGAACATACCAGCAAGGATGGCCGGAAGCAGTTGCAGATGGAGCAGCTTGTGGACATCGGCGGGCATCTTCCCCGTGAAGTCGAGAAAGAACAGGAGTATGGGAGCGAAAAAAACGGTTGCGAGGATTGCCCGCAACCATTTCAAGTAGTTATGCCGTTTCATTTATATCTTGATACGTTTGATATTCATTTTCTTCAGATCCGTCGACCCCAACTTGAGGGCTTCACCTTTGCCGATATGACTCACGGCTTCCCGATCCAGCTTCTTCACCTGGTTGAACAGTGCGAGGGCAGCCGTGTCGACAGCCACGATGTCGGGCGAAACGATGATGGACTTGAGCGTTGCCACGTCTGCCGCGCTCTTTCCCTGCGGTCCGTTCTGGTGCATCATGCGGTAGGCATCCACGATGTTGAGCACAGGGCGTTTCTGCCACGTGCAGATGTCGGCAATGCACTGCTGAAGGTCGTTCTGATGGAAGAACCTGCGGTCCCACACTATACCCATATAGTTCTTCATGGCGCACGAGAGCTTAGCCCCGCCGTGGTTCTTCAGTATGGGGACGTTGATCCACGCGTCCGCCTCGAGCAATGCCTCGTGTATCTTCGCCGATTTCAGCTTCACGCCGCCAGGGACGGACACTTCCTTATAATATTTCTCGTCGTTGGCTGGCACAATCACGCCTCCGGCTTCCTTCACTGCCGCTGCTATGCCGCTGCTCTCGTAGCATTTCTGCCAGTTGTCGCACGTATGGTCGAAGACGGTGACCTTCTCCGCCCCCGCGTCGAGGCAACGCTTCACCAAGGCTTTGATGAGCTGCGGATTGGTGTTGCCGGCAAGCTCGGGCGTGCGGTCCCATCCGATGTTGGGCTTGATGACAACCTTCTGCCCTTTCTTTACGTATTTCCCGATCCCGCCAAGGGCATCTAACGCCTTGTCGAGCATGACATCCGGCTCGCCGCCCATCACGGCAACCATCTCGGGCGTTTGTTCCACTGTGATAGAGTTTGTCTTCAATGCGGCTTGCAGCCCGCTGAAGTCTAAGGTTAGGGCAGCTCCTGCCACCGCTCCGGTCTTTAAGAAGTCACGACGTTTCATATTTTTCTTCGTATTTGATTGTAAGAATTGTTTCTGCGTGCAAAAGTAGTCATTTCCCCCTAACGCACGCCGCCGCCCCTTCGCTGCCGTGGCGCAAAAGGCAAAATCTTCCGCGCGAGGGCTTCATGCAGTCTTGTATTGGCAAGATTGCGGCAATCCGCGCCCATGCTGGATTGCACGAAGGAAGATTGCAGCAATCCGCGCCCATGCTGGATTGCACGAAGGAAGATTGCAGCAATCCGCGGCCCATGCAAATTGCACGAAGGAAGATTGCAGCAATCCGCGCCCATGCAAATTGCAC
>CAVJTV010000063.1:0-12223 GCA_963652435.1 Desulfovibrionaceae bacterium | reverse complement strand
CAAAAGAGTGGGCTCGACAGCTTCCGCGCGTTTGGAAACGGCAAGAAACTCGTGGCGACAGCTTCCGCGCGTTCGGAAACGACAAAAAACTCGTGGCGACGGCTTCCCGCCGACAAACATACTAAAGGAATGACAGAGCACAGAGAGGCTGCGCACGCGACTTATTGCGGCTTACCTGCCCAACGCTTTGCGGTAGACTTCCTCATTGCCGATGATGCGGAGAGCTTCCCGTAGGCAAGGATTGTCGTCGTTGATGATCTGGAAATACTCGCTCATGTCGTACAGGTCGCGGGCAATGAGAGCCTTCAGCTGAAGAGTGATGAGGGGCTTGGATTTGTTGTATTCCGTTTCGTTGAACGCTACGTTCTCCTTTTCGCCGAGTGCGACAAGCTCTTGCAGCAGCTCTTCGGGGACGGTAAATCCCTTCTTGTAGCGGCTGAACTTCGGATAGCTCTTGTTCAACGCTGCGCGGTTACGGTCGATATACGTCATGGCAATGCGGTTCACTGCCCCGCTTGCCACCAGCCGGCGGTGATAATCCGTGTAGCGCGTCGTGTCGATGGGGACAAACACGTCGGGCATGATGCCGCCGCCACCGTAGACAGTGCGCCCCGTCACGAGAGTGGAGTATTTCATCGAGTCGGGGAAGTGGATGCTGTCGGCACTCATCAGCTCGCCACGGTTGTAACGGTCTATGAGGTCGTGGTGATAGTCTTCCTGCTTGCCGCTGACGTATGGCTTCTGTATGCTCCGTCCCGTAGGAGTGTAGTAGCGCGACACGGTAAGGCGTATCATCGAGCCGTCGGGCAGGGGGATAGCTTTTTGCACCAGGCCCTTGCCGAACGTGCGGCGACCGACAATCACGCCTCGATCCCAGTCCTGCACTGCTCCGGAGAGTATCTCGCTGGCGGAAGCCGACGATTCGTCGACGAGAACGACCAGTCTGCCCTCTTCGAAGCCTCCCTTTGCTGTCGACTTGGCTTCCTCCCTCGGTTGCTTGTTGCCCACGGTGTAGACAATCAGCTTGCCCTTGTCGAGGAACTCGTCCGCCAGGTCGATGGCAATGTTGAGGAAGCCCCCGCCGTTGCCCTGAAGGTCGAGGATGAGATGTTTCATTCCCTGCTTCTTCAGCCGCTCAAGCGCGTCGCGAAACTCGTCTGCGGAGGTCATGGCGAAACGCCCCAGCTTGATATATCCCGTCTCGCCATCTGCCATATATGCCGCGTCTAAGCTGGTAACGGGAACCTTCCCGCGGGTGATCTTAAACTCTATCAGCTCGGGGCTCTTCCCGCGCATCACCTTCACGTTTACCTTTGTCCCCTTCGGTCCGCGCAGACGATTCGTGATGTCCGTCGAGCGCATCTTCACTCCGGCAACAAGCGTGTCGTCGACCATGATAATGCGGTCGCCCGCCATCAACCCCACTTTCTCGGACGGACCTCCCGGGATGACCTGAATGACATACAGCGTGTCGGTAAGCATATTGAACTGTATGCCTATGCCGTCGAAGTTTCCTTCCAAAGGCTCGGTCATTGCCTTCGTCTCCTCAGGGTCGGTGTACGTGGAGTGCGGGTCGAGCTTTTCCAGCATCCCCACGATGGCATCTTCCACTAAGCGGGAGTTGTCCACCGTGTCGACGTAGAGGTTCGAGATGGCATAGAGAGCCATCGACAGTTTACGGGCATCCCCATTCGGTTTCTGTGCTGCTGCCGTCGTGAAGAGGGCGGCAAGAAGCAGCGATGTTATGATTTGCTTCATTGTATTCTTTTTCTGTTATTAATGTCAGTGCAGATTGATTCCTTTCGGGACGAACGGCGACGCGTCTTTGCCGAACCTCAGCAGCTCGCGCACGACGCTGGAGCTGATGTGTGCATACTCCGGCTCCGTGAAGAGGATAACCGTCTCGATGCCGCTCAGGCGGCGGTTGACGTCGGCAATGGTCTTCTCGTATTCGAAGTCTCCCACGCTGCGCACTCCCCGCAGGATAAAGCCTGCGCCCAACGCCTTTGCCAGGTCTACTGTGAGAGTATCGTACGACACAACCCTTACGCGCGGCTCGCCGCGATACAGACTGCGGATAGCTTCCATGCGCCTTTCAAGAGAGAAGAGAGTATGCTTCGCATCGTTTATTCCGATTGCGACAACAACCTCGTCGAACAGCCCCAATGCGCGGCTGACCAATGCCTGATGCCCGAGGGTGAAAGGATCGAACGTCCCTGGGAAAATCGCGATACGTTTGTTTGTATTACCGTCCATTGTCAATTAACGAGGTCTTCCTCTATAACTAAGTTGTCGATGATGAAGTTTTGCCGCTCCATTGTGTTCTTGCCCATATAGAATTCGAGCATATCCTTCACCAGGTCTTCTTTCTTAAGTGTCACGGGGTCGAGGCGTATGTCTTTGCCGATGAAGTTGCGGAACTCGTCGGGCGAGATCTCTCCCAAACCTTTGAACCGCGTGATTTCGGGGTTCTTCCCTATGGCTTCGATAGCCGCCAGGCGTTCTTCTTCCGTGTAGCAATAGTATGTCTTCTGCTTGTTGCGCACGCGGAAGAGCGGCGTCTGCAGGATGAAGACATGGTTCTGCTTGATGAGGTCGGGGAAGAACTGCAAGAAGAACGTAATCAGCAAGAGCCGTATGTGCATACCGTCGACATCGGCATCCGTCGCGATGATGACCTTGTTGTATCTCAGCCCTTCCAGTCCGTCCTCGATATTCAGGGCGGCTTGCAGGAGGTTGAACTCTTCGTTCTCGTAGACAATCTTCTTTGTCAGTCCGTAGCTGTTGAGCGGCTTGCCGCGCAAGCTGAAGACGGCTTGCAGGTTCGGGTCGCGGCTCTTCGTGATGGAGCCGCTTGCCGAGTCACCCTCGGTGATGAAGATGCAGCTCTCTTCCGTGCGGTCGCCCTTGGTGTCGTTAAGGTGGATGCGGCAGTCGCGCAGCTTCTTGTTGTGCATGTTTGCCTTCTTCGCCCTTTCACGTGCCTGCTTTGTTACGCCGGCAATCGCCTTGCGTTCCTTTTCCGACTCCTGTATCTTGTGCAACAGTATCTCTGACGTCGCGGCATCTTTGTGGAGATAGTTGTCGAGCTCTTTCTTGATAAAGTCGCCGATAAACTTAGCCACTGTCGGTCCCTCCGGAGCGACGTCTTTGGAGCCGAGCCTTGTCTTCGTCTGGCTCTCGAACACGGGCTCCTCCACCTTGATGCTGATGGCGGCAACGATGCCCGCGCGGATATCCGAATATTCGAAACTCTTGTTGTAGTATTCCTTGATGACGCGTCCAAGGGTCTCGCGGAAAGCCGAGAGATGCGTTCCACCCTGCGTTGTGTACTGTCCGTTCACGAAAGAATAGTATTCCTCGCCGTACTGGTTGCTGTGGGTGATGACCACTTCTATGTCTTCCCCGCGCAGATGTATTATAGGGTAGAGCGGTTCGGTGGTCATGTTCTCGTTCAAGAGGTCGACAAGTCCGTTGCGCGAGTAGAACTTCCGTCCGTTGTACATGATGGTCAGTCCCGAGTTCAAGAAGACATAGTTCTTCAGCAGGCTCTCGATAAACTCGTCCCTGTACTTGTATTCGCCGAAGATCTCCCCGTCTGGGATGAAGCGGACAAGTGTGCCGTTGGCTTCGCCGGTCGGCTGTATGTCTGTCTCCTCCGCGATGACCGCCTTGCTGTATTCAACCCTCTTGCATTCCCCGTCGCGGAAGCTGGAGATAAGGAAAAGGCTGCTCAGCGCGTTCACGGCTTTGATGCCGACGCCGTTCAGACCGACGGATTTCTTGAAAGCCTTGCTGTCGTATTTCGCGCCCGTATTCATCCGGCTGGAGACATCCACGACCTTTCCCAGCGGAACACCGCGCCCGTAGTCTCTGACGGAAACAACTCCTTCCTCCACAGTGACTTCTATGGTCTTGCCGTATCCCATCATATATTCGTCGATGGAATTGTCGAGCACTTCCTTCAGCAATACGTAAATCCCGTCGTCGGGATAACTTCCGTCTCCAAGTTTGCCGATATACATACCCGGACGTCGGCGGATGTGCTCCATCCAGTCCAGCGTCTTTATGTCGTCGTCGTCATATGCTATCGCTGCTGCTGCAGGTATTGTCGAATTCAGTTCTTCCATTGTCAGTTGTCAATCCTTTTGATAAATGCTCTTCTTGTCTTGTGGTGCTCGCGCTTGAAGTAGTCCCATTGTGCCTGCACGGCATTGTTGGTTGCCAGCTCCGGATTGCTTTCGGCATATTCAACGCCCAAGCCGATGTATACGGGGATGAGGTCGTTGAACAAAAGTGCGTTGACACCCTTGTTCTGATACTCGGGCAACACGCCCGTCAGATAGAGGTCAACCACCCGTGGCTTTGTCTTCAGTGCCTTCAGTAGATGTATCCATCCGAAAGGAAATAGATGCCCTTTCGCCTTCTGCAAGGCGTGCGAAAGGCTGGGCAGCGAGATGCCGAACCCCACAACCGCATCGTCTTCCTCGCGGACAATGACGGTCACCAAATCGAGGCGTATCATCGGGATATACATCTTTACGTAATAGTCGATCTGCCGCTGCGTCAGCGGGGCAAAGCCATACAGCGGAGCGTAGGCGGCATTCAACGTCTCGAATATCTTCTGTGCATACGGCCATATCTCCTTTGTGTTTTTGAACTTCATCGTCCGCAGACCGTATTTCTTCTTCACGATTTCCCCGATACGCCTGTGTTTCTCGGGGATACTGTCAGGGATATATATCTTGAACTCGTGCCAATCCTGATCCTTCACGTACCCGAGACGTTCCATGTGTCGCGGATAGTAAGGGTAGTTGTAGATTGTCGCCATCGTCCCTATCTGGTCGAACCCCTCCACGAGCATTCCCTCATGGTCCATGTCGGTGAAGCCCATCGGACCGTGTATCTCTTTCATTCCTTTCTCCGCCGCCCATTTCTCAACGGCAGCGAACAATGCATCAACCACCTCTTCGTCGTCGATAAAGTCGAGAAACCCGAAGCGGGCACGTTGCTGATGCCACACCCCGTTACTCGCGCGATTGATCATCCCCGCAATGCGTCCCACAACCTTACCGTCTCTGTAGGCAAGGAAATAGACGGCATCACAAACATCAAACGCCGGATTCTTCTTTCTATCCAGCGTCATCATTTCCTCGTCTATCAATCCCGGAATGTGGTAGGGGTTTCCTTTGTATAAATCAATGTTGAACCTGACGAATTTCTTTAGCTCTTTCTTGTCGGTAACTTCTTTGATTAGTACGCTCATGGATTGTTTTTGTTAGGGTGGCAAAATTACAAATTATTCGTTCGTGCACGAAATGCGGGTTATAATAGTTTATTTTGCAGGCAAGAATAAAACAAGAAGTATGAAGAGAAACAAATCTGAGAAGAAAAGCAGCAGCGAAGGCAAACCCAAAAAGAACAAAGTAAAACGGATGAAGAAAAGTGTGATGGCGCGTTCCATCCTTTCCGTTTTCCAATCCTCTCCCAAGGAATCATTCAACTATAAACAGATAAGCAAGCTCATCGGCGTGGAAAGCCATGTGCAGAAGATACAGGTGTCGGACATGCTGCAGGAACTCTCAGCAGACGGTGTCATCACGGAGACCGACCGCGGGCGTTACCGTTACAGTGGTGTCGAAACGACGGCTGTCGGCATATTCCGGCATCAGAGCCGTGGCAAGAGCCTTTTCTTGCCTGAAGACGGCGGCGAGCCTGTGCCCATTTCGAGCCGCAGACCGCAGCATGCAACGGATGGAGACAAAGTGAAGGTTCGGCTGTTTACAAAACGCAGAAAAGGCACTTCGGAAGCCGAGATCGTCGAGATATTGGAGCGTGGAGAGAAGACGTTTGTGGGAAGGCTGCAGATGGTGAACGACTATGCCTTCTTTATAAGCGAAGACAGGACGCTCGAAAACGACATATTCATTCCAAGGGTTGCTCTGAACGGCGGGAAAGACGGCGACAAGGTTGTTGTACGCATTACGAAATGGCCCGACGACGCAAAGAACCCGCAAGGCGAGGTTGTCGATGTGCTGGGTGTGGCAGGAGATAACACAACGGAGATGCACGCGATACTGGCGGAGTTCGGCTTGCCTTATTCCTATCCCGAGAATGTGGAGAAAGCAGCAAACAGGATTGCAGACACCATTTCAGAGGAAGAGATTGCCGCGCGCGAGGACTTCCGCAGCGTCACGACCTTTACCATCGACCCTCGGGACGCCAAAGACTTCGACGACGCTCTGTCCATACGTCGCCTGAAGAGCGGACTTTGGGAAGTGGGAGTGCATATCGCCGACGTGACGCATTATGTCCGCCCCGAAAGTCTGATAGACCGCGAAGCAGCGAGCAGAGCCACTTCCGTGTATCTTGTTGACCGCACTATCCCGATGCTTCCTGAGCGTCTCTGCAACCAGATCTGTTCGCTCCGTCCCGAAGAGGAAAAACTGTGCTTCTCAGTCGTATTTCACCTCGACGAAGAGGCTGACGTAAAGCAGTCGCGCATTGTCCGCACTGTAATCTGCAGTGACCGCCGCTTTACGTACGAAGAGGCGCAGCAGGTGATAGAGACGGGTGAAGGAGACTTCAAGGAAGAGATACTGACGCTCGACCGGCTGGCGAAAAAGCTCCGCGAAAGACGTTTTCAGCACGGTGCCGTCAATTTCGACCGCTATGAAGTGCGTTTTGAGATCGACGAGAACGGGAAACCCGTCAGTACGTATATAAAAGAGTCGAAAGATGCCAACAAACTGGTCGAGGAGTTCATGCTTCTGGCAAACCGCACCGTGGCAGAGTTCGTGGGGAAGGTGCCGAAAGGAAAGACGGCAAAGACATTCGTCTACCGCGTCCACGACCTGCCCGAACAGGACAAGCTGGAGAATTTCGCAGCCTTCGTGCGCCGTCTCGGATATAAGCTGAACATTTCCAGCGGCAACAAGACGGATGTTTCACGCAGCTTGAACAGTTTGCTGGACGCTGTGCACGACCGTCCGGAAGAAGACCTCATCGAAAAGCTCGCAATCCGCTCCATGCAGAAAGCACGCTACACCACGGACAATATCGGGCACTACGGTCTGGCTTTCGACTACTACACGCACTTCACATCCCCCATCCGCCGCTATCCGGACATGATGGTACACCGTCTTCTGGAGCGTTACCTCCGAGGAGGGCGCAGCGTGGTGAAGGCAAAGCAGGAAGAGATGTGCGAACACTGCTCGGCAATGGAGCAGGTGGCTGCAAACGCCGAGCGGGCATCCATCAAATACAAGCAGGTCGAGTTCTTGCAAGACAAGATCGGGATGGTGTTCGGCGGAGTGATTTCCGGCGTCACGGAATGGGGGCTGTATGTCGAGCTCGACGAAAACAAATGCGAGGGACTTGTCCCTATACATGAGATTGGTGGCGACTACTACGAGATGGATGAAGAGACGCTCAGCCTTGTGGGTCGCCGCAGCGGGCGTCGCTTCCGTTTGGGCGACAAGGCGACTGTCAAGGTTGCCGGTGCCAACCTCGAACGTCGCCAGCTCAATTACGTGCTTGTGGAGTGACATTCCCACCCCTTGCGGGGCATTTCCTACCAATAGAGAAGCCCCAGCACGCCGCAGCAAACGAGTGCCGCGCCGAGGAGTGCGTAGAACACACGTGCGCCTCTCCTCCCCAGGCGGCGGACAAAGGTCGACGCGCCGCTTGTCTCGAAATACCAGTCGAAGTCGAACACTGCCGCAATGAGCGAGAAGGCTCCCAGCGCGATGAAGATAAAGAGCAGAAGGTAGTCGGTCGGTTCCATAGGGTCTTAGTCTGTTTCCACGGTGCGTGAACCGTCCGGATTTTCACTGATAGTCACGTTCACGACGTCGCCAGGGAGCAGGTCTTCCACCTTTTCGGGCCATTCTATGAAACAGAGTGCTCCGCTGTAGAAATAATCCTCCGTCCCGATGTCTTCCGCCTCGCTCTGCTTGTTTATGCGGTAGAAATCGAAGTGGTAGATCAGTTCCCCCGTCGCCTGGCTGCGATATTCGTTGATGATGGCGAATGTCGGGCTGTTTATCACGTCTTCCACGCCCAGCTCCTCGCATATCGCCTTGATGAAGGTCGTTTTCCCCGCGCCCATACTGCCGTGGAAAGCGAAAACCGTGCGGTCGTCCATTCCTGCGATAAATCGCTTCGCTGCATCGCGGATGGTATCCAAATTCTCAATCCTGATTGTGTGCATACTGCTTTCCTTATTACTGTTACGGGCGCAAAAGTAGGGATTTCCCCTCTTTTCCGATGTCCGTAAGTGCTTAAGCATTTGTTTAAGCGACTTCGCGACCTTGCAAAGTAGCTTATAGATTTCTAAAAGGCATTTCGCGACCTCGCAAAGTGGCTTATAGATTTCTAAAAGGGGTTTCGCGACCTCGCAAAGTGGCTTATAGATTTCTAAAAGGTCTGTTTCGCGACACAAGTCCCGTTTGCAAACAAAAATCCCCTCGACGAAAAGCTCGCCGAGGGGATCTCTTGACCCAAGTTGTTAGATTGTTACTTAACCTCTATGCATCTCTGCAGTTTGGCAGCCTCAACAGGTGCTTTCTTAGGAATATCCACAGTCAGCACACCGTGTTCCACTTTCGCGCTGATATGTTCCTTTTCCACATCATCCGGCAACACCAATGTCTGCTGGAACTTGGAGTAGGAAAACTCGCGGCGCAGATAGCGACCGTCTTTCTTCTCGTCCTTGTTCTCGTTTTTCTTTTCCATCGAGATGACCAGACAGTTGTCTTCGTCGATACGAACGTTGAAATCGTCTTTGGTCATTCCCGGAGCAGCCAACTCTATCTTGTAATCCTTTTCGCTTTCAATCACATTGATTGCTGGAGCCGTTGAATTGGCTTTTTCCATCCATTCGTTATCGAAGAAATCGTTGAATACACTCGGTAACCAGTTCTGACTTTTTCTCATCGGCATCATAATTAAATCTCCTATTCTTTTAGTTATACATTCAGTTGTTTGTTTTGACTCCGGGCTTTTTCGAACCCTTCGTTCGCTTATGGATATGCAAACGGTATGCCAGCGGGAGAAGGTGCGGTTTGGTGTCTTTTTGTCACAAATTACGGGTCTGTTTTGCCTGTTTTGTGACAAAATGTTTCCGTTTCCCTTTACTCTACCCCCGCCTTGCACTACCTTTGCCGCACCTATACATATATTACGTATAACTAAAAGCAAAGAAGAAAATGGCAAAGTACAGACGAATACTGTTGAAACTTAGCGGCGAGTCGCTGATGGGAGGAAAACAATACGGCATCGACGAGGTCCGCCTCGGCGAATATGCCCGCCAGATAAAGGAAATAGCGGATATGGGAGTGCAGATCGGCATTGTGATAGGCGGAGGGAACATTTTCCGTGGCTTGAGCGGAGCGTCGAAGGGTTTCGACCGCGTCAAGGGCGACCAGATGGGAATGTTGGCAACGGTTATCAACAGTCTTGCCTTGAGCTCGGCTCTTACAGCCATCGGAACGAAGGCTCGAGTGCTGACGGCAATCCGTATGGAGCCGATAGGCGAGTTCTACAATAAGTGGCGTGCCATCGAGCTGCTGGAAGAGGGATGCGTGGTCATCATGTCCGGCGGCACAGGCAACCCGTTTTTTACCACCGACACGGGCTCGTCTTTGCGGGGCATCGAGATCGAAGCCGACGTGATGCTGAAGGGCACGCGCGTCGACGGCATCTATACCGCTGATCCGGAAAAAGACCCGACAGCCACAAAGTTTGCCGACATAACCTACGACGAGATCTACGCACGCGGACTGAAGGTGATGGACCTCACGGCAACCACCATGTGCAAGGAAAACAATCTCCCGATCGTCGTCTTCGACATGGACACCTCGGGAAATCTGAAGAAAGTCATGAGCGGGGAGAATATCGGGACATTGGTCCACAACTGATGTTTCGGGAAAAATCGTTTACTTTGCGCGTCGTTAAAAAATAAACATACAGTTATGGCACAAGATGATGTTTTCAAGAAATTGGTTTCGCACTGCAAAGAATACGGCTTCGTGTTCCCCTCTTCGGAAATATACGACGGCTTGGGTGCGGTGTATGATTACGGACAGTATGGCGTGGAGCTGAAAAACAACCTGAAAAAATACTGGTGGGACAGCATGACGCTGCTTCACGAGAACGTGGTGGGTCTCGACTCTGCCATCTTTATGCACCCGACCATCTGGAAAGCATCCGGACATGTGGACGCGTTCAACGACCCGTTGATCGACAACAAAGACTCGAAGAAACGCTACCGTGCAGATGTGCTTATCGAAGAATACCTTGCCAAGATAGACGAGAAGATACAGAAGGAAGTGGACAAGGCGGCGAAGAAGTTCGGCGACGCGTTCGACGAAGCCCAGTTTCGCGCCACCAACGCCCGCGTGCTGGAGCATCAGGCAAAGCGCGACGAAATACATGACCGCTTTGCCAAGGCATTGAACGCGTCCGACTTCGAAGAGCTTCGGCAAATCATCATAGACTGCGAGATTGCCTGTCCTATCTCCGGCACACGCAACTGGACGGAAGTGCGGCAGTTCAATCTCATGTTCTCGACGGAAGTAGGCTCTACTGCCGACGGGACTTCCAAGATCTATCTCCGTCCGGAGACTGCACAGGGCATCTTCGTCAACTTCCTCAACGTGCAGAAGACGGGGCGCATGAAGATACCTTTCGGCATAGCGCAGATCGGCAAGGCGTTCCGCAACGAGATTGTGGCTCGTCAGTTCATCTTCCGTATGCGCGAGTTCGAACAGATGGAGATGCAGTTCTTCGTTCGCCCGGGAGAAGAGATGGAGTGGTTCAGGAAATGGAAGGCAACGCGCCTGAAATGGCATCAGGCAATGGGGTTGGGCGATGACAAGTATCGCTATCACGACCACGAGAAGCTGGCGCACTATGCCAACGCTGCCACCGACATAGAATACGAGATGCCTTTCGGGTTTAAGGAAGTGGAGGGTATCCACAGCCGCACGGACTTCGACCTCAGCCAGCACGAGAAGTTCTCGGGAAAGAAGATACAGTATTTCGATCCGGAGCTAAACAAGAGCTATACGCCGTATGTCATCGAGACTTCCATCGGTGTCGACCGCGTGTTCCTCAGTGTCATGGCAGGTTCGTATTGCGAGGAGACGCTCGAGGGCGGCGAGACGCGCGTTGTGCTGAAGCTGCCGGCAGCCTTGGCTCCCATCAAGCTCGCCGTGCTGCCGCTGGTGAAGAAAGACGGGCTTCCCGAGAAGGCGGAAGAGATTGTGGAAATGCTGAGGTTCGACTTCCGTTGCCAGTACGACGAGAAAGACTCCATCGGCAAGCGTTACCGCCGTCAGGATGCCATCGGGACGCCGTATTGCATAACCGTCGACCACGATACGCTGAAGGACAACTGCGTGACGATACGTTTCCGCGACACTATGGAGCAGGAGCGCGTGAGCATCGACAAGCTGCACGACATAATCTCCGAGAAGGTTAGCATGAAATCGTTATTAAAAAAGATAGTTGAGTAGAAATGAAGAAGTGTCTGCACATCGCGTTGATGATTTTTTGTGCGTCTGTGGTCTTTACTTCCTGTAAGGACGACGACAGCAGTGATGATGAGATTGTGGAAGCCTACAAGACGGAAAACGAGCAGGCTTTCGCGGCAAAGGCAAACGACCCTGAGTTCTTTAAGGTCAGTGTGCTTGGCGCAGGCGATTATTTCGTCTATGCCAAACGCCTCAAGGAGGGCGATGGCGACCGTATCTACTACACCAGTCACGTGAAGACCTATTACAGGGGCTGGCTGGCAACGGAGACGAGAGACGACTATTTCGACAAGAAGGAGTTTGAAGACGGCGAGCCGTTTGAATGTGCGGTAAGCTCGTCGTATGCAACTACCACCTACACCACTTCGGGAACAACCACCGGTGTCAGCTCCGTCATAAGCGGATGGACCATCGCCCTTCAGAACATGAAGGTCGGGGACAAATGGGAGGTGTGGATTCCGCAGCAGCTGGGCTACGGCACCACCGAGCAGGACGACATTCCGGCGTATTCCACATTGGTTTTTGAGATTGAAGTTGTGGAAAGGACCGCCATCGTAGGAGGATAATCATTCATACGTGTTATAACAATAGGTAGAAGAGCCTTTCTCGTTCCTCGGAACGGGGGAGGCTCTTCTCAATTTTATCCCAAACATTTTGCAGAAAGCAAAAACCACCCTGGTGCGGAG
>CAVJTV010000062.1:0-12401 GCA_963652435.1 Desulfovibrionaceae bacterium | reverse complement strand
TATTTCGGTGCCAAAGGTAACATTTTTACACCAAGCCCCGGCTCCCATAGGTGCGGGAGTCGGGGCTTGGTATTGGTTGTGCTTCATCGAAGCATCGGGCGGTGCTTCACCTCGGCATCGGGCGGTGCTTCACCTCGGCATCGTGGCGTGCTTCGCCTCAGCATCGGGCGGTGCTTCGCCTCGGCATCGGGCGGTGCTTCGCCTCGGCACTACATCAGGTCGGGTACGTCATCTTCTGTGGTATCCGACGGCTTATTGCCAACATACAGATTTATAGGATACTCGATGGTTCGCGGCTGTTTCAGCAAGGCAGACGAGCTGCTGAAGTACGTCTCTACCTGCAAGACATATTCGCCGTCCGTGAGGGTTGCCGGAACATTAAACATAAGACGCTTCGGGTCGTTGATGGCAAGGATGGAGACAGTGGCAACCTCCTCTCGGGTGCTTGCCTTGAGGAAACGCACCGTGCCGATGCCCGTGCCGTCGGAGTTGAGACAGCGGATCTTGTTGCCCGTCACATCGATGATGCCGCCCGGGGTGATCTTACCGTCCGTGCTGCCCGTGGTGGAGTCTGTCACAAGCCCGATGCGCGCATTGCCCATCGAACGAACCGTCTGCGAGTATTTCAGCTTAACCGATTTAAGAGCCTCCTTCAAAGCCGAAGAGGGCGAAACATTGATGGTCGGCACGTTCTTCGTCGCGTCCACCACGCCCGACGTACCAATGAAAACACCGGGGATCGAGGGGGTGTAGGTCGCCGTGGCAGTCGACACGATATGCCCCTCGCATATCTTCTCGATAATCTTTTCGCCAAGCAGCTGTGCACACATGGTGATTGTCTCCGGACGGATATCGGTCCGCTCGCCGACAATCTCCTTCACAAGGTCGTCCAACACGATGGTACTCCCCGTCTTCATTCGGGCAACGTAGTCTTCGCTAACGTCTGTGGTCATCAGATACTCTTCCAAATCAAATTCCCACTCATAATTGTTTTTTACTGCCATGATGTTTTTTGTTTAAATCGTTAGACATAATCAATATCGGCAGTAAAGGTATGTAATAGATATTCACAAAGCAAGAAAGAGGGCAAAATTGCCCTTACACGAGCCGTAAGCGGGAAAAGAGACGGGATTATTTGCATAATCCAAACATATTCCATTCCTTTGCCGCCGCATTACAGCAGAGCGTTGTTTGATGTGATGGTGCCTTGGATGAGTGGCTTAGTCAGTGGTCTGCAAAACCATTTACGGCGGTTCGAATCCGCCAGGCACCTCAACAGCGTTCAACATCTCCCTTACAATAACATGGTGCCTTGGATGAGTGGCTTAGTCAGTGGTCTGCAAAACCATTTACGGCGGTTCGAATCCGCCAGGCACCTCAACAGCGTTCAACATCTCCCTTACAATAACATGGTGCCTTGGATGAGTGGCTTAGTCAGTGGTCTGCAAAACCATTTACGGCGGTTCGAATCCGCCAGGCACCTCCATCCCCTCCTCAAATGAAAGTATGTATCGCCGAGAAACCGAGTGTCGCACGAGAGATTGCCGACGTGCTTGGAGCAACCCATAAAAAGAACGGGTATATCGAAGGAGGCGGCTATCAGGTCACTTGGACGTTCGGACATCTGTGTACACTGAAAGAGCCTCACGACTACACCTCGGCATGGAAGCAATGGAGCCTCGGCTCGCTCCCCATGATACCTCCCCGCTTCGGTATCAAGCTCATCGACAACCCGACATACGAGCAGCAGTTCCGGGTGATCGAAGGTCTCATCCGCAATGCAGAGATGGTCGTCAACTGCGGCGATGCCGGTCAGGAGGGTGAGCTTATACAACGTTGGGTGATGCAGAAGGCAGGGTGCTCGTGCCCCGTCTACCGCCTGTGGATCTCTTCCCTCACCGAAGATGCCATACGCGAAGGCTTCCGGCACCTGAAGGAGCAGAGCGAGTTCAAGACACTCTACGAGGCAGGCCTCTCGCGTGCCATAGGCGACTGGCTGCTCGGCATGAATGCCACCCGCCTATACACTATCCGCTACGGGCAGAACCGCCAGGTCCTCTCCATAGGTCGCGTACAAACCCCCACGCTTGCCCTCATCGTAAACCGTCAGGCTGAGATAGACAACTTCAAGTCGGAGCCCTACTGGGAGCTGAAGACAGTATACCGCGACACGACGTTCTCTGCCACCAAAGGCAAGTTCACTAAGAAAGAAGAAGGAGAGACCTTCCTTGAAAGCGTGCGACAGGAAGACTTCACCGTCACCGGCATAACCGAGAAGAAAGGAAAGGAAAGTGCCCCCCGCCTCTTCGACCTCACCGCGCTGCAGGTGGAGTGCAACAAGAAGTTCTCCTTCACTGCCGGCGACACGCTGAAGCTGATACAGTCGCTCTACGAAAAGAAGGTGACGACATATCCGCGTGTGGACACCACGTTCCTGAGCGAAGACATATACCCCAAGGTGCCGAACATACTGAAGGGTCTGACAGACTACACGGAGCTGACGGCACCGCTGCTCGGCACCAAGATACCCAAGAGCAAGAAAGTGTTCGACAACTCGAAGGTCACAGACCATCATGCCATCATCCCCACCGGTGCTCCTGCCCGCAACCTGACGGACAACGAACGCAAGGTGTACGACTTGGTCACACGACGCTTCATTGCCGTCTTCTATCCCGACTGCGAGATAGCCACCACCACCGTGCTCGGCAAGGTCGGTAAGGTGGACTTCAAGGCTTCCGGCAAGCAGATACTGAAGCCCGGGTGGCGCGTGGTGTTCGGCACAGAGCCGAAAGACCCCGACGCCGAGCCTAAGGAAGAAGAGGAACGCGTGCTGCCGAGCTTCACCAAAGGCGAGAGCGGACCGCATAAACCGCTGCTGAAGGAGACATGGACCACTCCCCCCAAGCCCTACACCGAGGCAACACTGCTCCGTGCCATGGAAACGGCAGGCAAGCTGGTGGACAACGAAGACCTGCGCGACGCTCTGAAGGAGAACGGCATCGGCCGCCCCTCTACCCGCGCCGCAATCATCGAGACTCTATTTAAGCGTAATTATATAAGAAAGGAACGCAAGAGCCTCTACCCTACCGCGACAGGCAAGGAGCTGATAGGTACGATACACGAAGAACTGCTTAAAAGCGCGGAGCTGACCGGTCTGTGGGAGAAGAAGCTCCGTCAGATAGAACGGGGCACGTATGAGGCTCGGACCTTTCTCGACGAGCTGAAGCAGATGGTGAACCAGATTGTCACCAACGTCCTCTCCGACCGCTCCACACGCAAGATAACCACAGATACAACCCGTAAATAAACACCGCCTATGATCTGTTTCCCGAATGCAAAGATAAACCTTGGGCTGAACGTCGTAGCCAAACGTCCGGACGGATACCACAATATCGAGACAGTGTTCTACCCCATACCCTTGACCGATGCGCTGGAGGTGGTCCGCTCCGACGAGATGTCGTTCCATCAGAGCGGCATCATGGTGGATACACCCATGGAGAAGAACTTGGTGATAAAGGCACTGAACCTGCTCGGGGCGCAACGCGACATCCCCGCGCTTGAGATACATCTCCTGAAAGCTATCCCCTTCGGTGCAGGGCTTGGCGGAGGGTCGTCAGATGCCGCCTTCATGCTGAAGCTACTCAACGACTTCTGTGGGCTGAACCTTCCGGACGGGACATTGGAAGAGATGGCTGCGACCATCGGTGCCGACTGCCCCTTCTTCATCCGCAACACACCGGTGTTCGCCTCCGGCACGGGCAACGTCTTCGAACCGATACATCTCTCCCTGCAGGGCTATCACCTCTGCCTCGTGAAGCCCGACGTGGCTGTGTCTACCGCCGAAGCCTATTCGCTTGTCACGCCTTCCATTCCGGCTGTCTCCTTGAAAGAGATCATCCGAAGCCCCGCCGGCACATGGAAGGAACGTATGGTAAACGATTTCGAGAAGAGTGTGTTCAGCCGCCACCCTGTCATACGTGAAATAAAGGAATGCCTCTACCGGCACGGAGCAGTCTATGCATCCATGTCCGGCTCCGGCTCTTCCGTCTTCGGACTGTTTGCCGAGCCGACACAGCTAAAGGGTGTATTCCCCGATTGCTTCGTTTGGGAAGGACCGCTCTCGTAGGTCAGCCGAAATGAGGCGGGCGGCGGCTCATCTTCCGCTCGACAAAGCTCTTGATGAACGCTACCGTTTCGTCGACCCCCAACACCGATACGTCGATAGAGAAGTTGTAAGAGGAAGCGACGCCCCACTCCTTGTTGGTGTAGTAATTATAGTACGCAGCACGCGACTTGTCCGTCTTCTCCATCAGCTCCTTTGCCTGCTCAATGGTCACATTCTGCCTACCCACGATGCGCTGGATGCGGTGCTCCGCTGTGGTATGTATGAAGAAGCTCGAGCATGCAGGGTCGTCGCGTAGGATATAGTCGGCACAACGCCCTATTATGACGCACGACTTCTCGGCTGCCAGCTTCCTTATCGCATCACTCTGATACTTGAACAGCCTATCGTTCGAGAGTATGTCATTGTAAGGCGCGAACGTCCCCATATTGAAATACCCCATCGTAAAGGCATACGCCAATCCACTGGAAGCCCGTTCGTCTGCCTTCTCGAAAAACTCCTGGTTCAGTCCGCTCTCTTTCGCAGCCTCCACCATCAGCTCCTTGTCGTAGTAGGCAATGCCCAATGCTTTCGCCAACTTCTGACCTATCTCACGCCCACCGCTGCCAAACTGCCTGCCGATGGTCAATATGATTTTGTCCTCCATATATACTGTCTCCTGTTCTTTATTGTACAAATTCTCACAATCCTTCCGAGATGCTTTTCCATAGGTTGTCGTCGGGCACGGGGGCAACGACACGTATCTTTTGTTTCGAGACGGGATGAACAAATTCCACACTGCGTGCATGCAGGCTGATACCTCCGTCTTTGTTCGAACGGTCTGCCCCGTATTTGAGGTCGCCCTTTATCGGGCATCCTATCTTTGCCATCTGACAACGTATCTGATGATGCCGCCCTGTCTTCAGGTCTATCTCCAAGAGGAAATAGTTGTCCGAACGGGCAATCACCTTATAATGAAGTATCGCTTTCTTCGCATCTGCCCGCTCCGCGTCGTAGGCGTAGCTCTTGTTCTGCTTCTCGTTACGCACCAGCCAATGCACCAGCTCGCCCTCCTCTGCCTCGGGGCAATGCTTCACGATAGCCCAATAGGTTTTCTTCACCTCCCCCTCGCGAAACATATCGTTCATACGAGCCAACGCCTTGCTTGTCTTGGCAAACAAGACAACACCGCTGACAGGGCGGTCGAGCCGATGAGTGACCCCCACAAAGACATTCCCCTGCTTGCAATACTTCTCTTTCAGCCATGCCTTGAGCATTTCCGAAAGAGGAGCATCGCCGGTCTTGTCTCCCTGCACGATTTCTCGACACGTTTTGTTTACCGCAATGATGTGATTGTCTTCGTAGATAACGTCCATACCTACATATTCATGCCGCCATCAACCTGAATTACCTGCCCCGATACATAAGAAGAGAGGTCGGAAGCAAGGAACGTAGCGATGTTTGCCACGTCTTCGGGCGTACCGCCACGACGCAGCGGGATCTTCTTGCACCATTCCTCTTTCACGTCGTCGGGCAGAGCCGCCGTCATGTCCGTGATGATGAAACCCGGGGCAATCGCATTGGCACGAATGCCACGCGAGCCAAGCTCCTGCGCAACGGACTTAGCCAAACCTATCAGACCCGCCTTCGAAGCCGCGTAGTTGCTCTGACCGGCATTACCATGAACGCCCACCACAGATGCCATATTGATGATGTTGCCCGTACGCTGGCGAACCATGATAGGTGTGCAGGCATGGATGAAGTTGAACGCCGACTTCAGGTTTACGTTCAGCACAGCGTCCCACTGACCTTCGCTCATTCTGAGCATCAAGCCGTCTTTGGTTATGCCGGCATTGTTTACCAATATATCTATCCGTCCGAAATCCTTCACTATCTCAGCCACCACACCATGCGTCTCGTCGAAGTTGGCAGCGTTGGATGCATATCCTTTAGCCTTCACGCCAAGAGCTTCAATCTCTCTTTGCGTCGCCTCGCCCGCCTCGTTAATGACCAAATCCGTAAATGCTATGTTTGCTCCCTCTGAAGCGAACTTCAATGCGATTGCTTTGCCGATACCGCGAGCAGCACCGGTTATCACTGCTACTTTTCCTTCCAATAACTTCATACTTTCTTTATCTTAATTCCGTTGAATATTAAATTCATCACATTGTCCCTACGCTTAATCCGCTGAGCGATGGTATCGCCCATGACGCCTCTTATGTAGGGGACTTCCAAGCCTTTCAAGGCATGGTGGAGCACCACCGCCGTAACTTCCGTATCCGGCATGGCGAAAACGCCTTCCTCCACTCCGGCATTCAAAATACCCTTCAACAGCTCCGTCTCGCGCATGTCGAAATCCTTACGCACCTTCTCCACACGCCATATATCTCGGAAGAAGTTTGCTTTCAACGTGCCGTTGCGAAACACAATAGCCTTGATGGCATCCAGCCGGGTATAGATAAACGTTATCAGCTTCTCGTCTGCCGGCAGGTTTCTCCCCGCGACATCAAGCAACATAGCGTAGAGACGGTTCAGCTCCGACTCAACCACTGCCAAATAAACCTCATTCTTACTCTTGAAATAGGTGTAGAGCGTGCGCCTGCCCTTCCCCGAAGCCTGTGCAATGTCGTTCATCGTCGTACCATCGACTCCCATGCGAGCAAACAACTGCCTTGCCACATCCACCAACATATTCCGTGTTTTAGAAACCGTCATCTGCTTTGTCTTATATTGCACATTTGAATATCGTTATGCGCAAAGTACCTAAAAAAGATTGGCTCTACCAAGAACATCAAAAAAAACCTGCGATAAATTTGTTTTATCAGAAATGGTTTATACTTTTGCGATCGAATTGGGGAGGGTTAATCCCCAACGCATATCGCGGAGTGGAGCAGTGGTAGCTCGTTGGGCTCATAACCCAAAGGTCGTAAGTTCGAGTCTTGCCTCCGCAACCAAACGAAAAGGAGCTGTGTCGTAATCGAGTTTTACGGCACAGTTTTTTTATGCAGAAAAATCAGAAAGCCCGCTTTCTTCTTTCGTCGCAGGTCCGGTAAAGCTGCCCGAGAGGTTCACTTTCTAATTTCAAACCCTGAGGAATATGTTGCGTTTGTATAGTAGCAACAAGATCACATAGATGATGGATACGTCCGACGGGACTAATCAAAAAAGGATAGTAGGCACCGAGATATTGCTCTGTCCCTGCTTATTCGTGATATTCTATTAAAAAATCGTGCTTCAGAACTTCTTCAGCTCCGTGTAGAGCCGCTGGACAGGGAGACCCATCACGTTGTAGAACGAGCCATTGATACTTTCCACGCCGACGTAGCCTATCCACTCCTGAATGCCGTATGCGCCCGCCTTGTCGAAGGGGCGATATTTGTCCACGTAGTAGACAATCTCATCTTCTTCTACCCTTGCGAAGCTGACCTCCGAGGTGACGGAGAAAGAGACGATTTTTCCCTTCGCAGAGAGACAGACACCTGTCACCACCTCGTGCCTGCGTCCCGACAGGCGGCGCAGCATCTCTATCGCCTCTTCCCTCGAGGCAGGCTTGCCGAGGATACGCCCTTCGGCGGACACAATCGTGTCGGCAGTAATCAGCAGCTCGCCACCGGTCATCTTCGCCGCATACGCCTCGGCTTTCTTGCGGGCAATATAAAGGGGGATTTCCTGTGCCGTCAGCGTGTCGGGATACGACTCGTCGATGCCCGGGATGACATCAACCACAAAATCAACGTCCAGACCTGCCAGCAACTCCCGTCTTCGTGGCGAGGCAGAACCGAGCACAATACGGTATTTCTCAAGATTCTTCAGCATACGTTTCTCCGTTTACCAGCCGAAGGCTTCGGCATTCATCCATTTGCCCTGGGCCTTCATCGTCTGTTCAATCACATCGCGGGCAACGCCTTCTCCCCCTTTGCTCAGTGTTATATATCCGGCAATGCGCTTTATCTCGGGCGCGGCATCGGCGGGAGCCACAGCCAGCCCCACCTGCTGCATCACCTCATAGTCCGGCAGGTCGTCGCCGGCATACATCACTTCCTCGGGCTTCAGCCCCGTCTTTTGCAGGAAATCCGTGTAATCGTCCATCTTCACCGCACTGCGCATATAGATATGCTCGATGCCCAAACGTTCGAAGCGGATACGGACGGCATCCGTATATCCGCCGGTGATGATACCTACGATGTATCCTTTCTTCACTGCCAGCTGAAGGGCATAGCCGTCTTTGATATTGACGGTACGCATAGGGTCGCCGTCGGGATACAGGGGAATAACATTTGCCGACAGCACGCCGTCGACATCAAACACGAACGCCTTTATCTTCCTTAGGTCGTAATTGATATTACTCATGTTGTGCCTCCTTATATATGCTTTGGCTGAGAAGCCGGTAGATTGCTTTCATGTCGGGGTCGTCAAGCATCTGAAGATGCCGGTCGATAATATTTTCGTCGTAGCGGACTGCCGGACCTGTCTGAGCAGCCGATGGCGGCATGGCGTGTATCTTCGCCGTCGTCTCGTCGATAAGCGGCAGGAGCACATCCGTCGGGATATCTTCTTCCTCCAGCAGTTTATAAGCCAACACATATATATGGTTGGTGAAGTTGCAGGCAAACACGGCTGCAAGATGCAGGCGGCGACGCTTCTCCGACGGGAGGAAACGCACATTCTCGGAAAGGGCGCATGCCACATTCCTTAGATACTCTCCATCCTGCACCGTGGAGGCTTCGAGGAAGAGCGGGACGGTGTCGAATTTCACCTCCCGTCCTTTGCTGAACGTCTGCAAGGGATAAAGCACCCCGTAGCGCGCGGCATGACCTTCGAAAACGCTCATCGGCATGCTTCCTGCCGTGTGCACCCACATACCGTTGTTCGGCGCGACCTTGGAAACGACGTCCTGCAACGCCGCGTCTTTCACGGAGAAGACATACAAGTCGGCATCGCCCTGCAAGGCGGAGAGATCAGTGATCCACACGCAGCCCAACTTCCCTGCAAGAGTGAGGGCATTCTCTTCCGTGCGGCTATACACCTGAACTATCTGCATCCCGACCCGTTGCATGGCGAGCGAGAGGCGCGTTGCCAAGTTTCCGGCTCCAATAAAGACTATCTTCATTCGCTCTTCTCCTCCGGCATCTTGAAACTGCCTATGTGAACCTTTTCCCACTGCAGATGGGCTTCGTCGAAAGGCTTACGCTCCTGATTCTTGTATCCGAAGCCGATGACGGAGAGCACTTCCATTTGGTAAGGGATACCGAGAAGGCTGCGCACATACTCGGCAGAGTCTGTGCCGTCCGCCCTCTGCCGGCTACGCACCTGGCACCAGCAGCTGCCTATCCCGAGGTCTTCGGCTTCGAGCTGCATGTATATGGAAGCAATCGAGGCATCTTCTATCCACACGTCGCTATCCATCACATTCGCCACGACGACCACCGCCAGCGCACAACCCTCCAAAAACGCCGCGCCCGCAGCCTTACACTCTGCCAGTTTACGCAGCATCTCCTTATCTTCCACCACGACGAACTGCCAGGGGTTGCTCCGCTTCGAGGCGGGAGCCATGAGGGCGGCTTTCAAAATCATCTCGACCTGCTCTGCCGAGAGCAACCGGTCGGTAAACTTTCGCGTGCTTCTTCTTTGTTTGATTAACGAGGCAAAACTTTCCATACTTGTATAATGTCCTAATTTTTGAGGGGCGGGCAAAGGTAAAGTTTTTTACACGGGCGAATATACGCTTCCTCCTTTTTTCACGTTAGTACATCTGTAACACTACACCATTATGAAGATACGTGCAATAACTGCACTGCTGTTTATACTCATGGCTGCCGAAGTCGTGGCGCAGAAGACGGTCAAGATAACGGGATACGTGCGGGATGCCGACGGCAGTCCGCTCGAGCTTGTGCTCGTCCAGATAAAGAACACGCTGAACGGGGCGATGACGAACGAAAAGGGGTTCTACTCCGTCACCACCACAACGGGCGACTCCGTTGCCGTCGTGTTCTCATGCCTTGGATACAACAAGGCAGAGCGCATACTGCCGGTGCTGGAGCAGGACGTGCGGCTCAACGTGCAGATGAACTACACGAGCATCGACCTCGGCGAGGTTGTTGCCACTGCCATCCGCAAGCAGACAACGACTCTCGAGACGCTTGATGCAGACCGAGTGAAGCTGCTCCCCGACCCTGCCGGAGGAAGCATAGAGAGCCTTGTAGTGACCTTCGCGGGGGTGTCGTCGAACAACGAGCTCAGCTCGCAGTATTCCGTGCGCGGCGGAAGCTACGACGAGAACATAGTATACGTAAACGGGCTGGAGGTGTTTCGCCCGTTGCTTATCCGCTCGGGGCAGCAGGAGGGATTGAGCTTCATCAATCCCGACCTGACGGAGTCTGTCAACTTCGCAGCCGGAGGTTTCGAGGCAAGGTATGGCGACAAGATGAGCTCTGTGCTCGACATCACATACAAGAAGCCCAAGCTGTTCGAAGGCTCGGCATCAGCCAGTCTGCTCGGGGCAAACGCCTACGTCGGAAGTGCCGTTGGGAAGTTCACGCAGGTGACAGGCATACGCTACAAGACCGGACGTTCGCTGCTGAAGACAATGGACACCGACGCTGAGTATCAGCCGGACTTCGTAGACCTGCAGTCTTACATGACATATCAGATAGCACCCAAATGGGAGGTCAACTTCCTCGGCAATATGGCGTCGAACTCGTTTAAGTTCACTCCCACCCACCGCAAGACCAACTTCGGCACGGTGGAGAACGCACAACGCTTCGAGGTGTTTTTCCCCGACAGCCGCGAGCGAGACAAGTTTCAGACCCTCTTCGGCGCACTAACCCTCAAACACACGCCCAACGACAAGACGGAGCTTGGATTGCAGGCTTCGGCTTTCTCGAGCAAGGAGATAGAGACATACGACATCACCGGCGAATACTGGCTCGGCGACGCGACGACGGAGAGCACCTCCTCGGGCGAAAGCTCTGCCCTCGAGGTGGCACGCTATCATGAGCATGCCCGCAACCGCCTCAGCTCGACAATCATGAACGTGGGGCATTTCGGCAGCAGCCGCATAAAGAACAACACCCTTAAATGGGGCGCGACAGTGCAGATGGAAAAGATACACGACCGCATCAGCGAATGGGAGAAACGAGACTCGGCGGGCTACTCTCTGCCCCACACCGGCGACGGAGTAAACGTCATTGCCAACCTCTATTCCGACACCGACCTCTCCACGACGCGCCTTTCCGCCTACCTTCAGGACGTGTTCAAGTTTCGCACGCGGCAAGGGATGTTCACCCTCGTGGGCGGCATTCGCGGAAGCTACTGGAGCTACAACCGTGAGTTCATCTTCAGTCCACGCGTCTCCTTAGGGTTCATCCCCAACTTCGACCAAGGGTTCACCTTCCGCGCTGCCACAGGCGTGTATTACCAGTCACCCTTCTACAAGGAGCTGCGCACCACGGTGAGCGACAATGAAGGCAACAGCATCATCGCTCTCAACAAAGACATCCGCTCGCAACGCTCCCTGCACTTCATCCTCGGGGGCGACTACACCTTCCGCGCAGGCGGGCGCAACTTCAAGGTGAGCACGGACCTTTACTACAAGAAGCTTGACGACCTTATCCCATACACCGTCGACAACGTGAAGATACGCTACTACGGAGAGAACTGCGCCAAGGGCTACGCCATGGGTATCGACGTGAAGTTCTTCGGCGAGTTCGTGCCCGGCACCGACTCATGGATCAGCTTCTCCCTTATGAAGGCGCAGCAGACCATCCGCGACCTTGTGACCGTCCCCATGCCGAACAGCCAGGGCTACAACGTCTCGCTTTTCTTCCAGGACTATTTCCCGGGATACAGACGTGTGAAGCTGAACCTCAAGGGCGTGATCTCGGGCGGACTGCCATTCATCGCGCCGAGGACTAAATACGAAGACGTGGGCTACACCTTCCGCACACCCGCCTACAAACGCGTTGACATCGGCTTCTCGTATCTCCTCGCGGGAGGCGACGATGCCGTGATGAGCCGAGGCATACTGCGTCCGTTCAAAAACATCTGGGTGGGGCTCGACGTGTTCAACCTCTTCGACATAAAGAACGTCAGCTCGTATTACTGGATAACGAACATCGACAACCAGCAGTACGCCGTGCCCAACTACCTCACCGGACGTCAGCTCAACGCCCGCCTGATAGTGGATTTCTAATCGCAAAGCATCTGTATTGAGGATGGGGATAAAAACCGACATTTTCCTTGCGAAAAAACCTTGATTGTTTCGTAACCGGAAACAACCATTTAATTTTTACCGCCGAAG
>CAVJTV010000061.1:0-12473 GCA_963652435.1 Desulfovibrionaceae bacterium | reverse complement strand
GTTTCCTATACCAAAGAAGACAAATTTGACAGGAGGAAATTACGATTTTCTTTTGCGTGCATTGCGGTCGGATATGTCGCGCCGCCAGGGCTTGTCGCTTTTGCGTCTGTCCGAGGTGCTGCCGCTGAAGCTGCTGTCGCGTCTTTGTTTTGCGCTTCTGTCGGCTTTCTGTCTGCCTTTACGCCCTCTGTCGTGGGTTTTGCGGCTACCGCCTTTCCCGCCGCCTTCGCCTTTCTCCTGTGCCGGCTCCACGGAAATGCGTCTGCCGTCCACTTCGAAGCCGTTCATGCAGTCCATGACGTGCTGCGCCTCGTCTTCCTCCACTTCGAAGAACGAAAAGCTGTCGCGCAGGTCTATCTTTCCTATGCGTACCTTGCCCATGACGCAGCGGTTGACCATCTCGATAAGTTGGTTCGGGTACATGCCGTCCGTCTTGCCGAAGTTGATGAAGAAGCGCACGAAGCCGTCCTCTGCCGCGTACTTGCGCCGCTCGCCGCGTTTACCCCGTTCGCTACGCTCGTCCACTTCCTGAATTTCGTCGGCTTCCTTGTAGTAATCGATCATGCGGTTGAACTCAAGCGAGACGACACGTTTGATGATGTCTTCCTTATCGAGCCATTCCAGCTTGCGGAAAATCTGTGGCATCAGCGTGGCAATCTCCTCCTCGTCCACTTTCACTTTTTCGATCTGGTCCACAAGGTTGAAAAGCTGCTTCTTGCAGATATCGTGTCCGCTGGGCATCACACCCTTCTCGAACTTCTTGTTGATGATGTTCTCTATCCTGCGGATTTTGCCCTTTTCCTTCACGTGGCAGATGGAGATGGAGATACCCGTCTTTCCTGCACGTCCGGTGCGGCCGCGACGGTGAGTGTACGATTCCACCTCGTCGGGCAAGCCGTAGTTTATAACGTGTGTAAGGTCGTCGACATCCAGTCCTCGTGCAGCCACGTCGGTTGCCACCAGCAGCTGAAGGTTCTTCACGCGGAACTTCTGCATCACATAGTCGCGCTGCGCCTGGCTAAGCTCGCCGTGCAGCGAGTCGGCATTATATCCGTCCTGTATCAGCTTGTCGGCAATCTCCTGCGTCTCCTTGCGGGTGCGGCAGAAGATGATGCCGTAGATGTTGGGATAATAGTCTGCAATGCGTTTTAGTGCCAGATATTTGTCCTGCGCACGGACCATATAGTAGATGTCCTTGATGTTCTTGTTGCCTTCGTTCTTGTTCCCGATAACGATCTCTTTCGGGTTTTTCATGTATTTCTTCGTGATGCCGGCAATACCCTGCGGCATTGTGGCAGAGAAGAGCAGCATATTGCGCGTCGGCGGGACTGCCGCAAGGATTTCGTCGATGCTGTCCGTAAATCCCATGTTCAGCATCTCGTCCGCCTCGTCGAGGATAACGTTCCTCACCATATTAAGGTCGACGGTCTTGCGGTTCATAAGGTCGAGCAGTCTGCCCGGTGTAGCCACCACCACGTGCACACCGCGTTTCAGTGTCTTTATCTGGCTTTCTATGCTCGAGCCTCCGTACACGGGAAGCACCTTCAGACCATCGATATATTTGGAATAGTCGTTCAGGTCGTCCGCTATCTGCAGGCAAAGCTCCCGTGTGGGGCAAAGAACGAGTGCCTGCGGCTTGTATGCCGTCACGTCAATCTTTTGCAGTATAGGTAGCCCGAAGGCTGCGGTCTTCCCTGTTCCCGTCTGTGCGAGTGCAATGACATCGTTGTCTTCTCCCAGCAAGAAAGGAATCACTTCCTCCTGTACCGGCATGGGCGACACGAAACCCATCTCTTGGACTGCCTTCAACAGAGGTGCGGCAACTCCTAATTCTTCAAATGTCTTCAAAATGTGATATGTGTATATGTGATAAAATATCAGTGTAGCAGAATTTCCTTCAGCGTGCTCCGCTTCTTGTCCGTCAGCCCCAAACCCTTTGTGAGATATTTGTCCACAGACCCGTATTCCTTCCGGATACGTTTAAGCACAAGGTCGATCAGCCCTTCGTCGACAGTGACCAGCGTTGTGATAGTTTCCTGTGCATCCGAGCTGAGGTCGCGTGCCATATATGCCAGATTTCCGATTTTGATGTTATCGTTGGAGGCCATATAATCCTTTACGACGGTCTCTTCCGGCACGCCGAGAGCAAACATCAACATGGCTGTGAGATAGCCCGTGCGGTCTTTTCCCATCGAACAGTTGACAAGAATCGGATAGTTGTCTTCCTCCATGAATACGTCGAACGCCTTTGCAAACTGCCCGCTGTAATCGGTCACGTATCCCAAATAGGTGTCTTGCATAAACAGTTGCCCGTCTCTCTTACGCATCTTGTCTTCACGTATCCGTGCAATCACGTTGTCCAAGTTCTTTATCGGGATGGGGATATTGACAATGTTGGCACCGGAATAGCGCAACGGACTCTCACGAAGCTCATCCTCTCCGCGCAGGTCTATGATTGTCTTTATATGCAGATTGTCGAGCCTTATCGAATCCCATTCGCTAAGTGCACTGAGCTGACCGGAGCGAAACACCTTTCCCCAACGGATGGTCTTGCGGTTTTGCGAAGTGCTGTAACCCCCTATCTCCCGCACATTCTGTATGCTGTCCATTGTCACGGAACGGGCTCCGACCGTCTTGAAATGTCTGTCGTTGAAAGACAACAGGAAATATTTGCGCGACATATTGTCACGGGTGATATATGTAGTCACTCCCTCACGTATGCCGGCATACCCTGCGGGGTGTGATTTGTCGAATGTGTCCGGATTGTCGGAGACATACATCTTCAGCACGCCATCAATCTTTGGTGTCGTTTCCCATTTGAGAATGTAGTTACCGATATCGTCGCGCAGGCAGACAGCCTGTATATCCATATTGTCGGAAGAAGAACAGCCGGTAATAAATGCGGCGCAAGCAAACAGAGATAGAAACCTTACCAACATTTTTGTTATAACATATACACGGACGCAAAAGTAATATGCGCCGCTCTTTCCTCTCGTTGGGGTTAATGATAATTAAGACTACTTGCGGTACGCCGCTGCAAATTCTTTAGAAATGTAATTGTCATAGCTTTGGCATACTTCCGTTGCCAAATCCATGCCGCAGCGGATAATCTTTTTCCACGTTTCCACGCTGAGAGTGGAAAGGTCTTTAAGCCCGACACCGTATTTGAGCAGTCCGTAGATGATGCCTGCATTGAAGTTGTCGCCCGCTCCGATGGTGCTGACGGGATTGATATGTGCCGCGTCGAAGTGTTCCGACTGCTTGCCTACATACAGATTGACCCCGTCGGCTGCGTGTGTGGAGATGAAACGCTCGCAATAGAACGCGATGTGGTCGGTGTATATGTTGCCGGCATCCGTCTTCCCGAAGATATTGAAGAAGTCTTCGTCCGATCCGCGCACTATGTCTGCATATTCCAGGTTCTCTATGATTGTTGGCGTGAGAAATATCGCCTCGTGGGCATGTGCCTTACGAAAGTTCGGGTCGTAATACAATATTGCCTTCCTCTCCTTGGCATAATCCAGAAACTCCACCATTCTCTCCCGCAGGGCAGGGTTAAGCGAGAAGTAAGAGCCGAAGACGAGTATGTCGTCAGGATTGATCGTAGGCAGAGGCACGTCGAGCCGTTGCTTGGGATAGTCTTTGTAGAAGATATAGTTCGCATTGTTCTCGCCGTCGAGGAAAGCCAGCGATATGGGGCTTTTCCCGTCGGGGAAACAATCCACCAGCTCAGTTGAGATGTTGTTCTCTTCCATGAATGTGCGGATGATATCGCCCACGCGGTCGTTGCCAAGCTCGCTGATGAAAGAGACCGGAACGCCGAGCCGCCCCAGCGACACCAACCCGTTGAACACCGACCCTCCCGGTACGGCTTTATGCGGCTGGTTGTTTTTGAAGATGATATCGAGAACTGTCTCTCCGATGCCAATAACTTTTCTCATATTTAATGGAAGTAATGCTTATAATCTATTCGTTCTTGCTTTGCTCGCGGCTTTTCGCCCCGAGGTAGCCGCCGTGATGCCGCTTGGCATAGTCCTTATTGCTGAAGTTGATGCTTTTCATCGTGCCGACCACAAGGATGTCTCCGATGACGGTCATAACAGTTGTCGAGGTTGTCGGGGTGAGACCGAGTGGACACACTTCCGCCGGTGCGCCTGTCAGGAGGCATACGTCGGAGGCTTCCGCCAACGGGCTTTCCGGATTGCCGGTGATGACGATGAACTTCATCTCGGGCACCAATCCCCGCGTGAGGTCCACCAGCTCCAGAAGCTCGCGCGTCTTGCCCGAGTTGGACACGAGGAGCATTATGTCGTTGTCGCGAATGATACCGAGGTCGCCGTGCTGCGCTTCGCTGGGATGCAGAAAGAATGCAGGCGTCCCTGTCGAGCAGAACGTTGTAGCCATGTTCATTGCGATCTGTCCGGCTTTCCCCATACCGCTGGTGATCAGATTTCCGCCCATTCCGTGAACATATCTCACGATGAGGTTTACCGCGTCATTATAGCCGGTGGTTATTGGGATATTCCGAACAGCCTCTGCCTCCTGTGTCAGGATACTCGCAATGGTTTCGTGTGATATAGCTACGTTATTGTTCATACAACATTCTACCTTTTTTGACGGCGGCAAAAGTACTACTTTTTATCACCCCCTCCGGCAAGGGGTTAATCCTTTTCCCAAAAAGGGGGTTAGCCCTTTCCCTAAAAAGATATATATGTTTTGCCTGAAACATATATATCTTTTACCCGAAACATATATATGTTTTGACCAAAAGTATCGGTCGTTTGATTTTCGGGGGCTACCTTTGCGAGTCTTAATGAGGGAAAGGAAAACGATGAATTATTTCTCACATATCCTGCCGGGAGGTCTTCGCATGGTGCATTTGCCTGTGGAGTCGCCCGTCTCCTATTGTGGCTTTGCCGTTAATGCAGGGACGCGCGACGAGGTGGAGGGCGAGTTCGGCTTGGCTCATTTCGTGGAGCACATGTTGTTTAAGGGTACGGCGAAGCGTAAAGCGTGGCATATCTTAAATCGGATGGAGAACGTCGGCGGCGAGTTGAATGCCTACACAACGAAAGAGGAGACATTCGTCTACTCCATCTTTATGGAAGAGCACTTCGACCGAGCTTCCGAGCTGCTGACAGACCTTGTATTCCATTCCCGCTTTCCGCAACAGGAGATAGAAAAGGAGGTGGACGTTATCCTCGACGAGATAAACTCGTATGAAGACAGTCCGTCGGAACTTATCTTCGACGAGTTCGAGAACCTGCTCTACGATGGTCATGCTCTGGGGCATAATATCCTCGGTGACGAGACTTCCCTCCTTAAGTTCGACACCGCTGCCGGGCTTTCTTTCCTGCATCGTTTCTATGTGCCGGAGAATATGGTGTTCTTCTCTATGGGGCGGACGGCATTCGACAAGATTGTGAAACGGATGGAAGGGTTTCTGTCGGGTATCAGCTTCGCGGCAGTGAAGCGCAGCCGTGTTGCCCCTGAACCAATCAAGTCATGCGTAAAGAGGGTGAGCAAGGACACGCATCAAGCTCATGTTCTGATTGGTAGCAGGGCATATAGCATGCATGATGATAGGCGCATACCACTCTTTTTGTTGAATAACCTTTTGGGCGGACCGGGCATGAACAGCCGCTTGAATGTTTCGCTTCGGGAGAAACACGGACTGGTATATAACGTCGAATCGAATATCACCTCTTACACAGACACCGGACTTGTCAGTATCTATTTCGGGACAGGCCCGAAGAACACGGAGAAAGCTCTCCGCCTGGTCTATAAAGAGCTGGAGAAACTGCGCGAGAACAGTCTCACCGCTATGCAGCTTGCCGCTGCCAAGAAGCAGGTTGTCGGACAGCTTGGTGTCTCTGGTGATAACCGCGAGGGGCTTTTCCTCGGGCTTGGGAAAAGTTTCCTGCACTACAACCGCTACGACACGCTTCCGGAGGTTGCAGGGCGTATCAATGCCGTCACTGCAGAAGATATCCGACGTGTGGCAGGCGAGGTGTTTGCCCCGGACGGGCTGTCGGGGCTAATCTACGAGTGACAGCAGGTTATTCGAACGAGAGATAAGGCATCAGCCTTTCGCGATCGGCTTCCGTAAATTCTTCGAGGAGCTGAAGGTTGTCCCACCCTGTGAGTTTTCCTTTTTGCCGACGCAGCTGGTCGATGACGCGTGCCTGCCGGCTGTCTATGTATGGATGTCGATAGAGCTCGCGGACGGCAACAGAGTTGACGGGCAGCTTCCGCATGGCGGATGTATCCACTATGAACCAAGACTTCAGTCTATCGTATATTTCCTCGTCAATCCCGTACACTTCCGAAAGCTGCCGCACGGTATGATAGCCGCCGAGAAGCTCGCGATACTTCACAATCCGGCGGGCGAAGGTGCTCCCGATGCCGGGCACTTTCTTTAGGATTGTCGTATCGGCAGTGTTAAGCTCGACCACCGTCCCCACGGGGTATTTATCCGTCCGCGGAAACTGTTTCTTTATATACGTCTTCTTCGTTTTCTTCTGGAGGGGTTCTTTTTTCTTTGGGGCAGATGTTTTCACGGTAGGAGGAATGGATACTGTCTGCCGGAGAACGGTGTCGCGTCTGCCGATGATAGTGTCTGCCACCGGCACTTTTGCTGTTTCGCTAGCAGAGTACGGCGGCACATCGTCTGTCAGCCATAAGATAATCCAGGAAATGACAATCAGAGTAAGAAGGAGTGTGAGTGCTCTGCGTTCTCCTTTCGAAAAATAAAGAAGGTCTCGCCAGTTCATCATAGTGTAGGTGGTTGTGATTTAATATTCTGTGGACAAAAGTATGGAAAAAACGAACAAACGCTCTACCTTCGCAACGCAATAACACTATAACGCGGAGGGACAGATATGATATATTCCGTAGCCAACCCGATATACGACTCGGTGTTCAAGTTCTTGATGGAAGACGAACGTATAGCTAAGACCATACTTTCGGCTCTTCTGAAGAAGGAAGTGGTGAGTGTGGAGATGCGTCGCCATGAGCACCCGAATGTGACTCGTGATGATATTTCAATGTTTAGAATCGACTTTGCGGCGACGGTGAGAGAAGACGACGGCTTCGTGCACTTGATACTGATAGAGCTACAGAAGACATGGATAGAAACGGAGACTCTCCGCTTCCGCCGCTATCTTGCCCTACAATACAATGCCGAGGAAAACATGCAGAAGAAAGGCAAGCAAAACGGTTTTGCCATCCCTATGGTTGCCGTCTATCTCTTGGGGCACCGCGTCGGAGACATCAACGAGGCTGTGGTTTATGTGGGTCGTAAAACCGTTGACTACGACGGTAGGGTGGTTGAACATGGGGATAGCGACCCGTTTATCAACAGTTTGACGCACGACAGTATCATCGTGCAGATACCTCTTCTGCACGGCAAAATAAACAACAAGCTCGACAAGGTTTTGAGCGTGTTCGACCAAACCAAAAGAGACGAAAGAAATCAGCAGATACTCTGTCTCGAAGTAAATAATTATGAAGACGACTCTGAGATGATGTATCTTTTGCATCGTCTGAGTCTGGCAACCATGAGTGCCGAGGTTAGGCAGGAGATGAACGATGAGGACGAGTATTATTCCGCGATAGAAGCCCGCGACACTCAGGTTATGAGGCTCAACGAAACAGTCTCCAGACAATACGCCAAGATCAACGAGCAGACTGCTCGTCTCAATGAACAAACAGCCCAGATAAAATCCTTGGTACAGGCGATGCTGCAAAACGGCATGAGCATAGATGTTATCGCCCAAACCCTAAACAAAAATCTGGAAGAAGTGAACGCTATCCTTGGCGCATAGCCTTTTCTTTAGGTTGTGTCTTCCATCGTGGCGTTCGCTTGTTTTGGCATGCGAGATCTGTTTGTTTTCCCTTAATCACATCAAATAAAATCATCATGAGAAACATTATCCTTAGTATCTGTCTTATTCTTTTCGTGCCGGCGGTGTTTGCGGCGGATAGCTTGTTCGTCAGGGAACAACAGATACCCATTCTTATCGACCGTGCAGACAATGTATTGTTCGAAATACGTATCCCCGCGCAGAAGGGGGATGTGTTGAGCGGGCTGACCTTTCTGTTTGGCGACGAGACAAACACGACAGATATAAAAGCCGTCCGTCTGTTTTATAGCGGAGTCGAAGCAACTTCGAGGGAGGGCATTCATTTCAGTCCGGTTCCTTACGTAACGGGTTTCACCCCGAGAGAGAGCCGTGCCGAGGACTCCTCCTATTCCGTCTTGCAGGATGAGGTCGTTGCTCCCGGGCGTAGTGTTGCGCTGACATCTCGGCAGCCGATGGTGAAAGGTATAAACTACTTTTGGGTGAGTATCGAGATGAAGCCGGAAACTCCGCTGCTCTCAAGAGTGTCTTTCTCGCTGACGGAATCCATCATCGGTGGCAAGCCGGTTGATGTCACATGGTGCGGAAGGGCAGATGCTCCCCGCCGTGTAGGTGTGGGAGTGCGGATGGGGGGCGACGACGGCTCTGCCGCCTATCGTATCCCCGGATTAGCAACGACCGTTGGAGGTACGTTGCTCGGTGTTTACGACATACGATATAATAGTAGCATTGACCTACAGGAGAAAGTAGACATAGGGGTGAGCCGCAGCACGGACAAGGGGCAGACGTGGGAGCCGATGCGCGTTGCCATGACCTTCGGCACGACGGGAGGCTTGCCGCATTCCCAAAACGGCGTTGGCGACCCGTCAATACTCGTGGATGAACGCACGAACACCGTTTGGATTGTTGCCGCCTGGACGCACGGCATGGGTAACGGACGTGCCTGGTGGAACTCCATGCAGGGCATGACCCCCGATGAGACGGCTCAGCTGATGATGGTCCGCAGCACAGACGACGGCAAGACATGGAGCGAACCCGTCAATATCACCCCACAGGTGAAAGACCCTTCGTGGTACTTCCTGCTGCAAGGACCCGGCAAGGGCATCACCATGCGGGACGGGACGTTGGTATTCCCGATACAGTTCATCGACTCTACCCGCGTCCCCAATGCAGGGATTATGTATAGCAAAGACCGAGGGGAGACCTGGCATCTGCACAGTCCTGCCCGCACCAACACGACGGAAGCTCAGGTGGCAGAGGTCGAGCCTGGAGTACTTATGCTGAACATGCGCGACAATCGCGGAGGCAGTCGTGCCGTGGCTGTCACCCGCGACCTCGGGAGGACATGGAGCGAGCATCCCTCGAGCCGCAGTGCCCTTCCCGAGCCGGTATGTATGGCAAGCCTCATCAAGGTAAATGCCGAAGACAATGTCACAGGCAAGGACCTGCTGCTGTTTTCCAACCCGAACACGACACAGGGTCGCCATCATATCACCCTTAAAGCCAGCCTTGACGGCGGACAGACATGGCGTGCGGAGCATCAAATCCTACTGGATGAAGCCGAAGGATGGGGCTACAGCTGTCTGTCTATGATCGACCGCGAGACGGTAGGTATCCTCTACGAGTCGAGCGTTGCCCACATAACTTTCCAGGCAATCAAAATAGAAGAGCTGATAAGGTAAGGAGGGTCAGAACATATACAGAAGGACGGCAAGGAGGCGGTGGTTCGTGACCGAATGGGTGTCGTCGGCACGTCCGTTTGCCCGCCGCGTGTCAGCATACCAGGCAACCGAAGGACTGTATTCTATCCCTACCTTCCAATGGGGGAGAACATGCGAGAATTGTACGTTCGTGGTGACTATCTGGTCGACATCAAGCCCTGTGCCGTAGGTAGCTCCCGTAATGTCGCTCCCCGCTCCCAAGTTTTTCAGATAACCTACAAACACACCCGGCTGCCAGCGGCTGCCGTAGACGATGTTCAGCCATGTGGACGAATGGCGGTAGGGCGTATAAGTCTGCTCTCCCGTGCGGCTGTCGGTATGGCTCACGCCGTAGCCTCCAAGCATGCTGAGGTGAGTTAGGTTGGATGCCAGCAAGGTCTTGAGGGAAACCTTCCATCCGTTTGCGGCGTAGCGGGCATGTGCCTCGAGGGAGACGGAGGTGACGCGCTCGTTCACCTTGTATGTCTTACCTTCTATTTCTGACTTCGTGCGCGGCACGAGGGAAAGCACCTCTGCCCCGATACCTGCTGTCCAGCCGTGCGCACTATGGTCTATCCCCGCATAAAACTCCGGCACGCCGCTATGCTTCACGTACTCTTCGCTCTTGCCCGATGGTCCGGCAGAGAGATACTGAAGTTGCCATAGCGCAGCTGCCGAGAGCCTCCAGCAGCCGTTGGTGTAACGGTAGCGTATCATTGGGCAACGGCTGAAAGGCTGGAAAGGTGCGCCGGTGGAGAGGTTGAGCATCTGCGGCGACACATCTCCGAACAGCGGGTGCCACGTCTGCCCGACAAGCAGAGAAGACTTCCCCCAGTCGAGGTTTACCCAAGCCTGACGCACACGTATCATCGCGAAGCTGCTCCCCGAGCCGCGGAAGTCTGTCTCTATGCAGGCTGTCGTCGCCGCACGTCCGACGCGCGGACCTCCCACATTTATCCCGAGACGGGTATAGAGCACATAGAAGCTGCTGTTGGTTTCGGCATTCAGGTCGTTGCCGTCGGCATCGTATGATTTGTCTTTCGGATAGAGGTGGAACAGACCGTCGACGGTCTCGGCGTTGGCTCGCGAGTTGTAGAACAGGTCGCCGCGTACCTGTCCGTAGAATTTGTATGTGAAGTTCTTTTTCTGTGATGAGCCTTGTGCTGTCGTGAGCAGTCCGGCGAGTAGGAGTATTACCGGCTTTATCTTCATGCGAAAACGTTATCGTTAGACTTAGCGGCGGCAAAGGTATGATAATTTGCCCGCTCCATTGGAGAACGGAATATTATTTGTTCCTTTGCCGCCAATTTGTAACCAAAAGTAGCAAAATCGAGTAATTATGTAAACTTATAATGAGATATGAGTACAAAAAAGTTTTTATTGGAAGAAAAAGACATACCATTGGCATGGTATAATATCGTAGCGGACATGAAGAACAAGCCGCTCCCTATTCTTAACCCCCAAACCAAGCAACCGATAAAGGAAGAAGACCTCTATCCTCTGTTTTCGAAGGGTGTCTCGCATCAGGAGATGAACACGACGGACGCGTGGATCGAGATCCCCGAGGAGGTGCGCGAGATGTATAAGGTGTGGCGGCCTACCCCGCTGGTGCGGGCTTTCGGGCTTGAGAAGGCACTCGACACGCCGGCGCATATCTACTTCAAGAACGAGAGCGTCAGCCCTATCGGTTCGCACAAGCTGAACTCCGCCCTCGCGCAGGCATACTACTGCAAGAAGGAAGGCATCACGAACATCACCACAGAGACAGGTGCGGGGCAGTGGGGCGCAGCCCTCTCGTATGCCGCCAAGGCATTCGGACTGGAGCTCGCCGTCTATATGGTGAAGGTTAGCTACCATCAGAAGCCTTACCGCCGCTCCATCATGCAGACCTTCGGGGCGCAGGTTATTGCTTCGCCGAGCATGAGCACGAAGTCGGGAAGAAAGACACTGACGGAGCATCCCAACTATCAGGGTAGCCTCGGCACGGCTATCTCCGAGGCCGTCGAGCTGGCAATGCAGACGCCCAACTGCAAATATACGTTGGGCAGTGTGCTGAACCATGTCATGCTGCATCAGACGGTGATAGGTCTGGAGGCAGAGAAGCAGATGGAGATGGCAGGCGAGTATCCCGACGTGGTTATCGGCTGCTTCGGCGGCGGGTCGAACTTCTCGGGTATCACCTTCCCGTTCCTTCGCCACAAGCTGACCGAGGGCAAAGACATCCGCGTGGTTGCTGCCGAGCCGGCATCGTGCCCGAAGCTGACGCGCGGACAGTTCCAATACGACTTCGGCGACGAGGCAGGCTACACGCCGCTGATACCTATGTTCACCCTGGGGCACAACTTTGCCCCTGCCAACATCCATGCAGGCGGACTGCGCTACCACGGTGCAGGGTCCATCGTCAGCCAGCTGATGAAAGACGGGCTGATGAGTGCTACCGACGTGCAGCAGCTCGACACCTTCCGTGCGGCAACGGTGTTTGCACAGGCTGAAGGCATCATCCCCGCCCCCGAATCTGCCCACGCCATCGCCGTGGCTATCCGCGAGGCTGAAGAAGCCAAGAAAGAAGGTAAGTCGCGCACGATACTGTTCAACCTCTCCGGTCACGGACTTATCGACATGACGGCATACGACCAGTATCTGGCAGGAGATCTTGTCAACTACGAGGTGACCGACGAGGAGGTTGCCCGTAACCTGAAAGACCTGGATAAAATCATTTGATAGAAATTAGAAAAGCACTTTTCTAATCCCGCTGGACCTCGGCGAAGGAGGAAAAGTGCTTTTCCAGTCCCACCGTCGCGCGGATGAAGGAGGAAAAGTGCTTTTCCAGTCTCATCGTCGTGCGGATGAAGGGAAAAAAGTGCTTTTCCAGTCCCACCGTCGTGCGGATGAAGGTAGAAAAGTGCTTTTC
>CAVJTV010000060.1:0-12595 GCA_963652435.1 Desulfovibrionaceae bacterium | reverse complement strand
TTTTGTTGAAACCTTCAATCAGTCTGCATGAAGGGTGAAACTTTTGTTGAAACCTTCAATCAGTCTGCATGAAGGGTGAAACTTTTGTTGAAACCTCCAATCAGTCTGCATGAAGGGTGAAACTTTTGTTGCGACCTTCAATCAGTCTGCATGAGACAAGAAAAGATGTTTTCGGTCTCAAGGTGGGTGTCAGGGGTGTTTGTGGCGGATAAAATAATATAAATAATAGAGTGCTGAGGATGAAGTCGCGAAATGTTTCTACTTTTGCGACTTTCTATAAGCAACATGCAACAAACTTATTTTTTGATGAAGAATAGATTGAAACTATTTGTGGCGGGATGTATTGCATTGTTTCTGTCCTCTTGTCTGAACTCGGGCGATCAAGATTATGATATACCGACGGATTGCCAGATAATGACGTTCTCAGTAAGTCATGATTCTATTTTGGGCGGAGAATTGGATACGGTGAAGTTTGTGATTGACCAAGTGAACGGGAGAATCTTTAACCCGGATTCACTGCCGTTCGGGACGGAGGTAGGAAAGGTTGTCTGCACGGTGACGTCGGCAACGGGGACATATTCCATTGAGGTAACCCAGGAGGCTCTGCCGGACTCCACTTTTTATTGGAACAAAGAAGATTCGCTCGACTTTTCCAAACCTGTCAAATTTGTTACCGCTGCCTACGACGGCATAACCAAGAAAACATATATTGCTGAAGTTAATATACATCAGGTGGTGCCCGACTCGATGACTTGGGAGCTGTACGCTTCCAATGTCTTGGGCTTTTCTGCGAAAGATCGTAAAGTGGTTGTTCGTGAAGATGGAAATGGTGAGTATTATTATATGTACGCCGAAAATGAGAGCGGTGGATATTCGTTGCACGTCTCTTCCGTGTCGGATGCCAAGACGTGGACAAATCTGACGCTTGATGGACTGCCTAAGGGCGAGGTCTGTCTCTCGCAGATGACGGAATATGAAGGGGCATTGTATGCGCCAACCACGAAAGGGGCGTTGCTCTGCTCCGAAGACGGACAAAGCTGGACGGTGGCGGATCAGCCGAACGATGTAAAGGCGTTGCTTGGAGCCGTCCCCGTTGTTGACGGCAATGTGTCGCGTCAGTCTTCTTTCCTCTCTGCCATCATTAGTAGTGAAGGGGATTTGAGGTTTGCCTGTATGAATGCCGAAGGGCAGTGGACTTTGGGCGATGACGTGCCGGACGGGTTTCCTGTGAGCGGCTTCGGTGCGCTTACATACTACTCTTCCGGAAGTAAGCAGAATAGTCTGACTGTCGTTGCAGGTAGAGATAAGAGCGGGGTGTTGCTCAACTCGGCGTGGGCGACCATAAATGGCAGGCAATGGGCATTGCTGACCGACGTTGAATCGGACTATTTCGACGAGAGAGAGGGAGTGATGCTTTCGTCTTACGACGGTAAGTTCTGTTTGATTGGAGGTGTCGACGATGCCGGCGAGACGCGGAAAGATATATACTTCTCGACAGACCAGGGTGTGACATGGGCGTTGTCGGATACCTTGACCGTGATGCCCGACGACTACGCGGCAAGAGGTTTTGCTTCCGTCGCAGTGGATAAAGACAATTTTATGCTGATTTTCGGAGGAAAAGAAGCCGGCTCTACCGTTGATTTGGATCAGATCTGGAGAGGGCGTATAAACCGTCTCGGTTTTAAGGATTAGGAAAGTTCGTGAGGTGAAAGTATAATTTCAAGAGGGGTTTGACGTTAGGAAAGAAGGAGTGGAAACATAATAGCCAAAGTGTATGACTTCAACTTTTTTTCAACGGACGCTTGTCTTGATATTATTTGCCGGAATGTTTACAGGGCTTCATGCGCAGGAATACAAATACGAAGTAGGCGGAATGGCAGGAGGTGCGTTCTACATGGGAGATGCCAATAAGAACGCATTTTTCAAGGGGATGAACCCTGCTGCCGGAGTGGTGTTTCGTTATAATGCCAACTTCAGGTGGGCATTGAAGGCAAATATGATGTGGGGACAGGTCTCGGGTAGCACGGAAGGTTTGGAGAATGTTTTTCCAAGTGGTGTCGAGGCTTCGTTCAGCCGTAGTCTGGTGGAGCTGGGCGGACAGATGGAGTTCAACTTCTTTCCGTATAGCGACAAGTTTGCCTACGCCGGTGCGAAGCGTTTCTCCCCGTATGTCTTCTTGGGGTTGGGCGTTACGTACGGCACGGGAAATGATGCCTTTTTCGGACCGAACATTCCGTTGGGAGTGGGCGTGAAATATAAGGTGAAGAACAGGATCAATCTGGGTTGCGAGTTCTCTTTCCGTAAGTTGTTCGGAGATGGCTTCGACGTTACGGACGAGGGGAATGCGGTGCTGGATAATCCGTATAATATAGGCAGCAGCCTTTTGAAGAACAAGGATTGGTATTCATTCCTGTTGCTGTCTGTTACATGGGATTTCGGTCCGCGTAACAGACCATGTAATAGTAAAAACAGTAACAGTACGTTGAGATACTGAGAAACGATATGTCATTGAAGGAAGAAATAGACAAAAAACGGTTGCCGCAACATGTGGCAATTATTATGGACGGCAACGGACGTTGGGCAAAGGCGCAGGGGCAAGACCGTAGCTATGGTCACAGGGAAGGTGTTGTGTCGGTTCGTAAGGTTGTTGAGGCTGCTACGACTATCGGATTGAAGTATCTTACGGTGTATACGTTTTCTACCGAGAACTGGAATCGTCCGGAAGAGGAAGTAAAGGCATTGATGGGGTTGCTCGTCTCTGCTATTCATCGTGAAACGCCGGATTTGATGAAAAACAATGTGCGTCTGATGGCAATCGGCAATCTGAGCCGTCTGCCAGAAGATGCTTTGAGCACGTTGCAGGAATGTATGAGAGAGACATCTGTCAATACGGGGACAACCTTGATTCTCGCTCTCAGTTATTCTTCCCGCTGGGAAATAACAGAAGCCGTACGGCAGATTGCTGCCCGTGTGTTGGAAAAGAGGATGCTCCCCGACGATATAACCGAGGCTACCGTCTCGGATTATTTGACGACAAAAGATATTCCCGATCCGGACCTGCTGATCCGGACAGGGGGAGAGAAACGCATCAGTAACTTCTTGCTTTGGCAGTGTTCGTATGCGGAATTCTACTTTACGGATGTCTTTTGGCCTGCATTCAGGGAAGATGAACTATATGAAGCTATATTGTGCTACCAGCGGCGCGAACGTCGTTTCGGTAAGACGAGTGAACAATTAATATTATAAACAATAGCTGTAGTATGTACAGAGGAATAGTGCTGTTTTCTATTTTCCTGGGTTTTGCCCGTGGAGCATTTGCTCAGGAAAGTGACACTGCCAGGGTTGAAGTGCCGGCGGAAGTGCCGGTCATTAACTACTCGATGATGCCTAAGCGGTATAAGATTGCCGATATAAAGGTGACGGGGGTTAAGAATTATGATGATTTTGTGTTGATCGGTTTCTCCGGACTGTCTGTTGGCGATGTGGTCAACGTGCCGGGCGACGAGATTACAGCAGCAGTAAAGCGTTTTTGGAAGCACGGGCTGTTTTCAGACGTAAAAATTCTGGCTACGAAAATTGAGGGTGATGAGGTTTGGCTGGAGTTTCGCCTCAAGCAACGCCCACGTATATCGGAAGTAAACTATCACGGCATCAAGAAAGGCGAACGGGAAGATTTGGAAAACAAATTGGGCTTGAAAAAAGGATTTCAGATTACCCCGAACGTGATCGACCGCACGAAGATTCTTATTCAAAAGTTTTTCGACGGCAAAGGATTTAAGAATGTGGACGTGGATATTGTGCAGCGCGACGACTTGTCGAAGGAAGGCGAAGTAATTGTGGATATCAATATCGACAAGAACGAAAAGACAAAAATCCACCGTATATATTTCGAAGGTAACGAAAAGATGCCTGCCAGAACCCTGAAAAAGGCGATGAAGAAGACGAACGAGAAGTTCAGTTTGTTCAACGACTGGAAGACGAGTATCCTCGAGGCTTTCAGCACGAAAAAGTTTACTACCGAAGAATACGAGAAAGACAAGCAGAACGTCATTGCCAAATACAACGAGTTTGGTTATCGGGATGCTGTGCTGTTGTCGGACAGTGTGGTGAACTATGACGAGAAGAAGGTGGATATTTATTTGAAGCTGGAAGAAGGAGACAAGTATTATCTGAAAGACATTCGTTTTGTCGGTAATACGCAGTACGCTTCCGACTATTTGGAAGCCGTTCTCGGAATGAAGCCCGGCGAAGTATACAATCAGAAGAAACTGACCGAACGTCTCTCGACCGACGATGACGCCGTATCGAACGTGTACTATAACAATGGATACATATTCTTCAATGCCGACCCCGTGGAAGTGGATGTGGACAACGACTCCATCTCTTTGGAAGTGCGTATTCAGGAAGGTCCGCAGGCTACCATCAACCGTGTAATCATCAATGGTAACGACCGCTTGTATGAAGATATCGTGCGTCGTGAGCTTCGTACCAAACCGGGTATGTTGTTCAGCCGTGAAGACCTGATGCGTTCTGTCCGTGAGATTGCACAGATGGGGCATTTCGATCCGGAGAACATGGACCCGAAGCCTATTCCCGATCCCGAAAACGGGACAGTGGATATACAGTACAACCTGACCTCGAAGGCAAACGACCAGGTCGAGTTCTCGGCAGGTTGGGGACAAACGGGTGTGATCGGTAAGTTGAGTTTGAAGTTCACGAACTTCTCCATGAAGAACTTCTTGAACCCGAAGACGTATAAAGGTGTCATTCCGCAGGGCGAAGGTCAGACACTGACGTTGAGCGGACAGACGAACGGACGTTACTATCAGGCATACAGCATTTCGTTCCTCGACCCGTGGTTTGGCGGGAAACGCCCGAACACTCTTTCTGTCAGTGCATACTTCTCCAAACAGACGGATATGAATTCCAATTATTACAGTAACAGCTTGTCGAATTATTACTATCCTTACTATAGCAGTATGTACGGCGGTTACTACGGTAGCTATGGCAGTTACTACAACAATAGCTATGAGCTGGCATACGACCCTGATAAATCAATCATGATGTTCGGTCTTTCTGCCGGTTACGGTAAGCGTCTGAATTGGCCCGACGACTATTTCCAGTTTATGGCAACGCTCAACTATCAGCTCTATATGATGCACGACTGGGCGTATTTCTTGGTTCAGAACGGCAACTGTCATAATGTAAACCTTGAGTTGCTCTTGCAGCGTAACTCCGTTGACAACCCGTTGTACACACGTCGTGGCTCGCAGTTCTCGTTCTCTGTAAGTGCTACGCCCCCCTACTCTTTGTGGGACGGAAAGGACTATGCAAGCATGAGCGACGACGATGAGGAGAAGTTCAAGTTTATCGAATACCATAAATGGAAGTTCAAGGCAAAGATCTACTCTCCGTTGGCTCCGATGACTGTCAAGCGCACGCCGGTGTTGATGACGCGTGTGGAATACGGCTTCTTGGGATCATATAACAAGAACAAGCGTTCTCCATTCGAGACGTTCTATATGGGTGGTGACGGTATGAGTGGATATTCCTACAATTATGCAACGGAGACAATTGCTTTGAGAGGTTATGAAAACGGTAGTATCGCAGGTGTCAACGGGTACAGCTCATATGGCTATGCTTATTCCCGTTTGGCGATGGAGCTGCGTTATCCGTTCCTTCTTGAGCCGTCGTCCACAATCTACGGTCTTGCGTTTGTGGAAGCAGGTAACGCCTGGAGAGAGCTGAAAAACTTCAATCCGTTCGACTTGAAACGTTCTGCCGGTGTCGGTGTCCGTATCTTCCTGCCGATGATCGGACTGATGGGTATCGACTGGGCGTATGGTTTCGACAAGGTAGACGGTTCGCGTAGCGCAGGCGGCAGTAACTTCCACTTTATTATCGGACAGGAATTCTAACCATAAAAGAATATCGTATGAAAAAGATTATTGTTTTGAGTTGTATGATGCTCCTCTGCTCTTTAGCAGGCAGTGCGCAAAAGTTCGCTTTGGTAGACATGGAGTATATCCTTAAGAATATCCCGGCATACGAGATGACCAACGAGCAGTTGAGCCAGGTGTCGAAGAAGTGGCAAAATGAGGTGGACGCGCTCCAGCAGGAGGCGCAGAATATGTATAAGACCTATCAGAGCGACCTTGTGTTTCTCTCTGCCGAGATGAAGACGAAACGCGAGGAGGAAATCGTGAAGAAGGAACAAGAAGCGCAGGACTTGAAACGCCAGTACTTCGGTCCGGAAGGCGAATTGTACAAGAAGCGCGAGAGCCTGATGAAGCCTATTCAAGACGAGATATACAACGCCGTGAAGGAGATCTCGGAAGACAAGGGCTATCAGATGGTGATCGACAGGGCTTCGGCAATGAGTATCATTTTTGCTTCCCCGAAGATCGACATTAGTAATGAGGTGTTGCTTAAATTAGGATATTCAAAATAAATACATACATTTGCGCGGTAAATGTTACGGACATTACTCAGATTAATAACAATAACAAATGATAGAAATGAAGAAACTGATTATTTTTTTGTTGATGGTCTTGCCACTGGGCGTTTTTGCACAGGAAGCAAAGGTGGCTATTGTAAATTCTAATGAGATCATGGCAGCAATGCCGGAGCTGACAGCCATGCAGGAGTCTCTGAAGCAGATGAACGATAAGTATGCTGCAGAAATGAAGACGATGGAAGATGAGTATCAGAAAAAGTATTCTGATTTTGTCGCTCAGCAGGATTCGATGACCGAGAACATAAAAGTGAGAAGAATGCAGGAATTGCAGGATATCGAGCAGCGTGTGCAGAACTTTATGCAGGTTGCCCGTCAGGATATGGACAAGAAGCAGCAGGAGTTGCTTACTCCGATACAGGAGAAGGTTCGTGCAGCTATCAAATCTGTTGGCGACGAGAACGGATATGCATACATTTTCGACAACAATCCCGGTATTGTTCTTTACACTGGTAATGCCGCTATCGACGTGACTCCGACGGTTAAGACAAAATTGGGTTTGAAATAGAATACATCTCCGGAAACCACGAAGCAGGGGGTGCTTTTCTTTTGAGAAGCTCCCTCTGTTTGCATTTAGATGGAAAGGTATGTTTTCAGAAGAGAAGGGACCGATTGGTATTTTTGACTCGGGCTATGGCGGGCTGACAGTCTTCGACAAGATACGGAGAGCCATGCCGTGCTACGACTACATTTATTTAGGCGACAATGCTCGTGCCCCGTATGGCGGGCGTTCGTTTGATGTTGTCTACTGGTTTACGCGTCAGGCTGTGAAGAAACTCTTTGAGGAAGGTTGCCGACTGGTTGTTCTGGCATGCAACACGGCTTCGGCAAAGGCGCTAAGGAGTATTCAGCAAATCGACCTTCCCGAATGGGATGCGTCGCGGCGTGTGTTGGGTGTTGTCCGTCCGACAGTCGAGATTATGGACAGGGTAAGCCGGACGAAGCACGTCGGTATTTTGGGCACGTCGGGTACAATCTCTTCGCGATCATATTCGCTTGAGATAAAGAAGATGTTTCCGCATATAAAGGTGACAGGCGAGGCTTGTCCGATGTGGGTGCCTTTGGTGGAGTATGGCGAGTACAGCTCTCAGGGGGCGGACTATTTTGTAAAGAAGCATCTTGACCATATCCTGTCCGTAGATCCTGAGATAGATACATTGGTGCTCGGATGTACGCATTACCCTCTTTTGTTGGAGAAAATCAAGCGGTATCTGCCCGATGGGGTTACCGTGCTTTCGCAGGGCGAATACGTGGCAGACAGTTTGGTGGACTACCTGCGTAGGCATCCGGAGATGGACACGCGGCTTACGCGAGGCGGAGGATGCCGCTTCCTAACGACAGAATCGGCTGCAAAGTTCTCCGAGGCAGCGTTTGTCTTTCTGAAAAATCCGATAGAGGTCGAACAAATATCCATTGATTGACATTCGGCTCTGGTCAATATCTTTTCCGGTCTCAAACATTTTGTAGGAAGGTGGAAAAGTTTTTCCTCAGGTCCATGCAGTCTGTCTCTGCCAGTATGATGGGGAGAAGATGTCAGTTGTGCATTGATTTGTAGATTTCGACGCCTTTTTTCACCGACGTCAACCCGAAGTCATCGGCGTTTAGCTCATTTTTATTTCTAACGACAATTTCGGCAGCGTCGTCTTCGGCATGCGCGTCTCGAAAATCCGAGATACATTCAAAGAACATATCCAACGTGTGGACCTCGAAGCCACTATACATATATATGTTAGGAATGGAAAAGAGGTAGCGGCAACTACTGATATCAAGTCCCGTTTCTTCTTTCACCTCGCGCCGCGCTGCCTCTTCCGCCGATTCGTGCATGTCGACAAATCCTCCCGGCAGGTCGAGCGTCCCTTTTGCCGGATCTTTTGCCCTGCGCACCAACAGAATCTCGCCCGCCGAATTACGAATAAAGCAGGCGACAGCTGAGGAAGGATTGAAATAGTAAACAAATCCGCATGCCGTGCATTGTTTGGACTTTTCGTTATGCTCAACGAACGACCGACTACTACATTTGGGGCAATAAGCAAACTGATGTAATGGATGCATGATTGATGTGTATACATAATATGTAGAAATGAATAAGGGCGACCCTCGGAGGATCGCCCTTACCTTATAGAGCAAAGCCCAGTGATACGATTGTTACTTCGCTTCCCAACCCAGTGCGCTTGCTCCCAACACGGCAGCATCGCTTTCTTTCAGTTGCGAAAACAGAAGTTTTGTTTTACCCTCAAACACTTTCAGCATGTTCTTGTCCATAGAACGCTTAATCGGATTCATGATCAGGTCGCCTGCCTTGGTCAGACCGCCGAACAGGATAATGGCTTCCGGACTGGAGAACGCAACGGCATCAGCAAAAGCCTCGCCCAGGATATTCCCCGTGAACTCGAAGATTTCGAGCGCCAGTTTGTCGTTCTTCATAGCTGCGTCATATACATCCTTCGATGTGATTGTGTCTGCATCTAGATCACGCAGCAAACTGTCGTCTTTGCGGATTTCCAAATATTCGCGTGCTGTACGTGCTACGCCCGTAGCAGAAGCATAAGCCTCCAAACAGCCCTGACGACCGCAGCCGCAAGGACGCCCGTTGTTACGGCGCATGATAACGTGACCCAGCTCGCCGGCAAACCCGTCGTGACCATAAACCAAATTACCTCCGATAACAATACCGCTACCTACGCCTGTGCCCAGGGTGATCTCGATAAAGTCTTTCATACCACGTGCTGCGCCATAGGTCATCTCGCCGATTGCCGCAGCGTTCGCATCGTTGGTGAGCGCAACAGGGATACCCCCGATCTGCTCGCTGATCAACTGTGCCAAAGGAATCTTATCCTTCCAAGGAAGGTTTGGGGCAAACTCGATGCAGCCGTTAAAGAAGTTCCCGTTAGGAGCTCCCACACCGACACCTTTGATCTTGTCGGGACCACCCGCCTGATCGATTACCGACAACAGACCGTGACCGAGCGCGGCAACGTATTCGTCTATGTCTGTATATTTACCTGTTTTGATTGACCCGCTGTACAAAATTGTACCTCTGGCATCTACTACTCCAAAAACAGTGTTGGTACCGCCTATATCGATACCCACTACATAAGGCTTCTCCATGATTTTGTGTTTTATGATTAATAATGAATACTTTCGGAAGCAAATATAGGGCGAATATGGTTAGTGGCAATGCTTCTCTTTGGAAAAATGAGGATTGCGTTCACCCCGCAAGGACAGAATATCTATTTTTGCACTATAAATCAGAGAATACAGAGGGCGTTAAATTAGATGAAGAATATTGCCGATTTGAAAACCGTATGTCTCAGCGACGATAAGGCAGCAGTCGTGATATTGGACCAAACTCGCCTGCCGATGGAAGAGTTGTACTTGAGGCTTTCTTTAGCAGAAGAGATATGGGATGCCATTCATATGCTAAAGGTGCGTGGTGCTCCGGCAATCGGCATCGCGGCGGCTTATGGCATATATGTTTGCAGCAGGCAAATTAGGACGACATCGTTTGATGAGTTTTATGCAGAGTTTCGCCGTGTGATGGAATATTTGTCGAGTTCCCGCCCCACGGCGGTCAATCTGTCTGTGGCGTTGAAGCGGATGGAGCAGGTGGTGCTTCGTAATGAATCAATGCCGGTTGCTTCAATAGTGGAGCTTCTTCACGACGAGGCGATGGCTATCCGAGAAGAAGATGCGACCGCTTGCCGGCGTATCGGTGAGTATGCCTTGTCTCTTTTGCATCCGGGCATGGGGATTCTGACGCATTGTAATGCCGGGCATCTCGCAGTGTCGGAGTATGGGACAGCGTTGGCTCCCATCTATCTTGGGGAGGAGAGAGGTTATGGCTTCAAGGTCTTTGCCGATGAAACGCGCCCATTGTTGCAAGGTGCTCGGCTGACAGCCTACGAACTTAGCCGTGCCGGTGTTGATGTTACGCTTATTTGTGACAATATGGTTTCGTCGGTTATGCAGAAAGGTTGGGTGCAGGCTGTTGTCGTCGGGTGTGACCGTGTGGCGATGAATGGAGATGTGGCAAACAAAATCGGCACTTCGGCGTTGGCAGTGCTCGCCCGTCATTACGGTGTTCCTTTTTATGTATTGGGACCGACACCCACAATAGACTGTCAGTGCCAGGACGGGAAGTCTATTGTTATAGAAGAACGTGCACCGGAAGAGGTTTCGGAGATGTGGTATGTGCATAGAATGGCTCCGGAGGGAATACATATATATAATCCCGCCTTTGATGTGACGCCTCATGAATTGGTGACGGCTATTGTTACGGAGAAAGGAATATTTCGCCCTCCTTTTGATGATAGCTTGAGATTGTAGTATGACAAATTGTTTCTGAGAAAATTTTGTGGGTAATGAAAGAATAAGTACTTTTGCTGCCTACCTTTAAGGGTAGTAGACAAGGAAGATATAACTAAAGAACAAATAATTAAATTATGATTGTAGTTCCATTAAAAGAAGGCGAAAACATTGAGAGAGCACTCAAGAAGTTTAAGAGAAAGTTTGAAAAGACGGGTGTGGTAAAAGAATTGAGAAATCGTCAGGCGTTTATTAAACCGTCCGTAGAGAAGAGAAAACAAACAATGCGCGCAATTTATGTGCAACAGTTGCATCAGGAAGAAGAATAATTTCTTGACCATACTTGTTTCGTAGAGTTCTTGTTCCTATTTTCGCTGCATAATTATTGGTGCTACGGAAATATGCTGATAAATTCGTTTTTAGATTATCTTCGCTACGAAAGGAATTATTCCGGTTGTACGATAGATGCTTATTCGAAAGATTTGCGTCAGTTTGAAAGTTATGTAAAAACGAGAAAAGAAGATAGATTTGACCTGGGAGAAATTGACGCTGATTTGGTGAGAAGTTGGATTGTCTGCCTGATGGATAAGGGAATGGCACCTGCGTCGGTGAACCGGAAATTGAGTTCTTTGAAGTCTTTTTTCAAGTTCCTTATGAAGCGGAGTATTGTCTCTGCTAATCCATTGCGGTTGGTGACCGGTCCAAAGTTGAAAAAAACGTTGCCCTATTTCGTTAAAGAAAAGGACATGGTATCGTTGTTGGATGGTGATGGGTTTAATGAGAATTTTGAAGGTGTAAGGAATCGCTTGATAGTTGAGATGCTATATGACACGGGTATTCGGCGGGCAGAATTGGTCGGAATTCGAGATTCTGATGTTGATTGCGATATGATGCAGGTGCGCGTGACTGGTAAACGAAACAAGCAGCGGTTGATCCCATTTGCGGGAATACTGAGTGATTTGATACGAATGTATGTTGATATCCGCAATCGTGAGATTGGTGCTGGAAATGGATACTTTTTTGTGAGAAAAACAGGAGATAAGTTGTCGGTAAGTACCGTTTATGATGTGGTGCGGAAAGCGTTGTCGGGGATTCCAACATTGGCGAAACGAAGCCCTCATGTATTGAGGCATTCGTTTGCAACGAGTATGATGAACGAGGGAGCAGAGTTGAGGGCTGTGAAAGAATTGTTAGGACACAGTAGCTTGGCTTCAACTAGTGTTTATACACATACAACCTTTGAGGAATTGAAAAAAATGTATCATGCTCATCCAAGAGCTAAAAAGAAGGAGGTTATTAATTATGGAAGTGAGAATTCAGGCAATCCATTTTGATGCAACGGCTCAGTTGGAGGCGTTTATTCAAAAGAAGGTCGGTAAGTTGGAGCAGTACTTCGATGGAGTGTTATCGGCTGAAGTGACGCTTCGAGTTGTGAAACCGGAAACGGTCAAAAACAAGGAGGTTGCAGTACGTTTGAAAATAAAAAGCGGCGATTGCTTTGCTGAAAAAACTAACAACACTTTCGAGGAATCGATTGACGAATGTGTTGAAGCTTTGGAAAAGCAGTTGATGAAGTATAAGGAAAAAGCTAGAACCAAATAAAAAAAGAACAAATAAATTTGGTGTGAAAGAAATTGTGTCTACATTTGCAGCCGTTTCGCCTTAATGACGGAACGACTGTTTTTTTAGTGTAGATGCCTCTTTAGCTCAGTTGGCCAGAGCACGTGATTTGTAATCTCGGGGTCGTTGGTTCGAATCCGACAAGAGGCTCGAAAG
>CAVJTV010000059.1:0-12734 GCA_963652435.1 Desulfovibrionaceae bacterium | reverse complement strand
CAATCAGTCTGCATGGAGGAAGAAAAGATATTTTCGCCCCTTCATTCGGGATCGCTCGGAGATTCGCTTGAGGTTTCGGCGGCCGAATCGTCGGCATCGCTCTTCGCCTGTCTGCTCAACTCGAAAACATGTTCCCGAAAAATCTTGTCTCCGTTGATTTTTTCAAGTGCAACCTTGGCCGCCTGTTGCTGCGATTCTCTTTTAGTAGTGCCGGTGCCGATGCCAATCCGTTCGCCACCAACAACAACTGCGCTACGGAAAAAGGATCTTCCCTTTCTATTATTATGATAACTTTCCACCAATTCGTAACAAAACCCAACCCTGTTCTTCTGCCCCCATTCGATTATCACCGATTTGTAGTTCATTTTCTCTTGGGCAAGGTTCTGCAGATTTATGTGTTTGCGGATAATCTCGTTCTCGACAAATTTCGCGCACACCTCGTAGCCTTGGTCCAAATAGACAGCCCCAACCAAAGCCTCCAATGCGTTGCCGAATATGTGCTTACAGACACCACCTCTCTCTTGAGAGAAAATCACCATCTTGTCGAGCCCCAACTCCACTGCCACCTGTTCAAGCGTTTCCCGCTGCACAATATCTGAACGCATAGTGGACAAAAATCCTTCCGACTTATTCCTATAGTTTCTGTACAGAAAGTCCGTCACAATGGCAGACAACACGGCATCACCCAGGAACTCCATCCGCTCGTTATCTCCCCTCCTAAAACAAGCCTTCCCCAAAGTCGACGACTTATGGATAAGAGCCTGTTTGTAAAGCCCGATATTGTCAGGGATGAATCCCAACATCTTGTAGAGAAACAAATAAGGCTTCTTATTTCTGTTTATAAGAAGCCTTACTTTCTTCTTTAATTCTTTAAACACGTTACTTCTCGAATTTTTTAACAATCGCACAAGCATTATGCCCGCCAAAGCCGAAGGTATTGGACAGGGCAGCACGTATCTCCCGTTTTTCCGCTTTGTTGAATGTAAAATTCAACTTGTAGTCTATCTCAGGGTCATCATCGCCGTCCGCATGATTGATTGTCGGAGGGATTATTCCGTCTTTGATTGCCATGATACAGAATATGGCTTCGATGGCTCCCGCTGCGCCGAGCAGGTGACCGGTCATAGACTTCGTGGAGCTTATATTCAGTTTGTAAGCACTCTCGCCAAACACATCCTTGATTGCCTTCACTTCGGAGATGTCTCCCACCGGCGTCGATGTCCCATGCACATTGATATAGTCGATGTCTTCCGGCTTCATCTCGGCATCTTCCAGGGCGTTCACCATTACGAGCTTTGCCCCCAGTCCCTCGGGGTGAGAAGCCGTCAGGTGATAGGCATCCGCCGACATTCCTGTCCCTGCAATCTCGGCATATATCTTAGCCCCGCGAGCCAGGGCGTGTTCCATCTCTTCCAAAACAAGGCAGGCACTTCCTTCTCCCATGACGAAGCCGTCGCGGCTTGCGCTGAACGGACGAGAAGCCGTTTCGGGCGAATCGTTGCGCGTCGACAATGCGTTCATCGAGTTGAACCCTCCGACACCGCTTTCCGTGATGGCAGCTTCTGCACCGCCTGTCACAATCACGTTTGCTTTACCCAAACGGATGTAGTTGTATGCATCCGAGAGCGCGTTGGTGGAAGAGGCACAAGCCGACACCGTCGCGAAGTTCGGACCGTGAAAACCATACATCATGGAGATGTGCCCAGCGGCTATGTCAGAAATCATTTTCGGGATGAAGAACGGACTGAACTTCGGCCCTATCGTGTCTTTAATTTTTGCGTATGCCAGCACCTCCTCGTCGAATGTCCGAATGCCACCTATGCCGGAAGCGAAAATAACGCCGATACGATTCTTGTCTTCCTTATCGAGGTCCATCGCGGCATCCTCGATAGCCTGCTTCGCCGCACACATGGCGAGCAAGCTGTACCGGTCGCATTTACGAGCTTCTTTCCGGTCCACAACCGTGAGCGGATCGAAACCCTTTACCTCGCATGCAAATTGCGTCTTGAATTTGGAGGCATCAAACTGCGTGATAGGACCAGCACCACTCTTTCCACCAACAATACCCTCCCAAGTCTCTGAGAGGGTATTGCCGAGAGGAGTGATGGCACCAAGACCTGTTACCACAACTCTTTTCAATTCCATACTTTTAAAAGGACTGATTACTCTGCACTCGCTCCACCATTCGCTTCGATATAAGCGATTGCATCGCCCACTGTTGTAATCTTTTCTGCTTGATCGTCAGGAATTGAAATACCGAATTCTTTCTCGAATTCCATAATCAATTCTACGGTATCAAGAGAGTCTGCTCCCAAATCGTTAGTAAAGCTTGCCTCGTTTGTTATCTCTGTTTCTTCAACATTCAATTTGTCAACGATGATAGCCTTTACTTTAGATGCAACTTCAGACATAACTTTTCAATTTAGATTAATGAATACGAATATACTTTTTAATTTTGCGGTGCAAAGGAAATGATTTTTTGTGTTACCAAGCAAACATAATGTACTAAAAATGCGGAAATGAAGAACGTAGCGATTTTTGCCTCCGGTGCGGGGACTAATGCTGAAAACATAGCACGGTATTTCTCGGGAAGCGATAAAGTAAGGGTTGTTGTTGTATTGTCGAACAACAGAAACGTCGGCGTGCACGGGCGCGTCAGGGCATTGGGCATTCCGTCGTTTGTGTTTTCCCGCGAGGAGTTTGTGGAAGGGACGGCAGTGATTGCAAAGCTGGCGGAATACGATACCGACCTGATTGTTCTCGCAGGGTTTATGAACAAGATATCAAGCGCACTGCTCGATGCCTATCCGGGTAGGATCATCAATATCCATCCGGCACTGCTGCCGAAGTACGGCGGGAAAGGAATGTACGGCATGCACGTGCACGAGGCGGTGGTGGCTGCCGGAGAGAAAGAGTCGGGCATCACGATACATTACGTCAACGAAAACTACGACGAGGGCGGCATCATCTTCCAGGCAAAATGCACGCTGCTGCCCACGGACACTGCCGAGGAGGTGGCTTCGAAGGTGCACGCGCTGGAATATGCCCACTATCCGCACGTGATAGAAGAAATCTTGACCGTGAAGGCAGAATAAATCACGCATTATTGCGTTAGTACTTTATTGTGTAATAATTAAAGCAGTCCGTATATTATGAAAGATAGTTATTGTGTGATTATGGGGGGCGGGATCGGCAGCCGTTTCTGGCCCTTTAGCAGAGAGACATATCCGAAGCAGTTCCTCGATTTCTTCGGGACGGGGCGTTCGCTGTTGCAGATGACTTTCGACCGTTTCTCGCGTATCATCCCGATTGAAAATATATTCATCGTAACGAACGAGGCGTACGCCGCTCTCATCAAGGAGCAGCTGCCCGAGCTTGGGGACAGTCAGATATTGCTCGAGCCGGCACGCCGCAACACCGCGCCCTGCATCGCCTACGCGGCTTACCACATCAGAGCCTGCAATCCGAATGCGAACATCGTTGTTGCACCTTCCGACCATCTTATCCTGAAGGAAGACATCTTCCTGAGAGATGTAAAGAAAGGGCTGGACTTCGTGAAGAGCAAGAGTGCACTCGTGACGCTCGGCATACAGCCGAGCCGCCCCGAGACAGGCTACGGATACATCCAGAGCAGCGACTCCATGCTCGGCGAGTTCAGCCGCGTGAAAACGTTTACCGAGAAGCCCAACCTCGAGCTGGCGAAAGTGTTCTACGAGAGCGGCGAGTTCTTCTGGAACTCGGGTCTTTTCCTTTGGAACGTGAACACCATCATCGAGGCGTTCGCGAAATATCTCCCCGACATCACTGCCCGCTTCGACTTGGGGAAAGACAAGTTCAACACGCCGGAAGAGCACGCCTTCATCCACGAGAATTTCCCTTACTGCCAAAACATATCCATCGACTACGGCGTGATGGAGAAGGCGGACAACGTGTATATGCTGTGCACCGACTTCGGTTGGGCGGACCTTGGCTCGTGGGGGTCGCTGTTCGAGCTTGCGCCGAAGGACGAGAACAGCAATGCCGTGCTGAAGAACGGCAACGTGCTGCTCTACGAGAGCGCGGGCAACGTGATTGCCGTGGACAATCCGGAGAAACTCACGGTTGTGCAGGGCGTGGACGACTGCATCATTGCCGAGTCTGGCAACGTGTTGCTTATCTGCAAAAAGAACGACGAGCAACGCATCAAGCAGTTCGTCGCAGACGCGCAGATAAAGTTCGGAAAGGAATTCAATTAGATTTCGGAGGAAATTATACCGCGCAAAGGCGCAATGTATAATTGCACAGCGATTATTATACCGCGCAAAGACGCAATGTATAATTGCACAGCGATTATTATACCGCGCAAAGACGCGAGGTATAATTGTGCGGCGATTATTATACCGCGCAAAGACGCGAGGTATAATTGCGCGACGATTCTTATACCGCGCATATACGCAATGTATAATTGCGCGGCGATTCTTGCTTTCCGCAGGTCGGATTGGGATAAAAACATTCTGTCAAAGCCACCTTTTCCCCAGGTAATGGACGGGATACCAGGCTGCAATCAGTCCGATCGCCAGCACCGAGACGAATGTGACGAGGAGATCCGTGAAAACGACGCGCACGGGGTAGGCATCGATGACGAAAGTGCCTGCCGTCTGCCCCAGCTTGATAAATCCGAAGTGCTGCTGAAGGAAGCAGAGGGCGAGCCCTGCGACAATCCCCGCAACAGCCCCTATGCCGGAGATCATCCATCCCTCGAAGAGGAAAATGCGACGTATCAGCCGGTCGCCGGCACCCATGTTGCGCAACGTGCCGACGTCGCCTTTCTTCTCTATCATAAGCATCGACAGAGAGCCGACAACGTTGAACAGCGCGATGGCAAGGATGAACGAAAGGATAAGGAAGGTCATCCACTTCTCCACCTGCATCATCTTGAACGATGCCTCCTGCTGCTCGTAGCGGTCCTGCACGACGAACTGCCCGCCGAGAAGCGTCTGTATCTCCCTCTTTACGGAAGCGACATCGGCACCGTCGGCAAGTTTCAGCTCGATGGCACTGACCTCCGTGTCGTAGTTGAGCAGGCGGCGCACAAGCGCGATGGGGAGCAGCACAAATCCCTCGTCGTAGACCTGCTGGTTCGTGACAAACACGCCGCCCACGTAGGCATACCCCGTGTTGAAGGAAGTCGCGGGATTGGCGAGGTTGACCTTCTCGTCGCGTTTGGGGACATAAATCTCCACGGGGGCGGAAAACCTCGGCTTGACACCGAGCTTGGCAGACAGCCCGACGCCCAAGGTCGCGTAGTCGGCTGCCTCATCGCTGAGCAAGAAGCTGCCGTCGATAAGTATGCTGTCGATGGACGTAAGGCGGCTGAAGCTGCGGTCCACACCTTTGACAACGGCAATGTCCTGACGGTCGTGATAACGTATGAGCGCATTGTCTTGAAGAACCTCGCCGAAGCAGGCAACATCCTTCAGCTGCCTTACGCGCTGAAAAGCGTCTGCAGTGGGGTCGAACACCTTACCGGTGCGCGGCGTGACCTTCAGCTCCGGATCGAAGCTGCCGAACATGCCTGCCACGAGGTCGTTGAACCCGTTGTAGACCGACAGAGCGCAGACAACGGCAGTGGTGGCAACAGCCACGCCGCACACGCACACCATCGAGATGATGTTGATGGCATTGTGCGACTTCTTCGAGAAGAGATACCGTCGGGCGATATAAAACGGGAGGTTCAACGCTTGGCTGGTATTATTTCTGCAAGAGCCGGTCGATGTTGTCGATATAGTCCAGCGAGTCGTCGATGAAGAAACTCAGCTCGGGGATGATGCGCACCTGCTTGCCGATGCGTCTGCCCAGCTCGAAGCGGATCGACTTGGTGTTACGGCGGATTGCATCAATCAGTGTCTGCCCTTTCTCGGAGGGGAACAAGCTAAGGTAAACCTTGGCAACGCTCAGGTCGGGGCTGACGCGCACGACGCTGACGGAGACCAGCGTCCCCGGCATTGCCTGTGTCTGTTTCTGGAAGATGTCGCCAAGCTCCTTTTGTATGAGACGACCAATCTTGTTCAGTCTTGTACTTTCCATATCGTTCTCCTTTCTACTTTTTCCATATCATCGTCAGACCGTCGCGAAGCGGCAGGATAACCTTCTCCACCCGCGCATCGTCTTTTATCTTGTCGTTGAAACGAAGTATCCCGGCGGTCTGCCTGTCCGACGTGTGAGGCTCGTCGAGCACTTTCCCGTCCCACAAAGTGTTGTCGGCAAGGATAACGCCCCCCTGCCGCACCTTGGGGAACACCATATCGTAGTACTCGGAATACATCCGCTTGTCGGCATCGATAAACACCATGTCGAATGTCTCGTCAAGCCTCGGCAGAACATCCATCGCGTCTCCGATATGCAGCCTCACCTTGTCCTTGTGAGGCGAGCGGGAGAGATACTTCATGATGAAGTCCTCCATCTCGTCGTTTATTTCTATCGTGTGTATGAGGGCATCATCTGCCAACCCCTCAGCCATGCAGAGCGTGGCATAACCCGTATACGTCCCTATCTCAAGCACACGGCGCGGACGCATCATCCGGCAAAACATCTTCAGCACGCGCCCCTGCAAATGACCGGACAACATACGCGGGCGCAGCAGGTTCACATGGGCATCCCTGTTCAGGGCGGACAGCAACGCGCCTTCTTCGTCGCTGTGAGAGAGTATGTATTCGTCTAATGTCATCTTCCGGACCTGCTCTTTATGATGGGGAAACGCTACTTATCCTTGAAGGTCGGGAGGGAATACTTGCTTCCCGAGTCGAGCACCTTCCCCACGTTGTTGATCTCAAGGAAGGTCGTGCCGCCGCCTTCGCCGAAGCTGCCGCTCAGGTAGGCAACCATGTCGTTGCGCGTGATACGTCCGCTCTTGATAAGTTCGTTCAACGCACTGTAGAAATATCCGCGGCGGCTGTCGTTCCACTGCTGATACACTGCCCATACGCCATACGAGAGGGAGAGCATGCGCGTCACGCGGGGATTGTAGCAGATGGCAAACACGGTTGACGTACCGCGGAAAGCTGCGAGGTAGCGTGCCGTGCGCCCTGTGTAACTGTCGGTGATGATAGCCTTCACGTGCAGTTTGTTCGACGACTTCACAGCCTGCTTTGCCAGGAAGGAGGTAACGTCGAGGTCGTTCCCTTCGATAGGGACGCGAATGTCGTTTGCCGCCAGCTTCGTGTTTTCCGCTTCACGGGCAACCTTCGTCATTGTCTGCACCGCCTCCAGCGGATATTTACCGTAAGCAGTCTCGCCACTCAGCATCAGCGCATCCGTGCGGTAGTAGATGGCATTGGCAATGTCGGTCACCTCCGCACGCGTAGGCCGCGGGTTCTTTATCATGGAGTGAAGCATCTGCGTTGCCACGATCACCGGCTTCTTCACCTCCACGCACTTGCGTATCAGCACGCGCTGTATTCCCGGAATCTTTTCCGCCGGCACCTCAATCCCGAGGTCTCCACGGGCAATCATAACGCCGTATGCCACCTCCAGTATCTCGTCGATATTGTCCACGCCCTCCTGGTTTTCTATCTTGGCAATGATCTTTATCGGGCTTTTGTGTTCGTCGAGGATATGCTGGATATCCAGCACGTCCTGCTTGCTTCTCACGAAAGAGTGGGCAATGAAATCGAGGTCATTGTCGATTGCCCAAAGGATATTGCGGCGGTCTTTGTCGGTGAGCGACGGGAGATTGATACGCACTCCCGGGACGTTCACGCTCTTGCGGCTTCCGAGCACGGCATCGTTGTCGACACGGCAAACCAAACAGTCGTCGTGCTTCTCTGTCACCTTCAGCTCCAGGTCGCCGTCGTCAATCAAGACATCGCTACCGACCTCCAGGTCGTCCACAAAGTTCCGGTATGAAACACATATACAGTTGTGGGTAGTTCCCTTGTCCGGGTCGCCCACAATCCGAACGGTCTCGCCGGTAGTGAAACTTATCGGCTCGTCTGTCGCCGTGGTACGGACCTCCGGACCTTTCGTATCCATAAGTATACCGATGCGGTACGACACTTCTCGCACGTTCGTAACGACACGGTTCAACCCCTCTTCCGTCATGTGCGCCGTATTCAGACGCACAACATTCATTCCTGCGTTGTACAACGAGCGAAGAAACTCCACGTCGCAACGCTGATCAGAAATTGTAGCAACAATCTTCGTATGCTTTAACATATACCTTATATATATAACCTAAACTATTTGTCTTTTCCCAATTGTATGAGTGCCTCGAGAGCCAGGCGATAGGAATCCAGCCCGAACCCCAGGATCACTCCCTTGCAGGCTGCCGAAATCATCGACACATGACGGAACGCTTCACGCGCATGCACGTTCGAAATATGCACCTCCACGACCGGAGCAGTCACCGACCGGATGGCATCGTGCAGGGCAATGGAGGTATGCGTGTATGCTCCTGCGTTCAAGATGATACCATCGCGGCAGAAACCCACCTCGTGGATCTTGTCAATCATTTCACCCTCTATGTTGCTTTGGAAATACGCGATTTCACATTCAGGATACCGGGCGCGCAGTCCGCTGAGATAGCCTTCGAAGGAGGCGTTGCCATACACTGCCGGCTCGCGCCTACCCAACAGGTTAAGATTAGGACCGTTGATAATCTGAATCTTCTTCATTTGCTGTAACTGTAACGTTATTACCTTTGTGCCGCCTCACACGGGCTGAAAAACGTCCGGCAAAGGTAAAGATTTTTCGCCACGCGTATAACGGCCTATTTGCAATGAAACAAGGGAACGACATCGTAGAGAAGTATACAACTTGGCTCCGGTTGGAGAAGTCTTTGTCCGCAAACTCCATCGATGCCTACCTTACCGACCTCGACAAACTGATCCGCTACATGGAGAGCGAGGGGAAAGGGTATGCCGACATCACCTATCAGGATTTGCAGCAGTTTGTTGCCCAGCTGTGCGACATCGGCATCCATCCGCGTTCGCAGGCACGTATCATCTCCGGCATAAAGTCGTTCTATCGTTTCCTGCTGATCGACGGATACACAACGGTCGACCCGACGGAATTGCTGGAGTCGCCGAAGATCGGACTGAAGCTACCGGAAGTGCTGACTGTCGACGAGATAAACAGCATACTCGACAGCATCGACCTTTCCCTTCCCGAAGGGCATCGCAACAGGGCAATGCTGGAGGTGCTATACAGCTGCGGGCTACGCGTCTCGGAACTGATTTCCCTACGCTTTCCGGACATCTATCTTGACGAAGAGTTTATCCGCGTGGAAGGGAAGGGCAGCAAGCAGCGGCTCGTTCCAATCTCCGAGACTGCCATCCACGAAATAAAGAACTACCTGCCCGACCGCAGCCGAATAGCGGTAAAGAAAGGTTACGAGGATATTCTGTTTCTGAGCCGCAGGGGAACAGCTCTTTCCCGAATCATGGTCTTTCATATCGTCAAACAGCAGACCGAGATGGCAGGCATCCACAAGAATGTCAGCCCACATACTTTCCGCCATTCCTTTGCGACCCACCTCTTGGAGGGCGGAGCCAACCTGCGTGCCATTCAAGACATGCTGGGGCATGAGAAAATAACGACGACGGAAATCTACACTCACGTCAACCGCCAGTTTCTTCGCAAGGAGATACTGGAGCATCATCCGCGGAGCCACCGCCGGCAGTGAGCCCTCAGCGGGGGGGCTGTCATTCTTCGTCGTACTGCTGGAAAAGGAAATCGTTGTAGGGGAAACGGGTGACGTGTATCTGCTTGACCCGTTCGTATAGCAGGGATTTCAGCGCGTCCATGTTGGTGCGTTCCTTGGCGGAAATAAAAATGCAGTTGTCCTGCAGCTTGTTCATCCACGTATGCTTCAGCTCGTCGAGGGTAATGTTCTCGCGCTTTCGCGGTGTCAGGTCGTCTTCGTCTTTCGGGACGAAGGTGAAGGCATCCACTTTGTTGAACACGATAATCATCGGCTTCTCCACCTTGTCTATCTCCGCCAGCGTGTTGTTCACCACCTCAATCTGTTCCTCGAAAGTCGGATGCGAGATGTCTACCACATGAACCAGCAGATCTGCCTCGCGCACCTCGTCGAGTGTCGACTTGAACGACTCCACCAACTCGGTAGGCAGCTTGCGGATAAAGCCGACAGTGTCTGAGAGCAGGAACGGCAGGTTGTCGACAATCACTTTCCTCACGGTTGTGTCGAGCGTGGCAAACAGTTTGTTTTCGGCAAACACGTCGCTTTTGCTCAGCTGGTTCATCAGTGTGGATTTGCCTACGTTGGTGTAGCCGACTAATGCGACGCGCACCATCTTGCCACGGTTCTTCCGCTGCACGCTTTTCTGTTTGTCGATGTCCGCGAGGTCGCGTTTCAGCTTGGCAATCTTGTCGAGGATGATACGTTTGTCGGTCTCCAGCTGCGTCTCGCCCGGTCCGCGCATACCGACACCGCCCCGCTGCCGTTCCAGGTGAGTCCAAAGACGCGTCAGTCGCGGAAGCATGTATTTGTATTGTGCCAGTTCAACCTGCGTCTTCGCGTGGGCTGTCTGGGCACGGCGGGCGAAAATGTCGAGTATGAGACCTGTGCGGTCGAGGATCTTCACCTGAAGTTCTTTTTCGATGTTGCGAAGCTGTTTGGGCGAAAGCTCGTCGTCGAATACAACCAACCCGATCTCGTTCTCCACCACATACTCTTTTATCTCCTGCAATTTCCCTGTCCCGACAAACGTGACCGGGTTCGGGTAGTCCAGCTTCTGGAAGAACTTCTTGACGGCCTCGGCTCCGGCAGTGTCGGCAAGGAACGCCAGTTCGTCCAGATATTCCTTCACTTTCTGTTCGTTCTGCGTGGGGGTGATCAAGCCGACAAGCACCGCTTTCTCTGTTTTCGCTTCCGATATGATGAATTCTTTCATGTCGGCAAAGGTAGTCATTTCGATTATTTCTCTACATTTGCCGGCGTGACGACAAACAAAACAGCTTTACTATGAGGAATAAACATTTGCGTATGCCCCGGCGCGTCCTTTTCGGGGTCATGGTTTCAATGGTTATGGTGTCCGCCGCGGCACAGGTTTCAAATCCGTCGACATGGGAAGAGTTTGTAAAAGACGAGGACATGGACCTTGTTATCGATACGTTCCGCATGCAGACATTCTCTCAGTCGGAGAAAGACAACTGGACCTACTCTGTCTCGGGTGGTGCAGAGCTATCTGAAGAAGAGCATGCCTTGAAGATACCTCTCGGAGGAAGCCTCACCTTAGAGCCTTACCCGCTGATGGAATCCCAACGTGTCTATGTCCGCGTCTCTTTCGCTGCCAACTCAATCGCAGACGGGGAAACGCTGGCGGCTGAGCTGGACAATAAACTGGGGCATCGCGACATCACAATTTACCCTCTTAAAAACAAACAAACCGATGTTCGATTAGCCGGCAACCCGAACAATATCACCTTCCATGCTTCCGAACCGGCAGCAGACACAAAGAATGGATATTTCCTAATCAAATCCCTCTTTGCCACCGACACCATCCCACGTTACTCCCTTTTCACGGGCAGCGGAAAGTGGACGGACGATGCCTGCTGGTCGTATCTCGCGCCTTACCGCAATCGCAGGGCTTTGGTCGGCGGCGATGCCGAGGTAAACTCGTCGGTGCAATGCAATCAGATCAGTCTTGCCGACGGCAGCCTGACGATAACCGAAGATGGCGACTTGGAAACAGACACTCTCTATCTGCATGAAACGGACTTTTCGATAGCCACCGCCGGCAAGTTCTCGGTAAACAAACTGGTCTCGATATACCACACCTTCCCCGAAAAGGGGGTGTGGTATTTCCTCGCCTTTCCTTTCGATGTACGCCTAAGCGGCATCGACAGCCGCTTCTCTTTGGAAGACGACCGGTTCACGGGCAGTGGCAACTACATCTACGTGCAGACCTACGACGGCGACAAGCGTGCAGCGACGCAGAAGCAGGCAGGCAACTGGGCTGTTGTCTCTCTTTCAAGCGACACGTCGGACGACCCTCTTGTCTTTGAAAGAGGAAAAGGCTACTTAGTGGCATTGGACGCAGCGGCAGCCGACAATACGCTGACCTTCTCTGCCTCGGGCAGCGACATCCCCGTAAACTTCGGCACGGCAGCCTCCATCCCCGTGCGGGTCGGGGCATCTGCCACAGGCAAAGACAAAGGGTGGTATCTCTGCGGCAATCCTCAGCCATCGCCGCTGCATTTTTCACAGATATCACACAATGCTGCGCTCGACGGCTACATCTACCTCTACGACAAAGGCACCTACACAGCCTACGACATAAAGGGGAACTACGAGATACCGCCCTTGGCTGCCTTCTTCGTGAAGGCAAGGAGAGAAACGTCGTTGACCATTGCGGACGGGACGCCGGCGACGAGTGCCATGAAGCTGTCCGGCGGGGCGGAAGGTCTCACTGCGTATGCTGCGGAACCTCTCGGTGTAGCAAACGACACGACTTCTATAAACTGCGTATTGAAAGGGCGCGAACTTTCCTTGGAGGGCATCCCCGCGCAAGGCATACTGCAGGTGGTTGACATATTCGGACGGACGGTATATTCCTGCCCGCTGCCGCAGGGCACGTCGGTGCAGCCGCTGCCTCTCAAAGGGGGCTTCTACATTCTGCTTATCGATGCCGGCAGCTCCTGCGTCCAACAGAAATGCTACATACCGTTGTAGAAACAAGAAAAGCACTTTTCTACCTTCATCCGCACGACGGTGGGACTGGAAAAGCACTTTT